>CAYMWM010000121.1:7172-9723 GCA_964394185.1 uncultured Smithella sp.
AGCGTTAACGAGCATAATATGTTTCATAAATGTCCTTTTCGGCCTGCTGATATTTTGCGCACATCTGTGCACCCAATAGACTTTTTGTGTGTCTATTTTGCAAAATACCGCCTGAACCTTTTTGTATTTATAGAAAGGCGCTAATATCGCCTTTTCCTATTCTTACAATTTCTATGTTGTCATCAACCAAACTGATGACACTGGACGGCTGCGGCATAATAATACCACCATCTATAATTAAATCAACCGTCCGTCCGAAATATTCTTTAATAACAGAGGGATCGCCCAAGGTTTCGCCCTGCTCTGTTTTCACGCTCGTGCTGATTATCGGCTGGCCAAGTTCCTTGACCAGCGCCAGACAAATCTGATTGTCCGGAACCCTTATACCTGTTGTTGACCTTTTAGGCAAAATAATTTTTGGCACCAGACGCGAAGCCTCAAGAATAAAAGTATACGCTCCAGGCAAAAGCCTCTTCATCGTTTTATAAGCATAATTGGTAACTTTTGCATACTCGCTGATGTGTTTCAGGTCGGAACAGACAAAACTCAACGGTTGTTTTCTGTTTCTTCTTTTTAAATCGTAAATCTTTTCAATGCCTTTCTTATTGGACAAATCACAGCCCAAACCGTAAACCGTGTCGGTTGGATATATGACAATTCCACCGTCACGCAGGATATCAGCGGCTTTTTTGATGAGCCGCATCTGAGGATTCTGACTGTTGATAGAAAATAACATTTTTTATACTTCCAATGATTCTCAACTATTATCGATATAGCAAGAATCAGGCACTTTCGCAATGAAAGCTTCATGGATAGCTAAAAATGGTTTTTTTACATTACTTTATATTGATGTTCTCCTCCTTGCTTAATTTATATTGAATACTGTCAACCAGCGCCTGCCAGCTCGCTTCAATAATATTTTCAGAAACACCTATAGTGCTCCAGACATCTTCACCATCTGTGGAATCCACGAGCACCCTGACGCCCGCTCCCGTCCCTTCAGAGCCTTCCAGCGTACGTACTTTGAAATCCACCAGACGCATATCCTTGATTTGCGGATAAAATTTTGTCAGCGCTTTGCGCAGGGCATAGTCCAGGGCATTGACCGGGCCGTTTCCTTCCGCGGCGGTCAATTCTTCTTCACCGGCAACCGATATCTTGATGGTCGCCTGGGACATGCACGGATTATTTTCCTTACGTGAGGTTATCACGCTGAAGGTTTCCAGATTAAAAGGCGCGACAAATTCACCGATGGCTTTCTTGATGAGCAGAGAAAGCGAACCGTCGGCGGCGTCAAACTGGAAGCCCCGATCTTCCATTAGTTTGACTTCATGCACAATTTTTTTGCTGATTGCGTCGTTTTTCGCCAGATCGATGCCCAGTTCCCTGGCTTTATATTCCACATTACTTTTCCCGGACAAATCAGAAACCAGAACGCGCCGGTGATTGCCGACCAGTTCCGGCTCAATATGTTCGTAGGCAACGGAGTTTTTTACGATGCCGCTGACATGCACGCCGCCTTTATGCGCGAAGGCACTGCGTCCGACAAACGGACGGGAATTTAACGGCGGGACGTTGGCTACGTCACTGATATAATGAGAGAGGTTAGTCAATTGTTTAATAGAGTCCGGCGGCAGGCATTTTTTCCCCATTTTCAACTGCAAATTGGCGACCACCGTAATCAAATCGGCATTGCCACATCTTTCTCCGTAACCATTGACCGTCCCCTGAACCATCGCGACACCTTTTTGCACGGCGGCAATGGAATTGGCCACGGCCAGCCCGCAGTCATTATGGGTGTGAATGGCCAGCTTTTCCGGAGGGATATGAGAGGAAATTCTTTTTACAATCGTACATATTTCATTGGGAAGAGAACCGCCATTGGTATCGCAAAGGGCAATGAAATCCGCCCCGGCAGCCAGCGCCGTTTTCACAACTCTGGTCGTATAGCGGGAGTTATTTTTATAACCGTTGAAAAAATGTTCGGCATCGAAAATGACCTCCTTGCCCATGGATTTCAAATAGTCGATGGAATCGGCAATCATCGCCAGATTTTCATTAAGATTCGTCTTCAAAACATCCGTAACATGCAAATCCCAGGATTTTCCGACAATAGCGCAGGCGGGAGTGCAGGCTTTGATCAATGCCTTTAAATTCGAGCAGGATTCGGCTTTAGTATGCGCGCGTCTAGTGCTGCCGAAAGCGGTGAGACGCGCATTTTTGAACTTGATGCCTTTCGCCATTTCAAAAAAACGGGCATCTTTGGGATTGGAACCGGGCCAGCCGCCTTCTATGTAGTGGAAATGAACATCATCGAGGCGCTGTGCGATACGCAGTTTTTCTTCCGCCGAAAAATTCGTCTGTTCTCCCTGCGTGCCATCCCTTAAGGTTGTATCATAAATCCATACTTTATTTTTTGTCATTTTCCCCTCTCCTTCAAAAAAAAACCGCTGCCGGTTTGCCTGGCAGCGGTTTTGAATTTCGTTTATTTAGAGATGATACTATACCGCGCCCCGGCCTCCTATGCAGAAGCTAATTATAATGTTGATAA
>CAYMWM010000122.1:0-9616 GCA_964394185.1 uncultured Smithella sp.
TTACTCAAAAATGCCTCTTACAGTTCAATATATAGGCGGCGTTTATGAATCATTATTAAATATCTGTCAATAGATATCGCGCGCCCTATTTTTTTGTGTAATACAAAATATTTTCAACGAAATCTTCCTTTATTTCGTCATGAGCTTTGAGTTCCTTCAAATAAATAAGCGTTTCATTCAATGCCAGGAATTTATCAAAATCCGCAAGCGAGGGATTAACCAATTCCCCGGCAATATCATATGTTGTCTTTGGCTTCATGCTTACATGATCCAAAACCAGCAATTTTCTTTTTTCGTGATGCCCGCGTATGTCTGACACTCTTTCTTTCAAATCAACAAAAGGAGTGCCATGTCCCGGATATATTACAGCGACGGGCAATTTCTCTATAACGTTCAGGGAATCCAGATAAGTTGCCAGAGCGCGGTAATTGTCATCAAAAATATCGGGGCTCAGAATCGGCGCTATATAGGGCAGAATGTGATCTCCGGACAGCAAAAAACCTTTTTCTCGAAAGAAATAACAAACATGCCCGGCGGCATGTCCGGGCGTTGAAATAGCCTCAAATTTCCAGTCGCCAAACTGACACCCTTCATTATGACTCAAAAAAGAATCCGCGTTAAATTCCGTAATGATACCCCGGATATCTTCATATTCCTCGATAATCATATCGATTAAACGGGAAGGCATGCCCTGACGCGCATAGAATATTCTTAGCTGATCAACCGCCGGGTCTGTCTGACGAAAATGCTGATATTCATTCCAGGCCGTTTGGGAGAGATAAATTTTCGCGCCCGCCTTTTTTTGCAGGATACCGGCCATGCTGCAATGATCCGTGTGTACATGGGTGAGATAAATATGTTTGATGTCGTTGATACTGAAGCCCGCTCCTGTCATATCCTTTTCGAGCATTTCATAAGATCCGGGCGTATTGAGTCCGGTATCAAAAAGATCCAGTTGATTATCATGACAAAAAAGGTATGCGTTTACATGACGTAAACGATAAGGCATGCGTAAAGTTATGCGATAGAAGTTTTTCTCAATTTCTCGGATCATCTCTTATTAGGCATTAGAAATGCAAAAAATGTTTCTTTATTCTTCTCTGCGGCTTTTCTGCTGACGTTTGGTTGCGTCCAGCTCCATCTTTCTCAGGCGTATGCTTTTCGGCGTTACTTCCACCAGTTCGTCTTCGGCTATGAATTCAATGGCCTGATCCAGAGAAAGTATACGCGGCGGCCTTAAGATGATTGTGGCATCCGACGTGGATGCGCGCATATTGGTCAATTTTTTTTCTTTGACAATATTTACGTTGAGATCCGAGGTGCGGTTGCGCTCTCCAACAATCATGCCCGCATAGACTTCCGTTCCGATTTCCACAATCATCTCTCCCCTGTCTTCCATGGCATAACTGGCATAGGGTGTAACACGTCCGGGGCGGTCGGCAACCAGAACACCAGTAATTCTTTGGGGAATTGAACCAAACCAGGGAGCATAATCTTCCAGCAGCGAATTCATCACACCGCCACCTTTGGTGTCCGTTAAAAACTGACTGCGGAAACCGATTAATCCTCTGGAGGGAATCAAGAATTCCATGCTCACCCTGCCCGAACCTTTATTGACCAGACTTTCCATTCGCCCTTTTCTGATAGATAGTTTTTCGGTAATTTTACCGACGAACGGCTCCGGAATATCCAGAAAAAGCCTCTCCACGGGTTCGCAGGTTTGATTGTTTTGCTGCCGGGTGATGACCTGGGGACGCGATACCATCAGCTCATAGCCCTCGCGCCGCATGGTTTCGATTAACACGGCCATTTGCAGTTCGCCGCGTCCGCAAACTTCAAACGCATCCGTTCTTTCCATCTTTTTGATTTTTATGGCGACATTTTTCAGAGATTCCTTTTCCAGCCGCTCCAGCAGATGCCTCGATGTCAGATACTTACCTTCCTTTCCGCCGAAAGGACTGTCATTGACATAAAATATCATCGACACAGTGGGTTCATCCACCAGCAAACGGGGAAGCGGTTTTGGGTCGGTCAAGGAAGATATGGTATCGCCTATCGTGACGTTTTCCACTCCCGATAAAGCGATAATATCGCCGGATTCAACCGAATCAACCTGCTTTTTGGTCAGGCCTTGAAAAGTGTAAAGAGCCGAGAACTTAACGCCGGGAATGATTTTATCTTTAGCGCACAGGCTGTAATTATTGTTCATTTCCAGCCTGCCGCTTTGCAGGCGTCCAATGGCAATCTGTCCGACATAGGAATCGTAATCAAGATTGGTGACAAAAAGCTGCGGGACGTCTTCATCATTTCCTTCGGGAGCCGGCATATATTCGATGATGGTCTCAAGAAGTGAGGAAAGATCGGAACTTTCATCACCCAATTTTTTATGGCTCACTCCGGTTTTGGCATTGGTATAGAGAATGGGAAATTCGATTTGATTCTCTTCGGCACCCAAATCGATAAAAAGATCATAGGTTTCATTGATAACTTCTTCAATGCGGGCGTCGCTTCGGTCAATTTTATTAATCACTAGAATAATGGGCAGATGCAATGCGAGAGCTTTCTTTAAAACGAATCTTGTTTGCGGCAGAGGGCCTTCGCTGGCATCCACAAGCAGTATCGCGCCGTCAACCATGTTGAGGCTGCGTTCCACTTCGCCACCGAAATCGGCATGGCCGGGCGTATCCACAATATTGATTTTGACGCCATTATAATTTACCGCCGTGTTTTTTGCCATGATGGTAATGCCTCGTTCTTTTTCCAGATCCATCGAATCCATCACCCGGTCTTCGACAGCCTGATTTGCCCGAAAAACTCCTGTCTGCTTTAACATGGCGTTGAGCAGCGTTGTTTTTCCATGATCGACATGGGAAATAATTGCAATATTTCTTAAATGAGATTTTTTCATTTTTTAAAATCCTTTTGGGTTTTAATTTTTAACTGGATTAATTGATTTATAGCAGTTTTGAATACAACCAGTTTAACTTGAAGACAAGCAATCAAATTATCCGTGACTATGCTATAATTTTCTTGACTTGTAAATCTCTTTTTCTTATGCTCGCCGAACTTGATGTAAATATTTTATATTTTTAAGGATATCGCCATGTTGAATTTTTTGCCGCCCTTTATGGTGGGAGCAATAGCCGGATTTCTTCTTTTTATTAATGTATTATTCTGGGTCATTATTCTATCTATATTCGCCATTCCGAAAATCATTCTACCCTGGCCGCCGTTACTCAGGATATTAAATAAAGTTCTTCATTGGATAGGGGAAAACTGGATTGCCGGCAATATCGGGTGGATGCGCCTTACCCAAAAAACCCAGTGGGATGTCAAGGGGTTGGAGGGTTTGGATTACAACGGCTGGTATCTTGTTGTCAGCAACCATCAATCCTGGGTTGATATACTGGTTATGCAGTATCTGCTGAACCGTCGCATTCCCCTGCTTAAGTTTTTCATTAAAAGAGAACTGATTCGTGTGCCACTGATGGGTTTTGCTTGGTGGGCGCTGGATTATCCATTTTTATACCGTCACAGCGCCGAATATCTTAAAAAACATCCCGAACAGCAGGGCAAGGATTTTGAAGCAACGCGCAGGGCCTGTGAAAAATTTGGGACGATTCCCACCAGTGTTATGAATTTTCTTGAAGGCACTCGCTTTACTTCCGCAAAACACGATAAGCAGAAAAGTGAATATAAATATCTCTTGCGTCCCAAATCCGGCGGACTGGCACTGGCCTTAAACGTGCTTGGCGAACAGTTTCAATCCATGCTGGATATTACCATCGTATATCCTGATGGGATTCCCACGTTCAAGGATTTTCTATGTGGCAAAGTCAAACGGATAACCGTGCGGATGAGAACCGTACAAATTCCAAAACATTTACTGCATGGCGATTATGAAGGTGATCCGGCATTCCGCGATTCCATGCATCAATGGGTGCAGAAATTGTGGCATGAAAAAGACAAACAGATGCAGACCCTGATGAAAAAGACTAAAGCAAAGGAATAACCGGTCAGGGCCTTATCATAATATATCCAATATTTTTAATATGTTAAAAATCAAATGTTTTGTTACCGTACTTTTTGCCGGACATTAAACGTTTGATCCCCCCATGGTTTTTACCTGAATGAAAAAATACGCTTTTTGTACAAGAAAAATGTCTTGACAACGTCCCCTATTTCCATTTAAATTTAACTAATGAGTTAAACTAACCGTTTAGTTAAATAATGGGATAAAAATATTTTACAAAATAATTGGTATGAGAGCAGAAGTAAATAATAAAAACCGTAAAGAGAAATCGGATAAAACCGTTGAGCGCATCTTGATCGCCGCGCGAACGGTGTTTGCCGAAAAAGGTTACAATGGGGCACATGTTGATGAAATTGCCATCCGTGCTTCGGTCAACAAAGCAACCATCTATTATCAAATCGGTGATAAAGATACGCTTTATGCCAATGTCATTCATCAGATTTTCAGCCATGTGGTTAAGGGTATTGCTGAAGCTGTAGCTAAGGAGACCAGACCGGAAGAAAAACTTAAAACTTACATAACCTTTATTGCTGATGCCGTGGATAAAAATCCGGATTTGCCGCCGATTATGATGCGGGAAATCGCTTCCGGCGGTGCCACGCTGCCGAGAGTTGTCGTGGAAGATATGGTATCCGTCATCACAGTGTTGTTTGGTCTTCTTGAAGAGGGACGAAAAAAAGGAATATTTATTGAAACCTCACCGTTTCTCATTCATATGATGATTATGGGCTCAGTTCTTTTTTATAAAAAAGGTTCGCCGATTAAGGACAGGCAATTATGGCTGCCCGCTGAGCTCAAAGCCCGGGATAGGAAATTGAAAAAGAGTCTGGGTGAGGAAGTGGCCGCTCTCGTACTAAACGCAATAAAAAAATGACAGGGTAATATGTTAAAAATAATAAGAACTAAACTTCAGATAAAAATGGAGGATAAGCGTTGAAAAAAAGAATCATTATTATTGTATTTGTTGTGCTTTTTGTCACGGTCGGACTGCTTGTTTATATCGGCCAGAAGAATAACCGCGAAAAAGGACTTTATTATTCCGGTACAATAGAAACAACGCAGGCGAAATTGTCATTCCAGATTCCCGGTCGTGTAGCCAGAGTTAATGTTCAGGAAGGACAGGCTGCTACCAGGGATCAAATTATCGCGGAGCTTGACCGGGCGGAGTTTGAATCCCGCCTAGCGCAGGCCAGAGCAAATCTGGACCGGGCGCAGAAAGCCAAACAGCAATTACAGACCGTTCTTTCCATCAACGAAAAAACGCTTCCGTCGGAAGTAGCCAGAGCCAGGGCAAATGTAAACAGTGCCAGAGATACCCTAAAAGACGCGGAAAAGAACTACAACCGTTTTGAAGATTTGTTCAGAAAAGGCGTCATCACGGAAAAAGAGCGCGATAGCATGAAATTAAATTTTGATGTGGCTAAAAATCGTCTTACCGAAAGCGAATCCGTCCTGAAGCTTGCAGAGGGAAATTTAACCAAAATAGATGCGGTTAAACAGGATATTGAAGTGGCCGCCGCACAGATTAACGCGGCCAGTGCCTCATTAAATCAGGCATCCATCCAGTTGGATTATACGCTACTAAAATCGCCCATGAACGGCATTGTAACCAGCCGTAATATTGAACCGGGTGAGACCGTGAATTCAGGAAGGGAAGTCATCACCATTTCCGATCTTTCCAATGTTGATCTGAAAATATTCGTTGATGAAACCGAAATCGGCAAGGTTAAACCGGGACAGAAGGTTGATGTAAAGGTGGATACTTACCCCGGCAAAACTTACACGGGAGCGGTTTCCTTCATTTCGCCGGAGGGAGAATTCACCCCCAAAATCATTCAGACAAAAAAAGAACGGGTAAAACTGGTTTATCTGGTTAAGGTATCCATAGCCAATCCCAGCCTTGAACTCAAGGCCGGGATGCCGGCAGATGCCTGGCTGAAGTAATTGTGGAGATCTGAATGGCAGAGTCCCGGGGAAATTCTTCGCCTATTGTGGAAGTAAAAAACATTACCATGCGCTTTGATACGGTCGAAGCGATCAAGAACGTTTCGCTGAATGTCGCCAGGGGCCATATTTTCGGCCTCGTTGGTTCTGATGGAGCGGGAAAATCAACCCTGCTTCGTCTGATTGCCACCATGATCAAACCGACACAGGGCGAAATTTTTATCGACGGCCTCAATGTCGTCACCCAAAAGCAGAAAATCAAAAATTTAATCGGTTATATGCCGCAGCGGTTTGGTCTTTATCAGGACCTGACGGTTGATGAAAACATGCAGTTTTTTATGGATGTTTTCGATGTGCCACGCAGTGAAAGGAAAAAACGCAGGGAAAAGTATCTTGGCTTTTCCAATCTTTTGCCCTTTACTGACAGGCTGGCCGGAAATCTTTCAGGAGGTATGAAGCAAAAATTGGGACTTGCCTGTGTTCTGGTTCATGAACCGCAACTGCTGATTTTGGATGAGCCGACCAATGGTGTCGATCCGGTCTCCCGGCATGAATTCTGGGACATACTCGGCTCTATGAGAAAAGAAGGTATGACCATTCTTGTTTCAACTGCCTATCTAGATGAAGGGGAGAAATGCGATCGCCTCGCGCTGATGCACAATGCTGTTATTCTGGATTCTTCAACGCCTTCAGAAATGCGCAAAGGACATGCCGATCTGGAAGAATCAATCATTGCTCGTATTATCAAAGTGGATAAGGATGTTGCCAATGACTCATTCCAACTCTGATTCCATCATGGTCAATAATCTGGAGAAGAAGTTCGGCCAGTTTGTTGCGGTCAACAAAATCTCCTTTTAAAGAAGGGAGAGATTTTTGGATTTCTCGGTGCAAACGGGTCCGGCAAATCCACTACAATCCGTATGCTTTGTGGCATCATCACACCCACATCCGGCGGAGGAACGGTTGCCGGGCATGATATTGTAAAAGATCCCGAGGAAGTGAAACAATCCATCGGCTATATGTCGCAAAAATTTTCCCTTTACGAGGATTTAACCCCCTTTGAGAATCTGCGTTTTTATCTGGGAATCTACAATGTGCCACAGGAACAGTGGACGGAACGTATTGACTGGGTTTTGAAAATGGCCCGCCTGCAGGATGCCCGTGAACGGAAAACAAGAGAGCTGCCGCAGGGCATGCGGCAGAGGCTTGCCCTCGGTTGCTCGCTCTTGCATAAACCGGATATTTTGTTTCTTGATGAACCCACGTCGGGCGTTGACCCTGTCACGAGAAGCCATTTCTGGAATTTCATCAAACAACTTGCCTCGGGAGGCATGACCATATTTGTCACCACGCATTACATGGATGAAGCGCGTTTCTGTGAAACGATCGTGATGATCAATGAAGGCAATATTGTGGCGTCAGGAAGCCCCGCGGAGATTATTTCCGAAGCTTGCCCCGGGAAACCGGACGCTGATCTCACGGACGCGTTCATTACGTTGATGAAGAGGGATGAAACTTGAAATTCATCAGACTGAAAGCCATCGTCCGCAAGGAATTTTATCATTTGATCCGGGATTACCGCAGCCTTTATCTGGCATTTGCCATCCCGTTGATGCTGATTATCCTGTTCGGATACGCATTGAGTCTTGACGTGGACAATGTGGGAACCGTGTTTGTCGATTACGACAAATCCGAGCAAAGCCGCGATTTTATCCGAAAACTTGAGGCGTCGTCATATTTCAATGTCAAGGGAGTCCTTCCCCGGACAAAAGACGCCGTCGAATATCTGGATCATGACAGAGTGAAGGTGGCTATTATCATTCCCTCAGATTTCCAGAAAAGTATTACGGCTGACAGGGAAATTCAATTGCAGGTTATTATTGACGCCAGCGATCCCACGTTTGGCAATATCGTTCGCGGCTACATCTCCTCTTTCATAGAACAGTATAATCAGACATTACTGATCAATTTTCTCAACCGTCAGGGCGAGGAGCCGATAAGGCCTCCCGTCGACGGACGGGTGCGCATCTGGTTCAACGAAGATCTGGAAAGCCGCAATTTTATTATTCCGGGCATCGTTGCCATCATCATCATGATTGTCGGCGCTTTACTTACTTCTCTGGTTATTGCTCGCGAGTATGAAAACGGAACAATGGAAACCATTAAATCGCTGCCGGTCAAGGCGGGAGAACTCCTTCTGGGGAAGGCGATTCCCTATTTTTTCATCGGATTGACGGATGTGCTGATATCCATTTTGCTGGGACAACTTTTATTTGGCATCGTGATGAAAGGAAACTTCTGGCTGATGATTGTTGCCGCGTCCCTTTATCTCAGTGTCGCCTTGTCGCTGGGACTTTTGATTTCCAATGTAACAAAATCGCAACTGATGGCCAACCAGATTGCCATTCTGACAACCTATCTGCCGTCCCTGCTTCTTTCCAATTTTGTTTTTCCGATCATCAACATGCCGAAAGTTATTCAATATATAACGCTGGCCGTTCCAGCGAGGTATTTCATTGATATTCTGTCGGGAATTTATCTGCGTGATCTCGGCCTTGCCTATCTATGGCCGAGCATGCTTGTTTTGCTTTTGATGTTCGTCATCCTGACCCTGTTTAACTTCAGAATATTAAAAAAGGAAGGGCTATGAGCTGGCTCAGAATCAGAGAACTGATGCGTAAAGAATTTATTCAGCTTCTGGGCGACAGGCGCAACCGCGCTCTGATGTTTATTTTTCCTTTTATTCAAATGCTGGTTTTCGGCTATGTGGTGAATTACGACATCAGTAATATTCGCCTGGCTGTTCTGGATTATTCGAAAACACAGGAGAGCCGCAGGCTTCTGGATAACTTTACGGGAAACAACATTTTTCATATCAATTATCACACAACGGACGAACGACAGATGACCGAACTACTGCTTCGGGAAAAAGTGGACATGGGCATAAAAATAGACAAGAATTTTTCTTCCATTATCAGAGAAGGACAAACCGCTCCTATCCAGATTCTGGTTGACGGTTCGATGAGTAACATGGCCTCCATGAGAGTAGCCTACACAGCATCCGTGCTGGATAAATTCAACCGTGACACACTGCGCAAACTATATCCCATGAATATGAGTTATGGTAAAGTGGATGCGCGCATCAGGACCTGGTACAACCCCAATCTCAACAGCCGGTACTTTTTTGTTCCCGGAATTGTTGCCTTTCTGGTCATGCTGACGTCCTTTATTCTGACATCCATTGCCATCATCAGAGAGAAGGAGGATGGAACGATGGAACAGCTTATCGTGACCCCGATGAAATCCTATGAATTCATTATTGGGAAGACAATCCCTTATATTATTTTATCACTATTCCAGCTTTTTGCTGTTACCGGTGTCGCCATTTACTGGTTTGAGATACCGTTTAACGGCAATCTTTTTCTTCTTTTTATCGCTACGTGCTTGTTTCTGCTTAGTACCATGGGCATCGGTCTTTTCATTTCAACTATAGCGTCCACAAAACAGCAGGCGATGATGACCGCCTTCTTTTTTATTCTGCCGTTCTTTATGCTGAGCGGTTTTGTCTTTCCCATTGCCAACATGCCTCAGGTCGTACAATGGCTTACGTACCTCAATCCGTTGAGATTTTTTCTGGTC
>CAYMWM010000123.1:0-9380 GCA_964394185.1 uncultured Smithella sp.
TTTCTCAACAGCCTGATCGGACAACCAATATTGCCTGTAGGCGCCATACCGGTTACAACGGCCATCACGCGACTGCAGTATGGAGAAAAAGAACGCCTGCGGGTCAGACATCTTGACGGCACCATCACAGACGCCCCGCTGACCGATATTGCTGAATTCACCTCGGAAGCCCAAAACCCCGGCAACGCCAAAAATGTCGCCATCGTGGATATTGACTTACCCTCTCTTCGTAAATATCCCGGCATAAGACTGGTGGATACGCCGGGATTGGGCAGTATTTTTAAATATCACGAAGCCACGTCGGAAAGCTGGCTGCCTGCCGTGGGCACGGCACTGCTGGCTGTCAGTTCCGACAGACCACTTTCCCAGAACGATCTGGATCTTATCAGAGAGCTGACCGGTCATACTCCCAATATTATATTACTGCTCACCAAATCCGATCTGCTTTCACCGGACCAGCAGCAGGAAGTCCTCAAGTTCTTCAAGGAATCTTTGCAGCGTGAGCTGCATCGGGAGATGCCGGTTTATATGTATTCCGCGATCAACCAAACGGATGTTTACCGGCAAAAAGTGGAAAGCGAAATCCTGAAGGCCATGACTGACAACCGCGATTTTGAGTTTCTGCGGATACTCCATTACAAGGTTTTTTCGTTATCCGGGAGCGTTCTCAGCTATTTAAGCATAGCATTAAATTCATCTTTGCAGGCGGATGTTAATCGTGAAAATCTGCGCGCCCAAATTATCAATGAAAGAGTCAATGAATCTCTTATGCGGGACGAACTGGGTATTATTTCCGGGGAACATGAGCGTCAAACACGTTCGATGATTGAAACATATCTGGAAAAATTCAGAATACCGCTTACAAAAAAAGTTATGCAGCAACTGGCGGATGACCTGCCTTCATGGAACGGCAATCTCTGGAAACTTTCCCGCCGATATGAAATATGGGTGTCGGAAACTCTGTCCAGAGAAATGCGCGCAATTTCCAAAACCGAACACGCTCACTTTATGGGCACATTGAAAAAGGCCCATGCCGGATTGTCAAGGTCACTGGAAGCCTTCCGCAAGTTTCTCGGTGACAATATTGAAAATGTGCTGGGGGTGAAACTCGCGGACGTTGAATGGAAGATTGATGTCAGCGAACCCGACCATCCGGATATATCTTTTACCAAAACATTCGACATCCATCTCGATTTAATCTGGTTTCTCATACCGATGATACTTTTCCGGAAAGATTTCGAACGGCATTTTATGAACGGGATACCGAAGGAAGTGGAAATCAATCTTTCCCGTCTGGCTTATCAGTGGGAGAAACGTATCAATAACGCCATCGAGGACATGCGGCTTCAGGCAATCAGCTATATTCATGAAGAGCTTGCAACTATAGAAAATCTGATTTCCGGAACAAAGGGACAAACGGAAGAAATTAAAAATTTGATTGCCCGGCTGGAAAAATATTCAATGTAATTTTATTTACTCACCTGAACCTTTAAAGATTATTATGTTATTTGCCGGACGTCAAAGCGAGAAGAAGAAAATGATAGAATCTCTTAATGATGGCAAGAATATTATCCTCAGTGGAAAATTTGGAATCGGGCGAACAAGTTTGATTAAAGAAATTGCAAAATCACAGGATAAAGAAAGAAAATTTATTTTCGTTGATTTCGGACAAACACCTTTAAAAATGAGTGAAAATATTATCAAAGAGTCGGGTATTCTCAAAAGGCTTAAAAATCAGGAAAACAAAATGGGATATAAGGCTTTGCGTTATCGAATAGCTAATGCAAAATTATCAAAAAAACGGATGCCTATAATTGTTTTTGACAATATCGCAAAAGTAACCGCTCAGAAAACGATGTTTCTTCGCCATTTGATTCTGGAACAAAATTTTCAGTTCATTGCTATTGTGGAACATTTTCTGCCGTGGAAAGATTTATTTGATCTAAAAGCTCTTTTTATGCCTTATACAGATTTGACTCTGCATAATCTTAAAACAAACGATGTTGAAATATTATTGCGACATTATTATAAACAATATCAAGTTGACCGGACAGAAAATTATGTACACAACATGGCAAGGTTATCCGACGGTTATCCTTTGGTCCTGGCTGAAATGCTAAAAATAAATCCCCGGAAACAAAAGAAGTAAATAACGGTAAAGTTGGATAACTTGTTTCCAATAAAATGATGGATAATAAAAGTCAAGAAAAACAAATAATAAGTATTATTTCATATTTTTTTAAAAAATCATAGCTTAATTTCTAAAATATGATAAAAAACAAAAAAATTTGTATTTTTACGGATTGCTATGAGTTACTTTATCAATTCAACGGTAGATTATCACCAAAACGAATTAACCACGCTCGGCTGGGAGCTTACCGTCTGCAATTCCCTTCAACCGGCGGGCAGTCCCTGCCGCAAAATGCTTGCATCCCCTCTTTCCTTTGGCGAGCATCTTTATAAATTTCTCAAAGAGATAATTCCTTTTGACCATATCCGTTCCGTGCTGGAAATAGGCGGCGGACTGGGTTATCTGAAACGCGATTTTCTCACCTTAAATCCTTCCATCCGGGCAAAAATGATTGACATTTCGCCTTACCTGCTGGACAGACAAAAAGAAACGCTTGCCTCGTTTGACGTTGATTTTGAACTTGCCGACATTTGCACGGTTCCACCGGAATCCATTTCCGGCTTTGATCTGGTCATGATGAATGAAAACCTGGGCGACCTGCCCACTCTTGTTGCTGGCGGGGAATCGCAAAACGCTTCCGCTAAGATGATGGCCGATGCGATGCAAAAGCTGAATGACTTCAATAAAAAATATGATTTGCCGCTGGGGTTGAATAAAAACGAACACATAAATATCGGCGCCATGGAAATTGTCGAAAAACTCTGTCTTGCCGGAATCCCTTATATTTATTTAAGCGAGCACAGTTGCGAAGCGGCTGTACCCGAAGAGATGAAATCTTACCTTTCGTTCCCGTCACCCGGTAATCCGGAAAGGATTTCCCTGAAAGGACACAATGAATTTACCATCAAATTTTCCTATTTGCAGAAAATCGCCGAAATGCTGAATTACGAAACACGGCGCGGATCGTTTGCCGATTTTCTTCCGCTGAATCTCAACGATAAAATTATAACGGCTCTCAGGCTTGAAACACCGTTTAATGACGAACAGGAGATTATCCGGCAGTTTGTTTACGATCTATACAAATACGAATATTTGATTTTGATAAAAAAAGATAAGCAATCGTAACGCAACCGGCAATGATTCTCCATCAGCAGTAAATAATAACTCACATAAAATTCAGCATATTGGCTAATAATTTCACGCTTGACAATTCACGACCGGCTGTGGAAATAAATGAACAGAAGTTCCCTATAGTCAGCCGCCGGTTCCTTTGGAAACTTCTTTTATTTTCCATAAATAATGTAAGGAGCATTACCATGCCGGAAGATATTTTTCGCCGTCTGCAGCAAAGACTTGATATGTATTCTTTGGGATTTCCCTCGACCGAATCGGGAATCGAAATAAAAATACTCAAAAAACTTTTCAACGAAAACGACGCGGAGATGTTCCTCAATATGTCGCCCAATCTGGAAGAGGCCACATCCGTTGCCGAAAGACTGGGAAGACCTGTCGAAGAAGTGGGCACGCAGCTTGAGGACATGACGAAGCGCGGCCTTCTTTTCCGGTTGAAGAAAGGTGCATCTGTCAAATACGGCGCTATTCCATTCATGCACGGCCTGGTGGAGTTTCAGATTAAACGCTTCGATCGTGAAATGGGAGAGCTGCTGGAGGCGTATTTAAACGAGAAATTCCATCAATCCATCGCAGACATTGAAGGCCTATTCCTGCGTACCATCCCTATCGAAAAATCCATTATTCCCGAACACCACGTGGCCGCGTTCGATGATGCGGTTGCCATCATCAGAAAAAATGACACGATTGCCGTCGCCGAATGCCTCTGTCGCAAGGAAAAGAAAATCATGGGCAAGGGTTGCGGCAAGCCCCTCGAAGCCTGCATGATGTTCGGTTCCATGGCAAAATATTATATCGATAACAATCTGGGAAGACAGGTCAATGCCGAAGAAGCCATCAATATCGTAAGGCAGGCGCAGGAGGCAGGTTGTGTAACCCAGCCCGGCACTGCCCAGAATCCGGCGGGAATGTGCAATTGCTGCGGCGACTGCTGCGCGATACTCAACGCGATAAAAAAATTTCCCAAACCGGCCGAACTTGTTTTTTCCAATTATCAGGCGACTGTTAACTCTGAAAACTGCACCGGCTGTGAAATTTGTCTGGAGAGATGCCAAATGGAAGCGATCACCATTAATCCCGACGGTGTTGCAGAGGTTAACCTCGACCGCTGTATCGGCTGCGGTCTGTGCGTGACCACCTGTCCCACGGAGGCCATCAATCTCAGGGAAAAACCCGAAGCCCAAAAGCGTACGCCACCGGCGACAAGCAGCGAACAGATAATGCGGATCGCGAAACACAGAGGAGTGATTTAATATACGGACGTTGAAAATCAAACGGAGAAGGAGACGCATATGGAGAGTTACAAGCTGTTTATAAACGGCAAGTTTTTGGACGCGGAAAGCGGTAAGACGTTTGAAACGATTGATCCTGGTACTGGCGCAGGTCCCCGACCGTGACCTGACTTTAAACAGTTTGAAAATTTATTAGAGTATTATAGAAGATGTTTTCATTGATTACGAATTTTGACTTAACATGACAAGAGTTTTTTAGGACAGCTCAATATGATAAACGAGAATAATACTGATTCCCGTAAAAAAATATTTCTGATTTCCATAGCGATTATAATCGCTACACTTGCCGCATACGGGCAAGTGAATAAATTCGACTTTCTGGTTTTCGATGATAATATTTACGTCACAGATAATATTCATATTAAATCCGGATTCACAACCGACGAGCTACGCTGGGCTTTCACGACAATCTATTTCGAAGGGTGGCATCCTCTGACATGGCTTTCCTTCATGCTGGATTATAAATTATTCGGATTAAATGCGGGCGGTTATCATGTGACCAACCTGATCCTGCACATTCTGAGTTCATTACTTTTGTTCTGGCTTTTTAAGCACATGACAGGAGAAATATGGAAGAGTGCTTTTGTAGCGGCTTTCTTTGCCCTGCATCCTCTGCATGTGGAATCGGTCGCCTGGATTGCCGAACGCAAAGATGTCCTGAGCATGTTTTTCGGAATACTGACATTATACCTCTATGTCTATTATACGGAGAAACCGGCTGCAATAAAATATATTGCTATGATTTTTGTATTTGCCTGCGCCCTGATGAGCAAGCCGATGGTTGTCACACTTCCTGTCATAATGATTCTTCTGGATTACTGGCCCCTGCAGCGTTTCGAAAAGAATAAAGACAATATGGTTTCGTGGCAACTTAAGGAAAAAATGCCTCTTTTCGTATTATCAGCAATTTTTTCTCTCATTGCACTGTTTTCCCAATACAATTCAACGGCAAAAGCCTTCCCCTTCGGTTCCAGAATGGCTAATGCAGCCGTATCCTTTATGACGTATTTGGGAAAAACATTCTGGCCTCATCATCTGGCTGTTTTCTATCCTTTTCCCTCTAACCTTCCAGCCTGGCAGGTTCTGGTTTCCGCTGTGCTCATTATAATTATCAGTACCACTGTCATTGTAAAAATGAAGCGTTTTCCGCATCTCTTTGTCGGATGGTTCTGGTATGTGATAACCATTCTGCCGGTTATCGGAATAATCCAGACAGCCGGTCATGCCATGGCCGACCGTAACCATTACCTTCCTTCCATCGGCATTGCTGCAGGTCTTGCTTGGGGAATACCTCTTCTGATTCAAAGTGAAGCCATACGCAAAAATATTTTATTACCCACGGGAATAGCGCTTCTTGCCGTTATGGCATTTTTAACATGGAAGCAATGCGGATACTGGAAAAACAGCATCTGCCTTTTTGACCATTCATTACAAGTAACGCAAGACAACTATATGGCACGCAACAACAGAGGAATTGCGTATGCAAAAGCCGGTCAATACCACATGGCCATTGAGGACTATAACATGGCCATTCGTCTGAATCCTCATTTTGACGCTTACAACAACAGAGGATCTGCTTACGCTAAAATCAGCGATTATCAGCGGGCCATCGAGGATTATAATAGAGCCATCGAACTAAAACCGGATTTCACCGATGCCGTCAACAACAGAGGAACCGTATACTTAAAACTCAACCAGTATCTACTCTCCGTTGAGGACTTCAGTCATGCCATCCGGCTTAAGCCGGATAATGCCATCACCTACAAAAACAGGGGAAATGCGTATTTTGAACTAAAACGGTATCAGGCGGCCATCGAGGACTATAACAGGGCCCTCCGGTTGAAACCGGATTATGTAACGGCCTATAACAACAGGGGAAATACATACTCCGAACTCGGCCAGCAGCAACGGGCCATTGCGGACTACGAAGAGGCCATTCGTCTTAATCCCGATGATTACTTTCCCTATTACAATGCAGCCTGTTGTTATGCTATTCAGAAAAAAAGTGAAGATGCCTGCCGTTTTTTGCGGCAGGCCGTCGTCAAAGGCTTCAATGGTGTGACGCAGATTAAAAAAGACAAAGACTTGGATAATATCAGAAACTCAGCCTGTTTTATCAGTCTGGTCAAACAAATGGAAAGATAATCTGACATGTAATCGTAAGGAACAAAATCAGATTGTACGAATTAAGGAAAATACTCTTTGGGTATAGTAACTGTTAGAAGTTAGGATTAATTATAAAAAGAAATGAAATTTTAATTATCATGTCAATAATTAAGTAAAAAATGCTTATATGTTTTTCTTCAGGTGACGTCCTTTATAAGCATGGTCGCGGGATCAAGTAGTAAATCCGGAGTCGCGGAATCCGCCGATCCGCCCTTGAGGGATTTGATATACACCTCGTCGCCTTTTGCTGCCAGCTGGACAATCGCGTCGAACAAATCGGCCACGTGCAGAAAGGAAAGAGGAAGCCCGTTTTCCTGAGGCGGGATATGGCGGTGCGTATGGACGGTGAACCACATGCGCATCGAATACTTCGCGGCCAGTTCCTTCAACTGCACCAGCTGTCCCCTTCCCGCGTCGTCGAATTTATAGCCGTCGATGATGACCGTGTGCGGCTTGAAAATATTCTGCTCCATCAAATCGGTCAAGCGCTCTTCCAGTTTCGGCGCGCTGAAGCCCTCCACCTTAAAGGTCATGATAAAACGGTACGGCTGAATTTTATCCCAGTAATCATTTATTTCAGCAATGCCGAATTTTTCGGCTATATCGTGAAACAGTTCCTGATACCATAAATCCACTTTGCTCACCGCGTCATTGAGACTGACGTGCATAACGGAATGTTCCCGCAGCATCATATTCAGGGCCAGTTGAACCAGCAGAGCTGTTTTTCCCAATCCGGCATAAGCCAGAACAGCGCCGAATCCCCCGACAGGCAGTATATCTTCATTTTCATAACCGAGATTAACCAGTGGATTACGATAAATCATTTCTTTTTTCATCATGATAATATCCTTATATGTTAAATGTATAATATTACTTTCCCTTTTCAGGGCAATACCGATCATTGACATTTTTTAAAACTATATTAAGCGGCCGACTTTTTATTTTGAGCCGCTTCCAGAGCGATTTTTTCCGCGATGGACTGCGGCACCTGACGGTAAAGGGCAAATTCCATCGTAAACTGCGCTTTGCCCTGCGTGGCCGACCGCAGAATGGTCGAGAATCCGAACATTTCCGCCAGCGGCACCTGCGCTTCAATCACACACATGACTTCCTCATCCTGAGAACCGATAATCATGCCCCGGCGCTGATTGAGAAGCCCCATGACCGGACCCTGAAATTCCGCCGGAGTCTCCACGACAACTTTCATAATGGGTTCGTGAATGACCGGTTTTGCCCGCAGGTAAGCTTCCTTGAACGCTCCACGCGCCGCTGCCTGAAACGCCATATCCGAAGAATCGACCGCGTGCGACGCGCCGTCATTGATGACCACTTTCACGCCGGTCACCGGAAACTCCAGTTTCGGCCCCTTGGCCATGCTCTGTTTGAATCCTTTTTCGCAGGCGGAAATATACTGCGTGGGAATCGATCCGCCGAAAATTTTATTTTCAAACACAAATTCGGCATCGGCAACCGGTTCCAGATAACCGGCAACACGTCCGAACTGGCCGGCACCTCCCGTTTGCTTTTTATGCGTATAATTGAAATCGGCGCGCTGCGTGATGGTTTCGCGGTAAGCGACGCGTGGATTGCCCGTAGTAACATCAGCACCATATTCACGCCGCATTCTTTCCACGTAAATATCCAGATGCAATTCGCCCATGCCTTCGATAATCGTATCGCCCGTTTCGTTATCGACAAACGTTTTGAATGTCGGATCTTCCTTGGAAAACCGGTTTAATGCCTTGGCCATGGCCATTTGCGACTTATTATCCTTGGGCACAATCGCTAGCGATATAACAGGTTTGGGAACGTACATCGAAATCATGGTTAAATTGACTTCTGGCGACGTGAAGGTGTCTCCCGATGAACATTCGATTCCAAACAAGGCGCCGATATAACCCGCCCGCAGACTTTCCACATCTTCCATCTGCTCGGCATGCATACGAACCACGCGCCCAACCTTGACCTTCTTGCCGTTGCGGATATTGACAATGGTTGAACCTTTCGCCAGCGTCCCTTGATAAACACGTATATAGGTTAACTGCCCGTACTGGCCGTCCTCCAGCTTAAAGACCAAAGCGACAATCGGTTTTCCCGGATCGTTGCTTAACACAACTGTCTCTTCGTTGTTATCCATATCAATTGCCACATTCTCTATCTCGGAAGGACAAGGCAGAAGATAATTGACGCCGTCGAGCAGGGGCTGCACACCTTTATTCTTGTAAGCCGAACCCATGTATATGGGGGTTATTTCTCTCTTCAGTGTGCCCTTGCGCACAGCCGCGTAAATCATATCGACAGATATTTCACTCTCGTTTAAAATGGCTTCGGTCAGTTCATCGGAAAACAACGAAGCGGCATCAATCAATTCCTCTCTTTTCGCTTTGGCTTCTTCCAGCAGATTGGCCGGAATTTCCTCCTCACGGACAACATCGCCTTTATCGCCGTCAAAATACAGGGCTTTCATGCCGACCAGATCGATGACGCCTTCGGTCTCATTTTCCAGGCCGATGGGTATCTGCATGGCGACGGCATTGTGTCCCAGCTTTGTTCTCAACTGACCGATGACACGCATGGGATTGGCGCCGCTGCGGTCGCATTTATTGATAAAGGCGATGCTGGGAACCTTATATCGCTTCATCTGCCGGTCAACCGTGATG
>CAYMWM010000124.1:0-9354 GCA_964394185.1 uncultured Smithella sp.
GATGCCAGTAGCTGAAATACGTTGTGGTAAGCGCCCATTTGACCGTTTGAAGATTTATTCCCTTCTGTATGTGATGATTTTCGGTGACGTATCCCTGATCATCATAATTAATAAAATCATTGCCGGCTATGCGGCCGAAGGCTGCAAAGCAGGAAATGATTAAAAACACAACAATCAGATATGTGTATTTTTTATTCATGAACGGATAATTCATCTACCATTAAAAGAAATATTTTCTTTTTTTATCACAAAAACACTCAGATGTGAAATTTGTTTATTACATGAAAGATAGCTGAATTCCGCCGCAACATATGATAGAAACAGCTTCGGCAGGTTCCTATGATAAACAAGATAAATATCAGCCCCGACATACAGAAATTGATTGTTTATGTGTTTCTGACCGTTGTCACCTTTGCCGTTTATGGGCAGGTCAACAAATTCGACTTTGTCAATTACGATGATTACGCGTACGTCACACAGAACAGTCATATCCGGTCCGGCATTACGCCTGGGGGGCTGCGCTGGGCGTTCAGCACGACCTCTGTCAACGATTTCTGGCATCCCTTGATATGGCTGTCTTTTATGATTGATTATCAGCTCCATGGATTGAATGCCGGCGGTTATCATGTAACCAATGTTATCCTTCACATCCTGAGCAGCCTGATGTTGTTCCGGCTTTTCAACCGCATGACACGAACGGTCTGGAAGAGCGCCTTTGTCGCCGGACTATTTGCACTTCATCCGCTGCATGTGGAATCGGTAGCCTGGATATCCGAGCGCAAAGATGTCTTAAGCACCTTTTCTGGATGCTGACTTTATCTCTTTATGTCCGCTACACGGAAAAACCCTCTGTCGGAAGGTATCTGCTTATTCTTTTTTCTTTCCTGCCGGCCTTGATGAGCAAGCCTATGGTCGTCACCCTGCCCCTTGTCATGATGCTTCTGGATTACTGGCCGCTGCGACGTTTTGAGCCCCGGAAGGGCAACCGGATACTATGGCAGCTTCGGGAAAAAACGCCTTTTTTTATTTTATCGGCAGTTCTTGTCATCGTCACGCTGTTTATTCAACTGCATCCAGCCGCAAAGTTTTCTTCCTTTCACGAGCGGTTAGCCAACGCGCCGGTTGCTTTTGTCACGTACATGGGAAAAACGTTCTGGCCTCACAAGCTTGCCCTATTCTATCCATTCTCCCCGAACATTCCGCTCTGGCAGGTTTCAGGAGCGTTGTTGCTGATTATGGTTATCAGCGGCGCCGTTATTTTAACGATAAAACGTTACCCATATTTATTTGTCGGCTGGTTCTGGTTCGCGATAACGATTGCCCCGGTTCTCGGGATTATTCAATCCGGTGAGCAGGCCATGGCTGACCGTTTCCATTATCTGCCGTCCATCGGCATTGCCGTCATGCTGGCATGGGGAATACCGCTCTTATACACGCATGACGGCTTTAGGAGAAAAATTTTATTCCCGGCCGCCACGGCAGTCATAGCCATTTGGGCGGCTTTAACGTGGCACCAATGCGGCTACTGGGAAAACAGCATCAAGCTCTGGAATCATAATTTGAAGGTTACACGGAACAGTTATGTAACGCATTACGCTCTGGGAGACGCATACGCCATTCTCGGTCAGTATCAGCGCGCTGTTGAAGAATATGACAAGGCAATTCGGCTGAATCCTGATTTTGTAAAGGCTTACTACAGAAAGGACATTGCTTCATCCAGACTTCACCGGCAGCAGAAAGCCGCAACAGACCATTGACAAATTAATCTCAGGAGCGTATTTTTTTACAATCTTAACGCATGCATCATAGGCATTATCAAATTCATTAGAGGGAAATTATGATGAAAACAAAGAACATTCGGGGCATTATCTGTTTAGCGATATTTTTTCTGTTGGTGAATCCGCTATGCGCTGAAAACCGGCTGAATACCGATTCCTATTTCGACATTGTCATCGCGGTCACCATGCATGATAATAACAACATCATGGGCAAACTGGAATATTCCCATTACAAACTGCAATTAGTGACGTTTAATCTGATCGGCGGCGTCATCCATACGGAACCGTATATTTTTGAAATACTCGACAAGAAAATAGTCGCAAACAACGTCCATAAAATCAAATGCCGCGATGTCAATGATAAATTCGCCTGGACGGAAATCAGCGGCACAATCGATTTTCGCAATGAAAATAAACCGAAAATACATTTAGTCAACGATTCCGGTTTTACCTACATCAGCAACATATCGAAAAAAGGTAAAATGACAGCGAGGAAATATATACCCAATGTCTGGCTGGGGCAATAACGTCCGGGTAAATATAAAAAAATCTACAGCTTAATACGCTTTTATCGTTTGCAGAAACGATGCTATTTCCTGAGACACGAATTCATTGCCCTGTTTGCTGAAGTGGCCGTGATATCCTTTTGCCCTGTCGTTGAAAAAAGTCTGATTCCCCTTCATCTTTGATTGCAGGTCCATCAGGAAAACGCGTTTATTTTTCTTTTCTGTGTTCCTTATGTAATCGGTCAGCGGATGACGGGTCAGCGAAACATCCTTAAAATCTCCCGGAAGAATCGCGAACACAATGTATTGGATTTTGCCTGAATTGGCCATACCGGCAAACGCATCGATGATTTTATAGTTGACCCCGGCTTCATCGATATCGGCGTATTCGACGGAATCTATCGAACTTTTCGACCAGTAATCCCTGAACAGTCTCGACATGATGAGATGAACGGCGTAACTGTAGCCGAATATTTTCTTGAAACAGTCCGGCTTCGGATAATCCTCCGCCTTGACTTTATGCAGGACCAGTTCATCGTTTTCCAAAGAATAATAAGGCTTCAGAAGGACATATTGTTTCTTTTCCCTGACTCTGTATATATCTTCCACAAAGAAAGCCACGATAACAGCATCGACATCCCGCTTCCGGAGGATGGATTTCGTTCTGGTCAGCATCTGGTCCAGGCCATATCCCGACACACCGCCGTTGAGCACCCTGACACCCGATTTAGATTCCAGACGCGCAGGCCAGGATTCGGCGTTTCCGACTTCCGCCCCCATCGTGAAAGAATCGCCCATCGCCAGTATGGCAGGCCTCTGTCTGACTTCCATCTCATTATCATTATTTCTGAATCCCATGGAATCGAACGACAGGTATTCACGAAACTGGCCGTACCCGGAAGCCCCCGGATTATTCACCCAGCCCAGTTCCTCGTTGAATACGACCAATCCCACACGGTCATGCGGTTTGGGAATGGCGGCATAATTGGCAATCGAGGAAGGAACACCGATATGCGGGGGAAAAATACGGCGCACCGCTATTTCCAGAACAAGAAAGGCGATAATAAACGCGCAGAAAAACACCGCGGCATTCACCCATCTTTTACCTTTGGGGGCATGTTCAATATTATTCATTGCATCATGCATACATGATATTCCCCGTCCCGTCAATTTTTCCGGCGCCGCTTCCGGCCGGGCCGGACACTCAAAGTTATTGACAGGCGGATGGACAGTGTCTATAAATCAGACAGACAAATTCTTTTCATATATTTCAAATATCCAAAGACTTTCATAAGCGATTTGAAGGCAAATGAAAATAAAAAAAATGTTTGAATCCGGGAAAAAGACACTTGCATTATCGGACGTGTCGAACCGCTTTTATCTAACGATTGCCGCTCTGCTGATATTTTTTGCCTACCTGCCGACGCTTCAGCATGAATATGTTTCCCATGACCAGTGGCGGGCGTTCAAATATACCATGATGGGCGACGAATCGCCGCTCGTCAAGGCGCGCCTGTGTTTCAACGACCGGCTGCCTTTCGACATCAGAAGCGGAAGGTTTCTGGGCAGCCTGGGTGAGTGCGCGGAACATTCACTGGTCAGAACCATAAGCGACTTTTCGAAGACGCGTCCGTTCGTGCTCATGATTGTCATATTGACGGCTTTTTGCGTGGGCGCGGCGCTTTCCCCTGCGATGGGAGGCATGGTCAACGCGACAGCCGTCGGCGCGCTTTTCGTTTTGTCGCCCGGCTATGCGTCGATGTTCTATAACGGCATGGAAACCGTCATGACCCTGCTGGCGATGATGCTGGCAACGCTGTCCTATATCTATATGCGCGGGGCCATCGGTGAAAAAATTATAAAAAAGAAACTGATATTATCCGCCCTTCTCTTTCTGACATCCTGCCTGATTTATCCGTCATGGGCTTTTATTGTTTTCATCTTTGCGCTGATTGATTTTTTATTCGGCGGGGAAATCGTATACGGCTCCCGGTTCAGGCACCTTTTTATAAAGGTTTTTTTCTTTACCGCGATTGCCGCGGCATATTACCTGATTGTCAAGCTGGCAATCGGTTTTCTTCGGATCAGCACTCCGGGTGACGTTTATGAATTTTCCGCAAACTTCGGCGTCGTGCACCTGTTCGAAAAATTCCTTTCCGCCGTCCTTTTTTACACAGACCAGCCTTTTTTAAACGCCATCTACAGGCCGCTGTTTCTCCTGAACTTCGTTGTCCTGCTTTCAGGCATCGTCCTGTACACCGTTTATTTTTTCAAAAGAAGCGCCGGCGGATTCGCGGGCGCGGTCATCCGATTTTTCATGACATTGATTATTTTCGTATTTCTGACGTTCTTGTCCATCGCCCCGTGGCTCTTAAGCCCGATGGGCGGCGGCCCGCCCAACAGAGTCATTGTCACCTTTTCCCTGCTGATGTGCGCGTTGACCGGCTGGATTGTATGCCGCGTTTCAGCCGGATTATTCCCAACCGGGAAACACCTGTCCGCCATTCTGCTTATCTTCGTTCTTCTTCTGCCCTTATCCGCCGTCCAGAACAAGCGCACCACCATCGAAGTCGGCATGGCGGGAACCGAGATAGAAGCCATGCGGCTTGTTGTGCATAAATGGCTTGACGAAAATTCATTCGCGAAAAAGCGGTACATCGTTGTTGTAAAACCCGAAAGACTCCGGCCGTCTTTTTACGACGGCGTTTTATACGACGGTAATGACAACAACTTTTTCAACCGGGTCCATTACGGAGGCACGTTGCGTTCATATTCCAACCGGAATAATTATTTTCAGATGTTCACCGCACTGGTCAGGGAAAAATGCGACCGCATCCATCCCATCACAACGATGAACCTTCACAATCTTTCCATGGAACCACAGAAAGCGGAGGCCATGCTGGATGCACGTCCGTCGAATATGGTTTTCACCGTTGTCAACCAGGGTGAGACGGTCAGAACCGGACATGAAATTCTGGAAATCAACTTTTCCCTGATAACCAATCGTCCCGAACCGCTGACGGTGAAACAATAGAAAAACACCGTAGCGGAGACAAAAAGGCGCGCCGTTTTTTTCGTTTTCACCCCCTTTGGCCCGTTCAGAAACCTCTATTGACAAATAAATTCTATCAGCGTATTTTTTAGCATTGATTCATAAATATTGAACCGGCAGCATATCATTTAATAACAGGAGGGCTTATGAAAAAAATCGTTTTAGTCTTGATGTTGTTAGCGGT
Organism: uncultured Smithella sp.; assembly: GCA_964394185.1. Classification (GTDB taxonomy): domain Bacteria; phylum Desulfobacterota; class Syntrophia; order Syntrophales; family Smithellaceae; genus Smithella. The sequence goes on from CAYMWM010000124.1 coordinate 5,521, forward strand.
GGCGGCTTGCGCAGGCGGCAATAATTATTCCATGCAGGATAAAAGCACAAAGGTCGCGGAAGTATCGGACACAAGCAAATGCACGTTTGTCAAAAGCTCGTCTTCTCTGGGGATTGATAACCTGAGCCTTATGAATCTTATACAGAAGGATACGTTGGACGCGGGAGGGGATTGTTTCAAGATTACCTCCAGAAACAACGAGTTAATAGGCACAGTAAACGCGACAAGAGCCAAATATGAAATCTGGAAGTGCAAGTGAGAAATGCTGAAACGGGAACACGCTTTTGTTCCGCCGGACCCGTTTCCAAAAGCCATTGACGAACAGCGCCGGGCGGTGTCAGCTTCACCCCCGGCCTTTTTTTGCCCGCGCCGGTTCAGTCCGCAAAACCGAACAGGCGAAAATCTGTCTTCGGCATCGCCTGTCAATCAGGTCTTCGTGCCGTCTTTAAAAAAAGCTGAACTATCATTAAACATATGATAATAGTAAAATCAAATTTCGAAAATTTTCTTGAATCTCGGAGGGGTATAATGAAAAAGTTCAACATCAACGAACCGGACAAATGCGATAATTGTCATAACAGGATTTCAGGGGAATTTTTTGATACCGAATACAACGGGGTAAAAGAACCGATCAAGGTATGCCCGCCCTGTTTCAAAAAAGGGAAATGCAACAATACCATCCATTATAAAAACATTGACGGATTCTGGTACAAGGTGGATTAGGAATTCATTGTCGAGAATAAAACAACGGATAAAATATTCTTCATCCCATCCGGACGGGGTAAAATCCGTTCTACAATAATTCGATTGTATTTCTAAACAGGGCGCGGCTCCCTGTTGGCTTCCCTGTCGGGTCCGCCATTTCAAACGGCGGGTTGCATCAGCATAACGATTTTGGAATTCATATGTCACGAAAAAAACTTATCCTATCGGGAATGGTGATTGGTTCTTTTGCGGGCGGCTACGCGCCTGTTCTGTTCGGTTCGGATGATTTAATGTTTTCCATTCTTGGAAGCATGGCAGGCGGAATACTCGGCATCTGGCTGGGATACAAGCTTTCAATATAATGTGATGAGGTTTGCCGGTTCACACCCTTCGGGATTGAACCCCGCCGATGACGTTGTCCTCCGCCGGCGGAGGTGGCCCGCAATTCGTAGCGAACGGTTTCAAACCGTTCCTGTGTCCCTCGCCTGCTGAGGTCTCACGAAGTGACAGAGGCGGACTTTCCCATGCTCCGGCGGATTCCATCATGCCCCGATTGCACCTTATTATTTCATATCTAAATATTTCCGGTTTCATGGATAACGCCGAACCCGCGGGAATATTATTTTTTATTTCTGCAAATATCGTATAAAATATTGCATTTTTCTTCGCAGGCCTGCTTCATTCCAACCGTTGACGGGCAATCGAATTTGCATTTCTGTTTTTCCGCCATGCATTTTGTCTCGGTGCATGACAGACATAACATTGACATTGCCACGAACAGAATCATGGCCGCTATTCTGAAAATACGATGACACATATCCCCCTCCTTTTAAATGCCTGAGTGATTTAACAATTTTGCGAGGATTCAATCATCCGGCAGTTTACCGGTTAAATCCTTTCATGCGCATTTTAAAAGATTCCGGCTTAAACCGCAAGACCGAATCCATGCACACTGTTCTCCGCCGGAGGCGGTGTCGCTCTTTTCATTGAAATGTCAAGAGTAACGATGCGGCCCCATTTCCATTGGCCCCCGTAGGGAACGGTTTCAAACCGTTCCTTTACCAGACCTTCGCTGTCATTGCGAGCTTTCTCTCAGAAAGCGTGGCGATCTCATGTGACACTCGCCGGAGGCGGTGTCGCTCTTTTGATTGAAATGTCAAGAGTAACGATGCGACCCCATTTCCATTTATTCAGTCAAAAGCTCGATTATTGACAATTTTTCAAGGCTGGCCGATAATACCGGGACGGATTGAATGTAAAATGGATAAATGACAACCCCGATAAAAGGAGGTAGAAATGGCATCAACCGATGTGTCCCAGACTATTGACGCGATGCGGCGTTACTACAATTCCGGTGAGACCAGGTCTGTCTCCTTCCGGATCGAACAGCTCCGAAAACTCAAATCCATGATTCGCTCTCATGAAGATGAGATTATCCATGCCCTCAACACCGACCTGAAAAAACCGCCTTTTGAATCCTATGCCAGTGAGATCGGCATTATGTATATGGAGATAGAACATGCCATCAGGCACGTCAGGCAGTGGTCCCGCCCGAAAAAAGTGGCTACGCCCATCATCCATTTTCTGTCGTCAAGCAGAATCTATCAGGAACCGTATGGCGTTGTGCTGATTATCGGCCCATGGAATTATCCGTTCAATCTGCTGATTGCGCCGCTTGTGGGCGCGATAGCCGCCGGAAACTGTGTTCTTATCAAACCATCCGAGCTTGCCGGCGAAATGTCCGGGACATTTTCCCGGCTCATATCGAAGTATTTCCATCCCGATTATATCTCCACTGCTGAAGGAGGCCTGGATGTCAGCCGGCAGCTGCTGGCCGGGAAATTCGATTATATCTTCTATACGGGCAGCACTGCGGTGGGACGGGTTGTCATGGAAGCGGCGGCGCGAAACCTTACGCCTGTTACGCTTGAATTGGGGGGAAAGAGCCCCTGTATCGTGGATAAGGATGCAAGCCTGGATTATGCGGTTAAGAGAATCGCTTGGGGGAAGTTCTTCAATGCGGGGCAGACCTGTATTGCGCCGGACTATTGCCTCGTTCATAGCGCGATCAAAGATGTCTTCGTGGAGAAGATGAAAAAAACAATACAGGATTTTTACGGCGACGATCCGGTGCAAAGTCACGATTACGCGAGAATAATAAATGAAAGACACTTTCAGCGGCTGAGCCGTTTGCTAGGCGGCGGGAACATCATTGCCGGGGGCAAAACGGACTCAACCCAACTTTATATCGCGCCGACGCTGATTGACGGCGTGTCGCTTCAGGACAACATCATGCAGGAGGAAATATTCGGACCCCTTCTTCCGGTCATGACCTTTGACGGGTTGGATCAGGCCATTGATATCGTGAACAGACTTCCCCGCCCGCTCGCGCTGTATTACTTTTCGAATGACGCGCGCAGTCAGCAGAAAATTATGGCAGAAACCAGTTCCGGAGGGGGCTGCATGAACGACACCATATCCCACATCGGCAGCCTGGTTTTGCCTTTCGGTGGCATTGGCGACAGCGGCATGGGCGCTTATCACGGCAAGACGAGTTTCGACACCTTTTCACACAGCAGAAGCATTTTGACCCGCTCTAATTGGGTTGACATGCCCCTGAGATATCCTCCATACGGAAATAAGGTCAAACTCCTGAAATGGCTTTTCAGGATAATCGGATAGGTCAAGGGGGGTGAGCCGCACCGTGACGAAGGTGGAAAGTCCCTGCAGCGAACAGCTACAAACCGTTCCGATGTCTAATGGAGCCCCGTCTCACGGAGCGCGACGTAAGTCCATACCCAGTCCAGAGTTAGTCACGCACGTTTCAATCCACGCGCCCGCGCGGGGCGCGACGCAGATTCGTGTTCGCATTGACGACAAGTTAAACAGTTTCAATCCACGCGCCCGCGCGGGGCGCGACGATATACGCACCGTTACTTATAAAGTATATGCTTTTGTTTCAATCCACGCGCCCGCGCGGGGCGCGACAACATCCTAATGCAAAAAATATCCGTAATTTAAGTTTCAATCCACGCGCCCGCGCGGGGCGCGACACCATTGCTGGAGTGCAGCCAATGATTTCAGGTTGTTTCAATCCACGCGCCCGCGCGGGGCGCGACCGGAAGCGGC
>CAYMWM010000125.1:0-1583 GCA_964394185.1 uncultured Smithella sp.
ACCGCCAGCGGGTTTTGTTTCACGAAAGGGCGCTACCGGACTTGGGCGGCAACATCAAATGCGGCAACTCGCTCATCGGCCCGGATTTCTATGAAGGCAAACAGATGAACCTGCTGGACAGCGAAGAAGCGCAGCGCATCAATGTCTTCGACTGGCAAAACGAATTTTCCGAAATCTTCAAGTCCGGCGGCTTCGACGCCGTCATCGGAAACCCGCCGTATGTTTTTGGTGGCAATTATGGAATTGAACAAATATATAAGGAATACTTCAAAAAGCATTACTTCTCGGGTTCAGGAAAAATAAACCTTTTTACTTTATTTATCGAAAAATCTACAAAGCTTTTGCGTAGCGGTGGTTTGCTTTCTTTCATAATCCCAAACACTTTGTTACGAGTAACTTCATATAGTGATATTAGGGAATTTATTCTAAATCAAACTGCAATAAAGAAAATAACTGATATGGGTACAGGTGTTTTTTCTGGTGCAACAACAAGCTCAATAATTCTTGTTTTAGAAAAAAGTCAAAAAGCATTAAATAATATTGTAGAAATTCTTATGGGTATCGATAATACCCCACAGATGACAAACCAATCAAATTTTTTAACTGAAGGTTATGTATTAAATATCAAGGCTACAAGCAAAGATACTCAGTTATTAAATAAACTACGTAATGTGAGCATTGATTTAGGCGAATTATGTGAAGAATTGATTTTTGGTGTTGTTATAACAAAAAACAGAGATGATGTTGTGACAAACAGGCCAATAAACGGATATAAGCCTTTTCTTGAAGGGAAAGATATTTCACGATATTTAATTCGACCTACCGAAAAATATTTATTGTACAAACCTGAATTGCTTCACAGACCAAGAACACCTCGTATTTTTGAAGCACCTGAAAAAATATTAATTCAGAGAATTACCGGTGGTTCATGCCCCTTAAATGCAACATATGATAATCAACAACATTACAATAAAGAATCTATAAACAATATTATATTAAATAACGAAACTTCGTATGGTACTAAATATGTTCTCGGCTTAATTAATTCAAAATTACTTAATTGGTTTTACAAAACAAAATATACAAATGAATCAACTCTTACAGTAAACTTATCCAAAGAGTATTTGTCACGGCTACCAATCCGCAATATCGATTTCAATATTCCTAACGAAAAGAAAATGCACGACAACATGGTGCAGCTTGTCGAACAGATGCTTTCCTTAAATAAAGGATTGGCCGAAGCCAAGACCGGCCACGAACAGACCCTCCTCCAGCGCCAGATAGACGCGACCGACCGCCAGATAGACAAACTGGTTTACGAACTCTACGAACTCACCCCCGCCGAAATCGCCATCGTCGAAGGCAACGGAACGGTTTAAAATAAATGTAGGGAACGGTTAAAAACCGTTCCGAAAAAGAAACGGAATGGTTTGTAACCATACCCTACGAAACGGGGTATGGAATAAACGGAATGATTTGTAACAATTCCATACGAAAACAGAACATGAAATACACAAAATAATTTTTATCCAAAAAAATGTAGGGAACGGTTTGCAACCGTTCCGAAAAAGAAACGGAATGGT
>CAYMWM010000125.1:1683-9350 GCA_964394185.1 uncultured Smithella sp.
GTTTGCAACCGTTCCGAAAAAGAAACGGAATGGTTTAAAACCATTCCCTACAAAAACGGGACCAATGAACAATGATTAAACGAAAGGCAAACCGTTTGAAAGGATATGATTATGCAACGCCGGGCGCGTATTTTATAACGGTCTGCGCGCATGATCGTTATAAAAACGGAAATATATTCGGTACAATCCGTGATGGTGAAATGATAAAAAACAGCCGCACAGACATTATCACATTATGCTGGCATGATTTGCCAAACCATTATCCGCATATCACGCCGGGTGAATTCGTCGTCATGCCCGATCATTTTCACGGCATTTTATGGATTAACAATAACATAGGGAACGGTTACAAACCGTTCCGGGAAAAAACGTCAAATCACGGTTTGCCGGAAATCATACGCGGTTTTAAAACATTTTCCGCCCGCATCATCAACGAATCAAATTTTGATGATAAATTTCAATGGCAGAAATCCTATTACGATCATGTTATCCGCAATGAGAAATCGCTGCTGATGATACGGGAGTATATAGAGAACAATCCCCAAAAATGGGAATTGGACCATGATCGAAACGAAGAAGATGATATTACACAAATGGTGACAAATGCCGGGAATGGTAACGGAATGGTTTGTAACCATTCCCTACAAAACAGGATATGAAATTACGGAATGATTGAAATCCATTCCATACGAAAACAGAACATGAAATACACAAAATATTTTTTATCCAAAAAAATGTAGGGAACGGTTTGTAACCGTTCCGAAAATGAAACGGAATGGTTTGTAACCATTCCCTACAAAACAGGATATGAGATTACGGAATGGTTTGTAACAATTCCATACGAAAACAGAACATGAAATACACAAAATAATTTTTATCCAAAAAAATGTAGGGAACGGTTTGCAACCGTTCCGAAAAAGAAACGGAATGGTTTAAAACCATTCCCTACAAAACAGGATATGAAATTTCGGAATGGTTTAAAACCATTCCCTACAAAACAGGATAGGAAAGGTTTTTAACCGCTACAAGCTGAAACTGGCGGCGATGACGCGGGCGATTTTCAGCATATGCCGGCGCACCGCTTTGGTCGTTCGTCCCGGATAATTCCGAAATGTGATAAGCACGCCGTTGAGTGCCGCAAAAAATGCATGGGACAGGGGCCGGACAGGCTCAGGTTTGTTCATTTTCTTAAACATCCGGTCAAAATAATCAAAAAGCCGCCGTTCCGCGACGTTGAGCTTTTCTATCTTTTCGCTGGAGAGCGATCCGTCCAGCATAAAATGCGTCATCATGCGGAAATACTGGTCGTTGTCTATCAGATAGGTGACATAGGCGTCGCTGACCTTCATGATGTCCGGCGTTTTGGCCTTATCAATCAGTTTCTCCAGCGTGGAGCCGATTTCTTCCGCGCCAAGTAAAAACGCCTCCACAAAAAGCGATTGCTGATCGGGGAAATACCGGTAGATGGAGGCATGGGAAATGCCCGCCTCTTTCGCAATATCGCGGATGCTGACCCGGTTGAAGGGCTTGACGGAAAACACGCGCCCGGCGGCCTCGACAATAACGGCCTGACGCGCGAGTTTTGCCTCGTTTTTTACATGGGCGAATGTTTTCTTCTGTTGCATAGGGTGTCCTTTATACCACAGTTTATTCCGGGATTGAAAAAAAACTTGACGATGTAACCACTGGTCAGGTATTATAACCACGGGTTACATTTATGGCAATATTTTTTTCAGGAGGTCCGTATGTCATTTGCAGACAGAAATAATCCCTATAATTTTGACAGTTTTTTAGACTGGCGCAAAAACACCGATTATTACAATGACGATCCCTTTATCCGGAAAGTGGTGCGTCATTTTACAGGAAGCGAATGGAAGGAGGTCGATGCGCAGGCGCGCGCCGTTTCCGCAAAAGCGTCGTTCAGGTGGCGCGATTTTTCCGAGAGCATTGCCAGACCCGAAAAAAGGCCTTTTATGCTCCACTACAACGGCCATCATAACCGCATAGACCGGATTGTGCGTCCCCATGAAACGGAAATTTTGGAGAGGGAAGTTTTCTCGGAGGCGCTGTTCGCCGACAAGACATCGCCCTGGGTCAAGCTGATTAAGATGTACCTGATATACCAGAACGGCGAGGCCTGCATCGGCTGTCCGGTCACCTGCACCGAAGGGCTGGTCAAGCTGCTGGAAAAATACGCGGACACGCCGGAAACAAAGCAGATTCTTAAGCACTGCAAGGAGGGCATCAACGGCGATTTCGCCATCGGCGCGCAGTATCTTTCGGAAATCCAGGGCGGCTCGGATGTTCCGTCCAATGTGCTGGAAGCCGCCCCGGAAAACGGCGCGTGGCGGCTTTACGGGACCAAGTTTTTCTGCTCGGCAACGCACGCTGATTACGCCGTTGTGACGGCTAAACCCGCCGGGTCGGAAAAAGTGGCGCTTTTTGTCATGCCTTCGTGGCTGCCGGGCAACAAGGAAAAGGAAATACGAAACGGCTACACCATTGACCGCATCAAGTGGAAGATGGGAACAAGCGAGCTTACCACGGCGGAGCTGACTTTCAACGGGGCTGTGGCCTATCCGGTCGGCCCGCTGGAAAAGGGCGTTGCCAATGTTGTGGGCATTGTGCTTACGTATTCACGGTTGACTGTGGGGCTTTCCGCCGCCGCCTCTATGACGCGGGCAGTACGCGAAGCGAAGAAATACGCTGAATTCCGCGATGCCTTTGGCCTGACCATCGGAAAATTCCCGCTGGTTGCCGCGCAGATTGCCAGGATAGATAATATCGCCAAAAGGACAACCGCCGGAGCCTTCAAACTTTATGCCGGTTTCCTGACACCCGAAGGCGGGCCCAGGGGAGGGATGTCCAAGGACGAACCGCTGGAAATCCGCAAAAAGCGTTTTGAAATACGCGAACTCATCATGCTGCAAAAAATTGCTTCCGCCTGGGACTGCACCGATGTCATCCGCGACGCCATGTCCATCTTCGGCGGCCATGGGGTCATGGAGGATTTTTCATCCCTGCCGCGCTTGTACCGCGACTCCGCCATCAATGAACTGTGGGAAGGCCCGCGCAATGTTCTGCTCACCCAGATTCACCGCGATTTGCAGGTGGCCGCCTCCTGGTATGCGCCCGCCGAATTAGTGCGAAACATTCTCAAAGGGCATGATGAAGCGGTTGTTGAGGGACTGGCTGAAGAAATTACGGAGCTTTCGGTATATCCCAACCTTTTCCAGATGGATGAGAAAACCATTGATGTCTGCCGCCGCTGGGATAGCTTCTGCCACAATTTCTTCCATGCCTATCAGGATCTGGCACTCAAGGAAGTGGAACAGGATAAATAAGGAAACGGTTTGAAACCGTTCCCTTGTCTCACAATCATTTGCCAGGGAAGGATTGCGGGGCGCAATTGCTTCAAAACTTATTTTTCAACACCGGCCCCGGTAATAAGTCAGTCCTTCATCTGTTTTTTTACCGATTTGACGAATTTCCCGAAAGCTTTGTCTTTTTTCCGTTTGTCCAGATACGACATCCCGTAGTACTGCGATTCCTTTTTGAGCTTGAGATAACTGTCATAGCGGTCTTTGCTCAATTTTCCGCTCTCGATAGCCATTTGGATGGCGCAGCCGGGCTCATGTTCATGGCTGCAATCCGCATACCGGCAGTTGGCGGCGAGTTGTGTAAATTCTTCGAAACTGGTGTCGACGCCCTCACCGGCGCCCATGAGGCCCAGCTCCCGCATGCCGGGTGTATCGATCACCATCGCGCCTGAGTCAAGGACGATAAGCTGCCGGCGCGAAGTCGTATGGGTGCCTTCGCCCGTGCCGCTGACTGCTTTTGTGCTGAAGATGTCCTCGCCGATAAGGCGGTTGATGATCGTCGTTTTCCCGACGCCGGATGAACCAAGCAGGCAGTAGGTCTTTCCGGGTGACAGCATCTGTTGGAACCCGTCAAACCCGGTGCCGGTGATGTTGCTCAGTGTGATGATTTTTGCTTTCGTAAGGGATGCGATGACCGCCGTCTTCTGCTCCAGCTCTTCCGGGGAAATCAAATCCGTTTTCGTGAGAATGACAACCGGTTCTACATGGCCGTCCGCCGCCATGACAAGGTACCGGTCCAACCGGTGCGGATTAAAATCGAAATGACATGACTGAACAATAAAGGCGGTATCGATGTTAGCCGCTATCACCTGGTAGTCGATGGTTTCACCCGCCGTTTTACGCCTGAGGAATGTTTTTCGCGGAAACACCCGGTGGATGATGGCCGCCGAATCGTTATTGTAATATTGCGCCGTTACCCAGTCCCCGACGCAGGGGAGGTCGGCGGAACTTTCAACCTGATAAAAAAGTTTTCCCGTCAGCTCCGCCGGAATTTCGCCCGATGCGTTTCTTAACAGATAGGAGCCGCGATCGACTGCTGATACGCGGGCAAAGCCGCAGCCCTCCTGACTAAATTCGGCCAAACAAGATTCAAACCACGAATCGAACCCTAAAATTTCTAAATTCATCTGATGAACCAATATCTATACGGTTTATACAATCGTCCAAAAACTTATATTTTAATGCTGACCCTGGTAATTTTTTCGAATTTTTATTTAATGAATCCTCTACTGCAATAATCAATAGCACTTTCCATTCTTTCTTTAGTTGATAATATGTTACTGCATGTTTGTAAAAAATATGTATCAAGTTCGTCTATTTTATCAAATGTCGGATCTTTGAGTGTTTCCAGTATAATTTTGTATATATTATAAAATCGACTATACTCAGTTTTTCCCTTGTTAATTATTTTAATAATTTCAAATATAAAAATACGTTTATAAAAGAAATTCATATTGTTAGAGTCAAATAGCCATTCTTTATCGTTTGCCCTAAAATAAATATGGCCATTGTTCACATATATTGCGTATTTGTCTTTTTTGTATATTATGCCAAAACCCTGCAATTTATATTTTACACTCTTATCCTCCTTTAAATTTACAAATTCATAATTGCCTTCAGCTTCAATAGATATAATTTCGTTGTAATTATTCCAATTTTGTAGATAAATTATTCCCATAAATTTACACTGTTCACTAAAGTATTTCAACGTGGCTGTAAATACTAGAAGTGTTTTGAACTAACGAATGGCCGAATCGAAAAGACTCGGCCAAACTCAGCGCGCTATTTCCCTTGTTCCTTGCTACTTGCTACCCGCCCCTTTCTCAATTATCCAGCGGGATGGGATATTTTTTGCTGTAGCCCACCAGCTCGATATAGCCTTTGCCTGTTACAGGAGCATTGTCCTGTGTGCCTGTGACAATGACGCTTCCTTCCCAGTAGGGGATGGGTTTCAAATTCAACTCCTGATCGGCGAGCGCCGGAACAATGTTGAGTTTGATGTTGAGCGGCTTGATGGTGACTTCCCATGAAGCGGGATAATTGGCGTCCGTTTTCTTGCTGTACCAGTAGCTCAGATTTTTAATCTCCATATCCTCCCATTTAAACCAGACCGTTTTGCCGTCCGGCCCGATGAAGGTGCCGCCGCCGTGTCCGGGAATCGGTTTCACGCCGTCTCTCATGGTGTAGAACATTATTTCGCATTTATTATCCAGTTGCACGCTGAACCAGTCGTAACCGTTCTGCGGGGGCGTGAATTTCATCGTTCCAAATTCATGATCCATCCATGTCTGTCCGCTGACCTTGATAGGCTGGCCGTCAACCGTTACGGTTCCCGAGGTTTTCATATCGGTATAGGAATAATAATAATTGGAATGATCTCCGCCTTTATTCGCAATGCCGTCTTTCCCGTGCGGCGCTGCGGCTTTGAGGGGTTCCAGTTGCAGGTCAATCTGATAACCCTTCATTTCGGCATGCAGGATGTGTTTGCCGTTTTCTTCGCGGGCTGTCCATTTATCAATCATGACGTCGTATTTTTCCCCGTCCGCTTTCGATTTGCCGAACAAATTATTGATTTCCGTCGCCTGGAATTTTTTGTTTTTCAGGTCGGTTACGGCAAAATGCGCGACCATGCCCACATCCGTAATCCAGTGTGCGGGAATGGGGATAAACAAACCGGGCAGTTTGTCCTCGTTGGTCAGCCGCTTGAAAAAAGTCAATTCGTATCCGAATTCGCGTCCGTCATCGGCTTTCAGATGGCCGGTATAGTACCACCATTCCGTCTGCGCCCAGTAATGGGCGGCATTGTCTTCGGGAAGGCTCAAAGGTTTGGTTGGCACGGCATGATTGATGGTGTACATTGGAGCGCAACCAACAAACGACAACGCAAGCAACATGAAAATAGAAATGATGATTCTTCTCATGGATTCCCCCTTATGGATAAATTGTATTATTGATTAATATTGCTGGCAATATAAGGAACGGCGGGGCGCGTGTCAAGAATATTCTGGCGCGGGATACTGTGTGTTGATAAGGAAACTGGATGCGAATCAAATCAACGCGAGGCTGTCGGCCACGGCCATTCCGGCGACGGTGGGGCGCAGAAATCCGTTCTTTAACATGACCAGCTTGTTTTTAATTAATTCATCAATGATATATTTTTTTTCGGTCAGCAAATCCTCGCCGTAGCGGGTTTTGTAAAGCTGCAAATCAATGCCTTTTGCGGTGCGCAGACCAAGGAATAAGGCCTCCAGTTGCAGTTGTTCATTGGTCAGTGTTTCCGTGTTCTCCACAGGCATGATACCGGCGGCCATATCCCTGATATACGTGTTTATCGTGGCCTTATTCCACCAGCGTTGATTGTTGAAAAAAGAATGCGCGGCAGGCCCCACGCCAAGATACGGCACATGCTTCCAGTATTTCTGATTGTGGCGGGATTTGAATTTATCTTCGCGCGCGAAATTGGAAACCTCGTAGTGAAGGTAACCGGCGTTCTTCAATACATCGTCGGTGGTGAGGAAAAATTTGTGTTCCGTGTTTTCGTCGGGAAGGTTCCAGCCTTCCGCCGAGTATTTTTTATCAAGGGGCGTGTTTTTGCCAAGCGAGAGCTGATAGCAGGAAATATGTTCCGGTGTAAAAGACAGGGCTTTTCGCAAATTATTTTCCCATGATTTTATGCCTATGCCGTGAATGCCATAAATCAAATCTATTCCCAGATTATCGAATCCGGCTTTTCTCGCCGCCTCAATCGAGGAAATTGCTTCTTTCGCGGTGTGCCTGCGTCCGAGGAATTTTAAAACTTTGTCGTCAAATGACTGAATGCCGATGTTGAGGCGATTGATGCCGGTGTTTCGCAGGGTTTTTAAATATTCAAGTGATATATCTCCGGCATTGGCTTCCAGTGTGATTTCGGAGGTAGCGTCAATTTTGAAATTTTTATTGATGGCCGCGAAAATTTCATCAAGCTGGCTGACCATCAGCAGGGAAGGGGTGCCGCCGCCGATAAAGACCGTGTCGAACGATGAAAACATCCCGCTGTAATGTTTTAATTCCTTTTTCAGCGCCTCAATGTATTGCGGAATGAGATTCACCGATTTGACGGAATAAAAACTGCAATATCCGCATTTGCTGAGGCAAAACGGAATGTGAATATAAAGCCCGGCTTTTTCTTTTTTTATCATAATTGTCATTGCGAGGCGGCTCTCAGCCGCCGTGGCAATCCAGTACCTTAAGTATCATCGCGCGCTTTCTCTCAACAAGCGTGGCAATCTCATGAGTATGAGATTGCTT
>CAYMWM010000126.1:0-9304 GCA_964394185.1 uncultured Smithella sp.
GTTTGATTCGTCCCAAGCGTATTGATGTTGATGAAGCGACACATACGAATTTCTATGGAGAATTTACCATACAACCTCTGGAAAGAGGTTTTGGTATAACTTTAGGTAACTCATTAAGGAGAGTTTTACTATCTTCTATCCAGGGTTCAGCGATTGTTTCCGTTAAAATTGAAGGCGTATTACACGAATTTTCCACGATTGCCGGAGTTAAAGAAGACGTAACGGATATCATTTTGAACTTGAAGGGTGTGCGCTTTAAAATGGGGCAGGCCAATGTCAAAGAAGTAAGCATTGATGTGACCCGTACAGGTTCAGTAACAGCAGCCGATATTATTACTGATGGCTCGATTGAAGTTTTAAATCCTGAACATCATATTGCCACTATATCCAACGGTTCTTTCAAGGCGAAGTTAATCGTAAAAACGGGCAAGGGTTACATGCCGGCTAAAAAGGAGCTTGAACCGGAACAGCCAAAGGGTACAATCAATATTGATGCTATTTTCTCGCCGATTAAAAAAGTAAATTACATTATTTCTCATGCGCGCGTTGGTCAGATTGCTGATTACGATAAACTTACGCTTGAAGTCTGGACTGACGGAAGCGTTAAACCTGAGGATGCAATTGCTTATTCTGCAAAAATATTGAAACAGCAATTAGACGTATTCATTAACTTCGAGGAAGTTGAAGAGGAAATTATACCGGAAAAATCAGATGAACAGGACAATGTTAGCAAGGTTCTGTCACGTTCTGTGGAAGATCTGGAGCTTTCCGTTCGTTCAGCCAACTGCCTGAAAAACGCCGGGATCAACACCATTGGAGAACTGGTTAAGAAAACGGAAGCGGAAATGCTCAAAACCAAGAATTTCGGACGTAAGTCGTTGAGCGAAATCAAGGATATTCTCGGCGAATACGATCTGACTTTCGGAATGGATATTGATTCAAAAAATTGAAATCTGCTGTAAAAGCGCATATATTTAATATTAAAAGGAAAGAGGTAAATTAGCGATGCATCATGGTAAGACAGGCAGTAAACTGGGCAGAACTTCCTCCCACAAGGAAGCGATGCTTCGTAATATGGTGACTTCTATTATAAAGCATGAACGTATTCGTACAACTGATATGAAGGCTAAAGAGTTGAGAAAAATAGCCGATAAAATGATTACGTTGGGTAAAAAAGGCACTCTGCATGCACGACGTCAGGCTCTTGCCGTTGTTCGGGACAGAGTTACGGTAGGAAAGCTTTTCGGCGAACTTACCGAGCGTTATCGTAACCGGGCCGGAGGGTATACAAGAATCATCAAAGCGGGATATCGTTATGGTGACAATGCACCGGTGTCCATTCTGGAATACCTTCCCGACGAAAAAAAGAAGGAAAAAGCAAAATCAAAGGCAAGAACAAAGTCTAAAGCCAAGAAAGAAGAATAGATTTCTTCTCTTAAATACGGAATATACAGAGGCGGGTCAAAACCCCGCCTTTTTTTATGGTTGTTTTTTCATATCAAAAAATGTATTTATATCAATACTTATAAGATCAAATTTTATAAATTGGCTCTGTAAAATTTAAGAGGAGGTTTGATTATGGCAGAAAAGAGAATTGGTGAGGTAATGAAATTCTTTACGAAACCTTCGGTAGCCGCGGTAAAGATAACGGATGGAGAAATCAGCGTGGGAGACAGTATTAAATTTTCCGGTCATACCACTGACTTTACCGATATCATTCAATCTATGGAAGTGGATAATAAATCGGTAGAAAAAGCGGTAGCCGGCGATTTTATTGGCATTAAAGTTTCGGACCGTGTCCGTCCCGGTGATGAAGTTTTTAAGGTAATACCGGATTAGGTATATCAAAATTTATAAGTTATTCAATATGCAAAGAATACATAGGGGTAGTATTGCCTTAAAATCCATAGACTTTTTCGTTTTGAATAAAACATATCTTATAATCAAGCATTTCATAGTTATTATGTTTATACAGAGGAACCAGTAATGGAAAGTATGATAGCAAAATCAATTAATCTTAAATACCATCCAGTTGCTCTTCTGTGGTCCAATGAAAAACCGGCAGGCGCAATGCAGTTTCAGGAAGGCAAGTGGGGTTGTGTCATGTGGCTTGCCGCCCATGCGGCAAAAGGTAAAAGTGCCGTTGCTGATATGAAAACGTTTGGCTGTTTCGGCGGGGGAATCGGCCTTGGTTTTGGCAACCAATATAAAAACTTTCCCGGCGGCGAAGAGGGGTTTTGTAATTTTCTTTCCGACGGAATTGAAAATAAAGAGCATGGAAAGGAACTGGCGGAAAAAATAAAGCCCTTTATGCGCGCTGAAGCATACGATAATTTTCTTCACGGTGAGCGCTACATCAAATCGCCTTCGCTTGTTAAAAATTTTCTTGCTAGCCTTCCGCTGACGGAAATTCCTAAACAATATGTTGTTTTAAAACCATTGGACGATGTTGATGCAAGGAAAGAAAAGCCTCAGACTATTATATTCTTTGTCAATCCAGATCAGCTCTCTGCCCTGGTGGTGCTGGCCAATTACGGACGTGGGGATAATGAGAATGTGATTATTCCTTATGCCGCCGGATGCCAGACCATCGGAATATATCCTTACCGGGAGGCAGAGTCGGACACACCGCGGGCTGTTGTTGGTCTGACTGATCTTTCTGCCCGTTTATATATCCGTAAACAATTAGGTGATAATCATCTTATGACTTTTTCTGTACCAATTGCTCTTTTTAATGAGATGGAGCAAAATGTTTCCGGATCATTTCTGGAACGCCATACCTGGCAGAGTCTCTTGTCTTAAAAAAACATCAATCCCATTAAATCAATTTACAAATTCATTGCCTGTCCGGATAAGGTGTGCTAGGTTATCGAAAGTTGAAAAATCTATCTTAAATACACTTTATTATCAATGACATAGCGATGAATATTAAAAGGTTTAATCCTTTCTCATATCTTGAAAGTTTGAATGTTGATAAGATGCGTTTTGGTCTTCAGTCAATTACCGATCTTTTATCGCGTCTGGGAAATCCACAAAAAACATATAAGACCATCATTATTGCCGGTACTAACGGCAAGGGATCAACCGCGGCCATGACTGCTTCTATTTTACATCATGCTGGCTACAAGGTTGGCCTCTATACGTCACCGCATTTGGTTGATGTTCGGGAGAGGATTGTTATTGACAGCAGGAAAATATCTCGCAGCGACTTTAATCAAACCATCGCGTATGTGAAGGGAAAAATGGGACAGCCGGTGACCTATTTTGAATTTCTGACGGCTGTGGCATTTGTCTATTTTCAAAATCATAAGGTTGATATTGCCGTGATGGAGGTCGGTTTAGGCGGCAGACTGGACGCGACCAATGTATGCAGGCCGCTTGTTTCCGTTATTACCAATATTGCTTTCGATCACATGGCCTATCTGGGCAACACGCTTGAATCAATAGCCCGTGAAAAAGCGGGAATCATTAAACAAAGGGGCATTTGTCTTACAGCGGTAACACATAAAAATGTTTTGAAAGTATTACAGGAGACATGCCTGCGCCGTCATGCGAAGCTTTATCGGGTTGGATGCGATATTAAAATCAAAAAACAAGGCAATATTTTTTTCTCTTATCAGGGATTTACCCGCTATTTGAAAAATTTAAAGATTCCTTTGCTAGGAGCTTATCAAAGGTTCAATGCCGCTCTAGCTCTTGCGGTAATTGAAATTTGCGAAAAAAAAGGATTTCGTGTTGATGATGCGGCAATTTACGCGGGACTTCAAAATACCAGCTGGGAAGCCAGACTGGAGGTTATGCAGGAAAATCCGCTTTTTATCCTTGACGGCGCCCATAATCCAGCGGGAATTGATGTCCTGTGCCGTTCGCTGAAAAAAGATTTCTCCTACAGCCGTCTGATTCTTATCTTCGGTGCTCTTGCCGACAAGGATTACCGGCGAATGCTAGGGAAAATAGCACCTCTTGCTTCCAAAATAATATTGGTTCAAATCAAAGCCAAAAGAGCTGTGCCGGTAAATGATTTGATGACAATGATGAAAAAAATGGGCTATCCGGCAATTACCGCTGAAAATGTGTCAGAAGCAATCATCCATGCACATACACTGGCGAAAAAACGGGACCTTATTTGTACTACGGGTTCTTTTTATTTAGCCGGTGAAGTTAAATCCCATTTCCTAAAACAGCCATCTATGTTAATAAAAAGCCGTTAAAAATGACGCGATAAAAATTTAATCATTAAAGGGAAGATGATTAACGTGATGGGGTGTAAAAAAATCAAAACAGAAAAAAAATATTTCTTTTTCTTCCATACATTTAAGATATGCTTCGCCATAGTGCTCCTTTATTTAGCTATGATTATCTTCTGCTCTCATGTCTTTGCAGCTGCATCCGGTAGCCCCGATAAGGATAATCTTCCGATATTTAAAGAAGCTGACGAAGCCAATGCAAAAATAAAAGACGAAAAGAATCCTTTAGATATTGAAGCTGATATCCTGGATTACGATAAAGTCAGTGATGTGTATCACGCGAAAGGTAAAGTAAAGATCACATATGGCGGAGCCGTTCTATCCGCTGATGATATAGAACTGGATAATAGAAACAATGTGGCAACGGCTCAGGGCAATGCTTTTCTGAAAATGGGAGAAGACACACTACGTGGCGAAAAAATTATTTTCAATATTGAATCTATTACGGGTTCCGCGTACAAGGCTAATGCCTTTTATGCGCGAAATAATTTTCATATCAAGGGTGATAAAATTGAAAAAACAGGTCCCGATACCTATTTCATTAAAGAACCTTTTGCTACAACCTGTGATGGTGATAATCCTGATTGGCAGATTACCGGCAGCGAAATGAAGGTAACCATTGAAGGTTATGGTTTGATGAATGATGCTCGGTTTCTGGCCAAAGGACTACCGGTATTTTATACACCCTATCTCCCTTTCCCGGCGAAAACAAAACGGCAATCTGGATTAATTCTGCCATATGTCGCTTATTCCAGGGATAAGGACGGTATTGATTTCGAAATCCCCTACTTCTGGTCGATTTCTTCGCAGATGGATGCGACTTTTTATCAACGCTATATTGAAAAAAGAGGATTTAAAGAAGGTGCGGAGTTCAGATATTTTCTGGGAGAAAAATCTTTTGGCACCTTATACGGAGATTACATCGAGGATACGCAGCGATTAATCGAAACAGACGACGCTGCGACAAGCCGCGACTGGCATGGTTCTCACCGGCGCTGGTCATATTATTTAAGCCATCAGACAAATTTCGATTCACGATTTTATGTAAGAACTGATCTGAATAAAGTGTCAGACAAGTGGTATTTTAAGGATTTTTCCGCGCAAAATTACTACCTGGATAATTATGATACGACATCGGAGGATAATTTTAAAAATGTTCCTTTCAAAGGTGATAAATCTCTTCGGTATCTTACGTCAACCGCCCATATATATAAAGGCTGGTCGAATTACAACATAACAGGCATGATCAATTCCACGGAAGATTTCGCGGCTGTCAATAATGAGCAGATATTACAGAAATATCCGGAGGTGATTTTTACCGGTATTAAACAACCATTTTTGAATACACCTTTGTATTATGAATTGACTGGATCTTACGATTATTTATATAGGGGAGAGGGTGATAAAGGACACTTTGTTGATATTTTCCCGTCTGTCTCCCTGCCCTTTAATATATCCGATTATCTAAAAGTGACTCCGCAATTTACTCTCAAAGAGACTTTCTGGAGCCGGGATGATGATCAAACCGATTCCAGAGACAAAACAAACGATAGAACAATTTATAATGCATCGATATCTGTGAGCAGTCAGTTTTCCCGCATATTTGATGTCCATGCGAAAAGTTGGGAAAAAATAAGACATGAAATCAAGCCGGAAATAATTTATTCTTACGTTCCCGACGTATCTACGGCTGATGTTCCCAGTTACTATTTTCCCGCTTCTTCACAGTTTATCATGCCCGTCACATCTTTATCTAGTGATGCTTCAACTGAGCAAAACGCTGTTGCCTGGTCGCTGACCAACACCCTGACGGCGAGAGTCAAAGATGAAAAAGGAGTGAATAGCTATCTGGAATTTCTGCGGCTTAAATTATTTCAGACCTACGACATACATGAAGCCCGAAGGGACATGACGGGGAGCGCGCTGGAAAGAAGGCCTTTCTCCAACATGGGGATGGAGATGGATATTTCTCCCAATAAGTATTTTTCTTTTAAATCACGCAATCAATATAATTTCTATGACAGCTGGCAACAAAATAATTTTGATTTGCATTTTAAGGATTTACGCGGTGATTCCGTGTCGGCCGGTTACCGTTATACGGCTGATTCCATTGAAGAAATAAATTTGAGTTTTAAAGCGGTTATAACCGGCAATATTGACTCTTCATTTATTACAAAATACGACCTGATGAATTCCCGTAAAATAGAAAATTCTCTGGGATTTGTGTATCACAAACAATGCTGGAGCATGGGAATGGATTTTGTTAAGACTGACGACGACGTCAGATTCCTGTTTAGAATATCACTGGCTGGCTTAAATAACTTAGGAAGTAAGTAAACGTTTTTTACGAATTTATTTCTTTCATAGAGAAGATGGCTTCAGTTCCAATATAATCATATAACAATTTTATTAAGGTTAATTATGGATACGTTTATTCTAGCCGCGACCAGTTTTATAATTGCCGTTTCGCTCATGATTACCGGCAAAAAAAATAAGCTGCAGGCGTCTTTTGCGGGATTATGCGCGGCTGTTTTTGTATCACAGGCGGCCATTACAATCGGGAACTATTTTCATTTATCCTTTCTGATGGACATAAGATATCTCGGATTGCTGGCTGTGGCCCCGTTGGCGATTCTTTTTTTCCGTTTTCTGACCGGAAACAAATCTTTAATTTCCCGGAGGATATTTTTCATCTTCCTTTTCTTCAGCATTTGCGGAGCTTTTTTTGTTTTCACGCCATGGTTGCATGATAGGTCTTGTTTTAATGTTGCTATATTATGCTACAAGTATTTTTCTTTGGGCATTTGTTACATTATACTGATGAGGCATGTCATCAAATTGCCAGTCGGAAATGAGAAAAGGCGTCTGGGTTATCTGCTTGTCGCCTGTCCTGTCGCTTTGATTTTAGGCCATATTGATTTATTGAATTACGGGGGATTTAACTTTCCCGTGATAAATGGCATTGTCACATCGACTCTGCTTTATTTTATATTGCTGATTATTGCTTATCCGCAGCTTCGTGAGTTGCATGATTTTTTCGCCCGCTCACTGGTTATTTTTGTCAGCACGGTGACCGGCGCAGTTATTATTTATTTCGCGGCGCTGTTTTTTAGAGGTACTCCACCTTCTGTTACGGGATTATTGCTGGCCTCTTTTCTGATTGCCATTTCTCTATCTCCGCTGAAGATGATTTTGAAAAAAACATTCAGTTACTTTTATCCCGAAAGTAAAGACGTTTTTACTTCTCTTTACGAATTTGACGAAAAACTGGAAAGGGAGAAAGCATTGATGCTTCAGGAAATGGCTCCGGTTTTAGCCCACGAAATCCGCAACCCTCTCGGCTCCATCAAAGGCGCGGCGCAGTATCTGAAAGAGGAAGCAACGACCGCGGAACAGCAGGAGCTCCTGAACGTCATCATTGGAGGAACGGATAGGCTCAATACCGTCGTCAGCAAGTTCCTCGATTATGCGCGGCCATATCAGCTCAATTGCCAGCTTCAAAACATCAACGTGATTATTCAAAAAACCATTTCCATTATTACGGCGAACAGGCTGGTGGAAGAAGTTACTATTGTACAGGAATTGGATAAGAATCTCCCCAATGTGGAGGTGGATGAGCAGCAATTTATGCAAGTCATTTTGAACATTGCTTTAAATGCGATTGAATCCATGCCGCGGGGTGGTACTTTAACTTTTTGCACCTCAGCTGATGGGCCCCGGGAAATCACCATAACCATCAGCGATACAGGCACCGGAATCAGTAAAAAAGACTTGAACGATATTTTTAAACCGTTTTTTACAACCAGGGAAAGAGGAGTTGGCTTGGGACTTGCCATTTGCCAGAAAATCATCAGGGAACACTGCGGTAGTATCGGCGTCAGATCAATTCCCTCCGAAGGAACTGCATTTATTATCAAGCTAAACGCAGCCCGGTAAAAATCCGAGGCATTGCTGCTTGATTTAAAATCAAAAGCATAATAATTACAGGTCATGAAAAAGATTTTAATCGTTGATGATGAACTGGATATGCGGTTGGTCTTATCCGCCATGCTCAAGAAGGATGGCTTTGAAGTATCTGCGGCTGCCAATGGTCGTGAAGCCCTGCAAATTCTGCGATCATCAAAGATGGCGGCGGTAATAACTGATTTGAAAATGCCGGATATGGATGGCATGGAATTGCTAACATGCATTTCCGAACGTTATCCGGAAATTCCTGTCATTATGATTACCGCTCATGGCACCATAAACACTGCCGTGGAAGCTTTGAAAAAAGGCGCATTTGATTATATTACCAAACCATTTGACCTCGATGATTTAAAAAACATCGTTTCCAAAGCCATAAAAACAAACACTTTAAAAGAAAGCGAATCATTTATTGAGCCGGCTGAAATTGAACGCGTTGGCTTTATCGGCAAAAGTCCCAAAACTACGGAGATTTTTGATACCATTAAAAGAGTGGCGCCGACAACAACAACCGTGATGATTACCGGTGAAACAGGCACCGGCAAGGAACTGGTTGCCGATGCGATCCATCGCAATTCTCCGCGCAAAGAAAATCCGCTTATCAAACTCAATTGCGCTGCCATTGCCGAAACGCTGATGGAGAGCGAACTGTTCGGTTATGAGAAGGGCGCCTATACCGGCGCCGCTATCACAAAACCGGGAAAAATTGAGCTTGCCCATAAAGGCACTCTGTTTCTTGATGAAATAGCTGAGATTCCGCGTGAAATGCAGGCTAAACTCCTACGTGTTATTCAGGAACATGAATTCGAACGTGTCGGCGGATTACGAACCATCAAGGTTGATGTGCGCATTATCGCCGCCACCAATAAAAATTTGTCACGTGAGGTGCGAGCGGGAAATTTTCGTGAAGATTTATACTACCGTCTCAATGTTTTTCCTATCGAAATTTCTCCATTGAGGGAAAGAAAGGAAGATATCCTGCCTTTGATTGATTATTTTATGGACAAGTTTAACCGGAAGCTGGAGCGTTCTGTTGAAATAGATAATGATGTAAAGGATATGCTTCTACACTATGACTGGCCGGGAAATATCCG
>CAYMWM010000127.1:0-9235 GCA_964394185.1 uncultured Smithella sp.
CCAGCGGGACGGCTTTGTTCTTGGCGACGCCGCCCTGCAAGACGATACTTTTGCCGATAGTCCTGTTGCCCACAACACGGTTAAGATAATTGGAGACGATGGACGTGACAATGCCCGCTGTAATATCCTCCCTGAGCGCTCCCTGCTGAATGGCCTTGCGGACATCGGAATTGATAAAAGCGGAGCAATGTTCGCCGAATTTCAGGGGGTCACTGGCGAGAAGGGCAATGTCGCCGATTTCATGGGCATGGTGAATATTCAAATCGCCCTGGGCCGATTCTTCCAGAAAGGAACCCGTTCCGGCGGAACAGGCTTCGTTCATGGCATAATCAATCGGCACTTTATTTTTCAGGAAAACATATTTGGCGTCCTGCCCGCCGATTTCGAATATGGTATCGATTTCTTCCTTGTAAAAAGTGGTGCCGACGGCATGCGCGATGATTTCATTGTAAACGCCCGGAGTTTCCAGAAAGACGCCCAGAAGTTCCCGGGATGATCCGGTTGTGGCGGCAAGCGTTATGTTAATCGATGCGTCGCCTATATCTTCCCGGATTTGTTTTTGCATTTCCACAAAGCAGTTTTTCAGCGATTTTACCGGGTCGCCGTGGGTACGGCCATAGAATGAGGCTGTTATTTCATTGGTTTCCATGTCAATCAGGCAGGCCTTGGTTGTGGTCGAGCCGCCGTCAACGCCGAGGATGTATTCCTTTCCCGCTACGACCTTTCCCTTGACGGAAGGAAGATACGTCACTTTTCCTTCAGCCGTTTTCAGGCTTTTGAATCGCTTGAACTGCACCAGGTTTGTCTTGAAAATTTTATCAAGCGGGGGCAGGGGACTTCCCGCGCCTCCGGCCAGAAGAGCCGCTCCGTAGGCTTCAAAATACGTTGCCTGTTCGGGGACGATAAATTCATTTTCCGGCATCCGCTCGCGGATGAAACGGACAAGGTGCTGATTCCGGGTTACGCCGCCCACAAGAAGAACTTTGTTTTTTGTAATCTTCGCCTTTTTGATGAAGTCGATGACCTTGGTGGCCATAACATCGCTAAGCGATAGAACAATGTCACCTGTGTTGGCTTCACCCTTATTCAGACGGTGGGTGCAGTCGCTTTTCATAAACACGGAACAGCGCGAAGAAAGTTTCAGAACGCGGCTGTGTTCAGGAATGGAGGCGATGTCATCGAGTTTCATGTTCATCCGGGCCAACTGCTGTTTGAAGAATTCACCTGTGCCCGAGGCGCATTTATTTCCGGAAAAGCTGGTGATGATTTTCTGATTGTCGTCGATGGTGTAAACAACGAGGTCTTCGCCGCCCAGCGAAACCACAGCGTCGACTTTATAATCGAGATGCCTTAGCGCTTCCTCGACGCAGAGCGGTTCGATAACGCTTGGGATGTTTAAAAGGTATCGGCCTTCCGTGCCTGTTGCCAAAGCTGATACCCCCGCGGGTATGTCGAGGGAAGAAAGGTTCTTTTCCAGTACATGAAGAAAATTTCCCTCATGCGGTTCTATGTTATTCCATATGACTTTCTCTCCATCCAGCAGTGTTACTTTTACACTGGAAGAGCCAATATTAATTCCTAACGTATACATAATACCCCGAATTAGTGCATAAGAAATAATATTACTTAATATTAAAGATTGCGGGATTTAATCGCAAAGTACTTGTTTTGTCAACCCGTCTTAGAAAAAATTATTATGTGATGGTTTGTGTTTGGAATCAGGAAAAAATATCCCGCTTGGCTTTGCCTCGGGGATAATGACAATCGCTAAGAGCGAGCAAAGCGATGCTCGAAGCGAAAGTGGAATTATCCTGGAAGCATAGCGACGTAGGATAATTCCCAATAGCCGGAGGCTATTGGATAGTTCGACTTACTCTGAAAATATCGCTTCGCTCATTTTCAGAGAGTCTCACTACGACCATCAAATTTCAGTACACTCCGTTTCTGAAATTTGGGTCTCATTAAAAAAGCGGCGGAAATATCAATCATATTAAATTCCCGCCGCCTGTCTTTTTTTAAGAAATATTAATTAATGTCCTCCCTCCATGGCTCCCGCGATGTACATCATGGACAGCAGCATGAAAACGAGCGTCTGAACCAGAGATGTAAAAATCATCAGAAACAATACGGGTAGTGGAACGAAATAGGGAACCAGGAAAAGAACAACCAGAAGAACGATATCCTCGCCCTTGATATTGCCGAACAAACGGAAAGTGAGGGACAGCGGACGCGATATATGACTGATAACTTCGATGGGAAGCATCAGGGGCGTCAGCCAGCCGACAGGTCCCATAAACTGTTTAAAATATTTAAAACCATGTTCTCTGACCCCCACAACGTGAGTCGACAGGAAAACGATAATGGCCATGGCCGCGTTGGTGTTGATGTTCGAAGTGGGAGACTCGAAACCGGGGACAAGACCGATAAGATTTGATGTCAGAATGAAAAGTCCCAGTGTCGCAATCAGCGGAAAGAATTTTCTTCCGTTGTGTCCCATGATTTCTGTAAGAAGGGAATCGAATCCGCCCAGGATGACTTCCATAACGTTTTGCGACTTTCCCGGCACAACCTGAAGTCTTCGGGTTGCCATAAAGGAAAGCACGCTGAGGAATGCAATGACGATCAGGGTGCTGAAGACGATCGTCATATTAACGCCATGTTCATGAAGCCAGCTTGTATGCACAAATATTAAGGGTTCCATCAGATTTTTTAAATAACCTCCTCAATAAAGTTTTTTTTTGTTAAAGCAACAATCATCGTTACAATCATATTGATTACAACGACGGAAAGTCCGATGAGCAGACCGATAATGTTGACTGTTTCATAGCCGATAAGGAAAAACAAAACGACACCGGTAATCGCCAGGCGGATGTAGTATTTGACCATAATGGGGCCTTTGACATTGCCGCCGGTTTTCTGAAACATGCCCTGCAGGCCACGTTCCATCCAGTGAAAATTCAGGATGCAGATGAATCCGCCCAGCAGAACACCCAGGGAAAATTTTATGGGAGCGAAAATCAGAGAGGGAATAAAAATAACAAAAAGAATAATCCAGTTGGTAAGTTCAATTCTTCTTTGCAGCGGGTCTTTGGCGATGAGGTTCACTTTTTAAACTCTTAATTATTCTTTCTTCATCATCAAAATTCTGTTTAACTAAGTTATAGAGGTTGCGAAATCCGGCTCCCAGGCCTATAAATAGAAAAACAACTTTAAAAACATTGCCGGAGTCAAATCTTTTGTCTAAATAGACTCCTACTAAAAGACATCCTACAACCGCCAGAACCATGGCTATGCCGATGGAACTGGCTAAAGCCATTTGAACGGCATATCTGCGATTTTCATTATCCATTCGCTGAATGACTCCTTAACACGATTACGACTGCAAGTCAATATAAAAAATGACCGGCGTTCATTATTTTATCAGGTGACGGTTCTTCCTGTACCACTCAATTGTCTTTGTCAGACCTGTCTGAATATCCGTTTTCGCGGTAAATCCGAATTCTTTTAATGCCTTGGAAGTGTCCAGCATGCGTTTGGGCTGACCATCCGGTTTGGATTTATCCCAGACAATCTCACCGGAAAAGCCGGATAAATCGGCAATCATTTTTGTAAGGTCTTTGATAGAGATTTCGCTGCCTGCCCCAAGGTTTACGGGTTCGCTTTTGTTATACGACAAGGTAGCCAGATAAATAGCTTGGGCGGCGTCTTCCACATAAAAGAATTCCCGTGTTGCCGTTCCCGTGCCCCATACTTCCAACTTATCGGAATGATTATCCATTGCGTCAAAACACTTCTTGATTAAGGCCGGAATGACATGGGAGGAAGCCGGGTCAAAATTATCGCCGGGGCCGTAAAGGTTCACCGGAACAAGAAAAATCGAATTAAATCCGTACTGTTTGCGGTAAGCCTGCGACTGCACCAGCATCATTTTTTTGGCCAGCCCGTAGGGGGCATTGGTTTCTTCCGGATAGCCGATCCAGAGGTCTTCTTCCTTGAAAGGGACAGGCGTGAATTTGGGGTAGGCGCAAACCGTTCCCAGAGCGATGAATTTTTCGATTTTCCGGAGATAGGCTTCATGCATCAGTTGTGAACCCATAATCAGATTGTCATAAAAAAGTTCAGCCGGCTTGTCCTGATTGAAGCCGATGCCGCCGACTTTGGCAGCCAGATGAATCACAATTTCGGGTTTGGTGTCTTCATACATCCGCCGGATGTCGCCCAAATCGGTCAGATTGTATTCGGGCAGGTCTGCCACTTTGATATTTCTGCAGCCGGAAGTTTCAAATTTTCTTACAAGGTGTTTTCCCAGAAATCCCTTGCCGCCCGTAATGGTAATCCGTTTTTCAGTAAGCACGCGAAAGTCCTTCAGTCGTTAAAATTTTTATTATTGGCACAGAAACCGGCATCGACAAGCGTTTTTTCCTTTTTGGCCAGTTCCATGTCCGCCTTAATCATCATATCAATCAGCATGTCAAAGGAAACCTTAGGCCGCCAGCCGAGCAATTTTTCAGCTTTTGACGCATCGCCCTGAAGCGCGTCGACTTCGGTGGGTCGGAAATACCGCTTGTCGATGGCAACGTATTTTTCATAATCCAGGTCGAGTTTGAAAAAAACACGTTCCATAAATTCCCTTACGGAATGCGTTTCTCCCGTAGCCACGACATAATCATCAGGCTGGTCCTGCTGAAGCATGAGCCACATGGCTTCGACATAATCCCCGGCATAGCCCCAGTCCCTTTTCGCGTCGAGGTTTCCCAGATACAATTTTTCCTTGAGCCCCAGTTTTATCTGCGTTGCCGCGCGGGTTATCTTTCTGGTGACGAAGGTTTCACCGCGCCGGGGAGATTCATGATTGAACAGAATGCCGTTGGCGGCGAAAAGCCCGTAGGCGTCGCGGTAATTCCGGGTGATGTAATACGAATATACCTTGGCCGCGGCATAAGGGCTGCGGGGCTGGAAAGGCGTGTTTTCGTCCTGCGGCGGCGGCGCGGCGCCGAACATTTCGCTGGATGATGCCTGATAAAATTTTGTTTTTATGCCGGTCTTGCGGATCGATTCCAGAATTCTCAGGGTTCCCAGTCCGGTGACATCGCCGGTATATTCGGGCAGATCGAAGCTGACGCGCACATGGCTCTGGGCGCCGAGGTGATAAATTTCATCAGGCCTGATGGAATGCAGCATGTCCATGAACTGGCCGGAAACGCTCAGATCCCCGTAGTACAGGAATAATCTCGTGTCCGGTGTATGGAAATCATGATAAAGATGATCGATGCGGTCGGTATTGAAGGAGCTCGACCGGCGGATCAGACCGTGAACTTCATAGCCTTTATTCAATAAAAATTCGGTTAAGTATGAGCCGTCCTGTCCGGTAATTCCGGTAACGAATGCTTTTTTCATTTCATATCCTTATCGACTTCAAATATTATAAGCGCCAGTACTTGATTCCCAGGGATGCCGCCTTTTCGGGATCATAAACAGCCTTGATGTCCAGCAGAATGGGAAAATCCCTGCGGCATAATCCGGCAATTCGGGAAAGCCCCAATGTTTTATAATGATCGTGCGCTACAGCAAGAATGACGGCATCAACTTCTTTGATGTTTTTTATCGGCACAATTTCAATGCCATAATATTGGCGCGCTTCTTCGGGATCAGCGAGGGGATCGCCGGCCAGAACTTCCACGCCATAATCCTTCAACTCGTTGATGATATCGACAACCCGCGTGTTGCGGAGATCGGGAACGTTTTCCTTGAAGGACAGTCCCAGAACCGCCACCCGCGATCTGTTCACCTGGATATCCGATGCAATCAGCATTTTTATGGCTTTTTCGGCCACATATTTGCCCATATTATCATTAATCCGGCGTCCGGCGAGAATGACTTCCGGGCGGTAACCGATGCTTTCCGCCTTATAGGTCAGATAATACGGGTCGACGCCGATGCAGTGGCCGCCGACAAGACCCGGACGGAAATTAAGAAAATTCCATTTTGTTCCCGCCGCCTCCAGAACTTCCATCGTGTCGACGCCCATTTTATTGAAAATGATGGCCAGCTCGTTCATAAGCGCGATATTGATGTCGCGCTGTGTATTTTCAATGACCTTGGCCGCTTCGGCTACTTTGATGGAAGAGGCTTTGTGCAGGTTCACCTTGACAATTGCGCCGTAGATGCCTTCAAGCAGATTCAGCGTCGCGGAATCGGATGCGGAGATGATTTTTATCGTATTGCTGACCGTGTGGACTTTGTCGCCGGGATTGATGCGTTCGGGCGAGTAGCCCACCGTAAAATGGCGGCCGAATTTCATTTTGGACACGCGCTCCAGAACAGGAATGCATACATCCTCGGTGACTCCCGGATATACGGTGGATTCATAAACCACGCAGGCGCCGGAGGGCATTTGCCGGGCGATAATGGCCGACGCGTTTTCAATGGGGCCGAGATCGGGAACATGAAAATGGTCGACCGGCGTCGGCACGGCGACGATAAAAAGTCTGCATCCGGCCATATCTGCCGGTTTGGATGTAAAATGGATTTTCGCCTTTTTTAATTCAGCATCAGACAGTTCCATGGTGCGGTCGTGTCCTTTCTTCAGTTCGGTGATATTGGCTTCATTGATGTCGAATCCGACGACTTTGAAATGCCTTGATAGATGCGCCGCCAGCGGTAAACCGACGTATCCAAGGCCGATAACTGCGATTTTATTTTTCCCGGCAAAAAAAGACTGAGCTGTCAAAGTCTGTTTCATATACGTTTTCCTGATAATATTTCCTGATAATTTATGGATAAGCTATTACAGGATTGACGGATGCTTGTCAATGAGTTGATTAGAAATTGCGCAATGTTTTCGAGTAGGCATCCATTGTTTTTTCCATATCTTTGCCGGTATGGGCGAAGGATAAAAATCCCGCTTCAAACTGCGAAGGCGCGAGCCATATGCCTTGTTTGAGCATGCCGTGAAAAAACCGCGCAAAAAGTTTTGTGTCCGATTTTTGAGCCGCTGCGTAATCTTCAACGGGGCCTTCCTGAAAAAACAGGGTAAACATTGAGTGCACACGGTTGATGCAAACGGGGATTCCCTTTGCTTCAAACAGATTTTTCGTTTCTTTACAAAGTCTGGCGGCTTTGTCGGCCAGTGTGCCGTATGAATCTTTTTTTGTCCGGAGAACATTGAGCGTGGCGATACCGGCGCTCATGGCCAGAGGATTTCCGGAAAGCGTTCCCGCCTGATAAATATCCCCCGAGGGCGCGAGCTTTTCCATGATTTTTCTTTTGCCGCCGACGGCGCCGACAGGCATTCCGCCGCCAATGATTTTACCCAGGCAGGTCAGATCGGGTTTGATTCCGACTAAATTCTGATAACCGCCGAATGTGAAACGGAATCCCGTAATAACTTCATCGAAAATCAGAACGATGCCGTGTTTTGTTGTAAGTTTCCTCAGTTCCTTTAAAAATTCCTTTTGCGGCGCGACCACGCCCATATTCCCGGCAACGGGTTCGACGATAACGGCGGCAAGCCGGGAGTCGAAACACCGCACGGCTTTCTGAATGGCGGGGACGTCGTTGTAAGGAAGGCTCAGGGTCATCTTCGCCAGTGCGGCGGGAATTCCCGGAGAACCGGCAATGCCCAGCGTTGCCAAACCCGATCCGGATTTGATTAAAACGGAATCGGCATGGCCATGATAGCAGCCGTCAAATTTGATAATCATGTCCCGGCCCGTAAAGCCCCTTGCGATCC
The DNA here is from genome assembly GCA_964394185.1 of uncultured Smithella sp. Lineage (GTDB taxonomy): Bacteria > Desulfobacterota > Syntrophia > Syntrophales > Smithellaceae > Smithella. The sequence goes on from CAYMWM010000127.1 coordinate 7,733, forward strand.
GGATGGCCGTCATGGCCGCTTCCGTTCCGGAGGAGGTCATTCTGACCAGTTCCATGGAAGGAATGGCTCGGGTGATTAAATTCCCCATCTGTGTTTCGGCCTCAGTGGGAGCGCCGAAGCTTGTTCCTTTTTTCGCAGTGCTGCAAATGGCCGCGGTAACTTCGGGATGCGCGTGCCCCAGAATCATCGGTCCCCAGGAAAGGACATAATCAATATATTCATTGCCAGCGACATCATAAATTTTACTGCCTTTTGCCTTTGAGACAAAAACGGGATTGCCGCCGACCGATTTCCACGCGCGTACCGGTGAATTGACGCCGCCCGCGATCACGCGGCGCGCCTTGAGATAATAATCCGATTTTATTTTACTCATCAGAAATACTCCGGAGATGATTTTTTATATTCTTTAATGCTTTTCAATATCTGATAATCCTCGATTCCCGTGGCCATAATCATTTTCTTAATCAACAAGGAAATATTATCCCTTGGGGAATGAAGCATTGTAAAAATATTATATTTGCCCTTAAAGGCGGGTTTTCTTTCGTAGCAGTGGGAAACGAAGGGGAATGACGCGAATGTTTCACCGGCCTTTTGAGTCTGGCGGGCGTGAACCGACCACACCACCAGCGCATTTTCCTTATATCCGGCTTTTTGATGGCGCAGAATGGCAGTGAATTTGCGCATAACGCCTTCCGAGGAGAGTTCATGGATGATGTCGAGGAATTCCCCGCCGGTCAGACCGCACGATTTGCCTGCTTCTTCAAACGGGAAGGGAACGATGTCAATATCTTTTTGAATCAGCGAGGCGACCTCACTTTGTTTTTTGGATAACTTTTTCATTCAAAAATTTTAACCCTACTAAAAAATAAAATCAAGTTAATGCTGATAATCAGAAAAATTTCTTGACAATCATAAATTTAACCGTTAAAAAAACGAACTATAAAGTCTTGGGATTTTTAAATTTTTTAAAAGGAGGTGAAATAATAATTACAGGGTTTTAAACTTAAAAAATTTTAAAGGAGAAGTTCAATGAAAAAAAGTTTGATTTATGTGTTGACAGCGGTTGTTATGGTACTGGTTAGCGCTCCTTTCGTATTTGCAGCTCCGGAAGCGGCAGCAGCGGCAGCAGCGGGAACAGTTGATTACACGAAAGCTATCATCGTCGGCTGCTCGATCATTGCAGCAGGTCTTGCAATTGCTTTTGGCACAATCGGAACAGGTAACGGTATGGGCGCCGGTCTGAATGGTGCAACAAACGCCGTTGGAAGAAACCCCGAAGCTCAGGGTAAAATTTTGTTAACCATGATGGTTGGTCTGGCGATGATTGAATCTCTGGCTATTTACGCGCTGGTTATCGCATTGATTCTGCTTTATGCAAATCCACTTATGAAGTATCTCGCTTAAAAACTAATTTATAGCTATTATATAGGGAGGGGGAGCGTACATCGACTTTCTCTCCCTTTTATTTGTGAGCCCAATAGGCATGTTTTCATAATATTTTTA
>CAYMWM010000128.1:0-9159 GCA_964394185.1 uncultured Smithella sp.
GAATTTATCAGAATCGAATAAACCGTCAGATGGACGGTGTCTTTGGCGAAAAAATAAATATCGAATAATTTCAACAGGCTCACGGCGGTGTTGTATATCAGGATGAACAGGGGCAGGATAAACTGCGTTATCAGCCTGCCCGCCAGCGAATAGGGGTCGAGAAGATTCAAGAGTGTCAGCGAACCCAGCGCGGCGCTGATGATGGTCAGTCCCAGAACGGAATACCGAAGCAAGTTGAGCGGTTTCTGAAAAGAATGCGTTTTGCGCCATCCGGCTTTTTTCGAAAGTTTAATAAAAAAATCCTGCATCGCGCCGAGCGGGCACAGAAAGGAGCAGTAAACCCTGCCGAAAATGGCGGTCATCAGAATAATCAGAACAAAACCGAAAACAAAAACAGCCGCCGGTTCACTGATTATCCTGACAAGCGCGGGAACGAACTGGAAGGGCAGGAGCGTTTGAGATAAAAAAACGGATAACTTTTCCGGCCCGCAGAATAAAAGCAGAAATAATGCGAAAATAAAAAGGGAAACGGCAATGCGGAGTCTGACAGGATTCAATTTATCGCACCACTACATCGAATAGGTGACAATTTTCAGTTCATTTAAATTCATGTTGCCCGATTTCTGCTGATGCCCCATCCTGATATATCCGATGTCATCGGGATTTTTGCCGAATATTTTTGCCGCCGCCGCGTCCACCGCGACAATGTCCCTGGACAAAAGCAGGGTCTTTTTCAGCACGACATTGGCATCCCGGGGATCGTGCGGTCCGGCGGGGCCGTCGCTCATCAGCACGCGGTAGGCGTCCACGATGTTGAGGTCGGGCTTTTTATAAAGGCAGAAATCGGCGATGCACTGGTCAAGGCCGGACAAATGATACTTCATGCGGTTCTTGACGATGCCCATCATATTTTTCATGGCGATGGAAAGATGGCTTGAGCTGTGATGCTTCAGCACCGGCACATTGATGAACACGTCGGAATCGAGAATCAGGGAGTGAACATCAGCCGTTTTCAGGATTTTCGCGCCGGGGATGGATACCTCGCGGTATTTGAAATCATCAACCGGAATGACGATTCCTCCCGCCGCTTTTGCCGCGTCCTCGATGCCGCTGAGCTTGTAGCAGTTGCGCGCATTGCCGGATGTCGGCGAAACCACATTGTCGAAGAGGTAAACTTTTTTCGCGCCTGCCTGATAACAGCTTTCGATAATGGTTTTGACCAGAAGCGGATTTGTCGTGGCGCCACCTTCCGGTTTTCTGGGGAAGCCGATGTTGGGCTTGACGACGACCGTCTGTCCCTTTTTCACAAACCTCTCCATGCCGCCCGCCAGCGCAATGGCTTTTTTAAACATGGCATCAGGCTCGCCGTTCTTAACGGCGACAAGATCGGGGATGGTTTTGGGAGTTTCTTTGGCAAGGAGAAAATCCGTTTTGCCGAGCACTACTGCTCCTCCGGCGGCAAGGCCGATGGTCAGACCTTTCTTCAAAAATTCGCGGCGGCCTGTTTTTTCTATCCGGTTCATATCAGCCTCTCAAAGGTTATGAAAAATTGAACGGATGCTGTGCTGACGACGTTTATAATATATATAAGATAAAGCCGCATGTCAATGGGATGCGATATGACAAAAGGGCTGTTGACCGGGAGCGCTCACGGTCAACAACCCCTAAAAGATGGTATTTCAACAGCTCCGTAGCCTGTCATTGCCCGGCCCCGGAGGTGGTCCTATTAACCGGTCACGGAATGGTTATAAACCATTCACTACAAAACCAACCTCTGATGTAGGGAACGGTTACAAACCGTTCCGAATAAACTGATTGAAGCAACTGACATGCTGATTGATAAACCGGTCACTCAATTTTACAACACAGTGTCGCAGGCGGGAATCCAATTGTTCCTATCATTTCAAACTTCTTTTCCCGCCTTTTTGTTCCTTGACATACATGATTAAACTATAATAAAAAAAACATTCATTGGAAAAGTATTATAAAAAATTAAATATTATAGAAATAATGCGTTGACCCTCTATTTCTATTTTTTAATACCCAAGATGAATCGTGTACGTTCATGGCGTAGCATCTCGAAAGGTGTCATGCATTTAATACCCAGGCCAATGCAAACATTAGGAATCTTAATCCTCTTTTTTGTACCGTCTGCTTTTTCGTGAGTTACAACTATAAGCTTATGAGCAACAGCGTGTGCGATAAGATAATAGTCAGCAACTTGCAGAAAAGTATTCACTGCGGCGGGTTCATAACCATTATGTGTGACCCATTGACTTACCTTGCCTAACGCTGGTAATATAGTTTCGTCAGGTTTTAGAAAAAAATTGTCACTACGCTTTGCTGCCCAATCTGAGAGCTCGTCTGAGCCACTGAAAATTTCATCACCAACTTTTTCAATACTAAAAACAATGCCAGTTATATTATTTTCTATTAGGCATTGCCAAAAGGCGGGACAGAAATCTAGGCCATAGTGAAGATTTTTTGCCTGAATGAATACATTGGCATCAAGAAGATAGGCCATTAAAATACTCCCAGACTATTGATCATAATTGGAATATATTTGGAACCGCTAAAGATATGACGAAACGTGAAATCGACAAAGCAAGAGCAAGGATTAACGCACATTTCACCGATTACGCAAAAAATCCTTCATATGCCAATCCCCAGCTTGAAGACATCGATTCGTGCGCCTTGTTGAGAAAATATCTCTAAAAAAAATGTAGGAAATATTAAGGACTAAATCCTAATCTTACGGCACTTTCGTTGGAACAGTTAAAGATGCCCTATTAATGAAGTAATGAAAATAAGAAAGATTGCTTCGTCACTGCGTTGCTCATAATGACAGCAGGAGGCAGAAGATTGCCACAGCGGGTGAGAGCCGCTTCACAATGACGCAATTACAAACCAAAGAAAGAGTGATTTTTTCCCCATCCCCCTCTATTGACAACAGCAGTCCATAAAAGTATTTTATCCGAAATTATTTCATCGGAATCATTTTAAAGATGGATTGTTATGAAAAGGACTTTTACTGTTTGCCCTGTTGTTGGGCCGCGTCCGGATTGATGCCCTGGCTTATTCCGGGAATTCCCTTCATCGACTGGGACATGGAGCCGCTCATCGTCTGTAAATCTTCAAAATATTTATGGCATTCCTTCATGGCGTCACAGGAACCGGCATTTGCCAGGCACTCGAAACCCTTTAATGAATTCTGCATCATGGGATTGTCGAGAACCGCGGCATTCATTTTGAACATTCCCTGCAGGTTATTGCAATAATTAAGGCAATTCTGCAAATCACTGCCGGACATGCCGGAGTCACATTTGCCGGATTTTTTGCATGACTGCGTGCAGTTATTATAAAAAATTGAAATTTTGTCTCCGGCATTGGCGGAGGCAGACTCCGCAAGAGGCATATTGCCGGACCTGGACGTGTCTTTCAAAACAACGCAATGCTTCATTTCATCCTGAGGGGTGTCCGTCACGACTGAATTGCCGTCAGCGCCGGTACAGGTATACAAGTCCTTCGCAAAGCCGCAGACGGTCAGCGCGAAAAATATGCATAATGCAAAAATAATTCTTTTCATGGTGTTTCCTCCCTGCCGTTCAACGGTTTGGAAATATATGCTAGCACATATTCATTTTATTGAACATTGAAGAATGCGATTCATATTTTGGCGGCGGTCAGGATTCTCCCGCCGGTTTGCGCTCGCAGACTGAACCGGAATGTTTCACAGCAGGCAACAGGCCTGCTCCGGCATGAGAAAGGGAATGAAAAAAAAGATAGAGATTGCTTCGTCACGGCGTTCCTCGCAATGACGGCGGAGATACTCAAAGGCAAGCATGTAAATTAAATATATTTTTTCTCCAATTCCCTGACCATAATTCACAAGAACGGTTCGATTTTTTCCCCATTCCCCTCTATTGACAACAGCAGTCCATAAGAGTATTTTATTCCAAAATATTTCATCGGAATCATGTTATAAGGAGGATTTTATGAAAAGGACTTTTGCGGTTTTTGTCTGTTTATTGATGATGCTGATACTGCCCGGCATTTCATCGGGTGCCGAGAAAATAACACCCTATATCAGCGCTCAGGTCGGAGGGTCGTATTTAACCGACGCTCAGATATCGGATTATTACGGCGGCGCGTCGCTGGATTATGCCCCCGGTTTCACGGCCGGTCTTGCCGGTGGCGCTAAATACGGGATGTTCCGGGTCGAAGGGGAATTCGGATACCAGATAAATGAGATAGATTCCATCAATTCGTATGATACCGAGGAAGATGGTCTTTATACAGGGGAAGGCAAGGGTGATGTGTCGGCCTATACGTTTCTGGTGAACGGGTACGCGGATTTTGCCACCGGCACACCGGTAACACCCTTTGTCACCGCCGGTATGGGAATGGCGATTGTTCAGCTCAATAATTTCTTTGGCGGTAATTATAATGATGAGGTATTTGCCTATCAGATCGGCGCGGGGATTACATATGCCATTAATCCCAAAATGAACGTTGATTTAAAATACCGTTATCTGGCAACTACTGACCCCGGTTTTAGCGGCGTTGATGCGGAATTTGCGTCCCATAATCTTTATCTGGGATTCAGGTACAGTTTCTAATGAGCCTTGGTTTTCAGAAGCGAAGCGCACTGAATCCCATTCCGCTGAGCGTCAGGGATAGTTCGACGAACCAATTCCGATGCACTTCGTTTTTGGAATTGGAGTCTCACTAAGACTTAGAGCGAATTATCCTACGTCGCTATGCTCCTAGGATAATTCCACTTACGCTTCGAGCATCGCTTTGCTCGCTCTTAGCGAGTGTCATGATCCCCGAGGCTTGCCGCGGGGAGTTTCACTTATCTGTATGTCCAGACGGGCCGAAGGTGTTAGCCATCACATCCGGCTTTTCTTCGTGAATGAAAGAAAGGATTGCTTCTTCGTTTCGCTCATCGCGATGATAATCACTGGAAAAATATAGATGTCCGCGCGTCGTATTTCACAACTATTATTTCCTTTGACATTCAGGACGCTAATTTATATATTAGTATCAAAGTGGAAGTTCTTAAAATACGGATTGATTCATCAGGCCGTCAGGAAGAGCTTTCGATCTGTAACGGAAGTCATTAGTTAACAAACCAACCGCCGGAATTATTTCAACAAACAGGAAGCAATGCCATGAAGAATCAGTTACTTCGGGTGTTAATCGTTGAAGATTCGGAAGATGACGCTCTCCTTTTAATCCGCAATCTGACCAAGGGCGGATACCGTCCGGTTTATGAACGCGTGGAAACTCCCGACGCGATGAAAAAAGCGCTGGAGGAAAAGCAATGGGATATTATTATCTGCGATTACAAAATGCCGAATTTCAGCGCTCCCTCGGCCCTCACCCTGCTCAAGGAAATTAAAAAAGACATTCCCATCATTATTGTATCGGGAACCATCGGCGAGGAAACAGCCGTGGAATGCATGCGTCTGGGCGCCCACGATTATTTTATGAAGGGCAGGTTGTCCCGCCTGTGCCTGGCCATCGAAAGGGAACTGGACGAAGCGAAATCCCGCGAAGAGCGGAGGCGGGCGGAAGAATTATTGTCCCAGAAAGATGAAAAATACCGCAACATTCTTGAAAATATCGAAGATGGTTATTACGAAGTGGACCTGACCGGCAACTTCACGTTTTTCAACGATTCCATGTGCCGGATTCTGGGATACACCGCGGAAGAATTGATGGGCATGAATGACCGGCAGTTCACGGACAGGGAAAATTCCAGAAAACTTTTTCAGACATTCAACAAAGTCTACAACAAGGGAAAACCGGCCAAAGAGTTTGATTGGGAGATTATCAGAAAGGACGGCACGAAAATATATATTGAAGCATCCGTGTCCCTTTTAAAGGATTCGTCAGGCAGACCGACGGGATTCAGGGGAATCGTGCGGGATATAACGGAACGCAGAAAGGCTCAGGAGGAACTGCGGCGCAGTGAAGAAAAATACCGGACCATTCTCGAAGATATCCGGGAAGGCTATTACGAGGTCGATCTGACGGGCAATTTTACTTTTTTCAACGATACCGTGTGCCGGGTCATGGGGTATTCCAAAGAAGAACTCATGGGCATGAACAACCGGCAGTACACGGATGATGAGGAACTGAAAAAAGTATTTGACGCGTATAACAAAGTTTACGCGACAGGGGAACCGAACAAGGAAGCGGCCTGGCAGATTAAGCGGAAAGACGGCTCGCGGAGATATATCGAAGGATTCATATCGCTTTTGAGGGATCCGTCGGGCAGGCCGAAAGGTTTCCGGGGCATCGCTCACGACATCACCGACCGCAAGCAGGCGGAGGCGAAACTTCAGCAGACTCTGGAAAGCCTGAAGAAAGCCGTTGCGACGACGATTTCCGTTCTGGTGTCCGCTCTGGAGTCCCGGGATCCCTATACGGCGGGCCATCAGTCCCAGTCCGCGAGACTGGCCTGCGCCATTGCCGGGGAGATGGGATTATGCGAGAATAAAATCGAGGGCATCCTCATGGCGGGCTGTATCCATGATATCGGGAAGCTGGCCATCCCCGCGGAGATTCTGACCAAGCCGACCAAACTGACCAACCTCGAGTATTCCCTTATCAAGGAACACCCCCAGTGCGGATACGACATGCTCAAGGATGTGGAATCGCCGTGGCCTCTGGCGGATATCGTCTATCAGCATCACGAGCGCATGAATGGCAGCGGTTATCCGAGAAATCTCAAGGGCGATGAAATTATCCTGGAGGCGCGTATTATGGCCGTGGCTGATGTGGTGGACGCGATGGGCTCCCACCGTCCCTACCGCGCGGCTCTGGGCATCGAAGCGGCGCTGGAGGAAATCGAAAAGAACAAGGGAAGTCTTTATGACGCCGATGTCGTCAACGCCTGCGTAAAATTGTTCCGGGAGAAAAACTACCGCCTCACCTTATAGAGGAAAAACCTTTCATACCGATTTCACCTTGCAAAAAAAGCATCTTTTGTCTAATTACAAAAACATTCGGAAAACGAAACAATCCGCCGCCTTTTGAAAAGAGGGGAGAAGCATGCGTGATATCAATGGCAAAAGAAATATTCTGATCAACGCCGCCTTATGTTTGTGTGCGTTTATTCTTGCCGCCGCAGTTGCTGAATACGCCCTTAGCAAAATTAATATTGAAGGATTGTCCGGTTATAAATTGTATGTCGGAAAGGTTGACTCCGTAATTTATTTTTCAAAGCATTCCCGCTATATTGACAGGGATGGGAAGGGGAAAGGATTTGACATGGGGAATTGTTACCCTTCCAATCCGAACGGCTTATTACAGTATAAAGCCATTAACCCTTATGACGGCAAATACTGTTACTGTGTTTTATACAACGCGGAGCAGAGGCGCCGGGGATTTCATCCGGAAAGAAAACGGCAGATTGCCATTGCCGGAGATTCTTTTGTGTACGGGAATGGCGTCAGAAATGAAGACACTCTCGGATACTTCCTGAATGAGCAGTACCCGGAAATCAATTTTCAGAACTGGGGAAAAAAGGGAGCGGATATTGATGATGTTGCGAGTATATGTAAAACAAACAGCCTGTCCGCTCCGCCGGTGGAAGAGGTCATCTATTTTCTTAATTTAAACGATATGAGGTTGTCGGAACAGATACGTTTACGGCAGAAAGATATCATAAACGATTTTCAGAACGTCCGATGGGATTATGACAAACAGAAATATCATCCTCCCTTCCGGTTTCTTGCCCAAAGCGCCATTTTTTCAACAGCGAGGAAAGTGTGGATGATCAATCGGGAGAGCTCCCGTACCATACAGAACTACAGAGATATGTATCTGAGCGAAAACAACCGGCGGGAATTGATTTCAACGATGGATGAGATCCGGTCGATTCAGGATACGCTGGCCGCACGGGGAATATCTTTTCGCGTGGTTATTTATCCGCTGATTTACAAAGACATCCTGGGCCGCTATCCGTTTGGGCAAATTCATGAGGTCATCATGAATGAATGCCGGAAGCGGGGCGTGGCCTGCCTGGACGGCTATGCGCCGTTTAAAAGTCATTATTCCATGAAAAAGTTTGCCGTGCATCCGCTTGACTATCACCCGAACGGATTGAGCAATCATCTGCTTGCTGATTATTTGCGTGAGACGAATTTTATAACAGAGAAAAAGTCGCGTCAAAGCCATTGATATTTTTTATCATGGGGGTATAATGATAAGCAGTTATGAAAAGAATATTTTAATCGATTTGCGTATCGGAAAGGAGTGCATTATGAAAAAGACAGGTTTATCCATTGCCGCGTTATTCGTGTTGCTGATGCTTCCCTCGATTTCATCAGCCGCCCCCATCGGGCCTTATTTCAACGCTCAGGTCGGCGGGGCTTTTCTGACAGACAGCGATATGTCGGATTACTACGCCGACGCGACCACGGAATTCGATCCGGGTTTCGCGTCCGGTTTTGCCGCCGGATTTAACTTTGGCATGTTCCGGGTGGAGGGAGAAATTGGCTATCAGCAAAACGATGTCAGCGGGATAAACGGATATGATTACGAGTATGATGACTATTTCTCCGGGCACGGCACGGGCGAAATGACCGCCTATTCATTCATGGGCAACTTCTATATGGATTTCCATAACGGCTCTCCCGTTACACCATTCATCACCGCGGGAATCGGCTCGGCTACAATCGAACTCAATGATTTCGGATATGATGATTACGATGATACCGTCTTTGCGTATCAGGTTGGCGCGGGGCTTGCGTTTTACATCAATCCGCACATGACCATAGATTTGAAATACCGGTACTTCACAACCGACGACCCGGATTTTGACGGCCTGTCCGCCACGTTCGCGTCCCATAATGTTTACTGCGGTTTCCGATTTAATTTTTAATGAGCCTTGGCTTTCAGAAGCGAAGCGCACTGAAAGACTTAGAGCGAATAATCCCCGAGGCGAAGCCGAGCGGGGCAAGTGAGCCTTGGCTTTCAGAAGCGAAGCGCACTGAAAGACTTAGAGCGAATTATCCCCGAGGCGAAGCCGAGCGGGGCAAGTGAGCCTTGGCTTTCAGAAGCGAAGCGCACTGAAAGACTTAGAGCGAATTATCCCCGAGGCGAAGCCGAGCGGGGCAAGTGAGCCTTGGCTTTCAGAAGCGAAGC
>CAYMWM010000129.1:0-9037 GCA_964394185.1 uncultured Smithella sp.
TTGATTTTTTGGAGGCGGCAATCGGATTCGAACCGATGAATAACGGTTTTGCAGAACCCAAAATACATGCTAAGTATTTGAATTTATTAGTTATGCAATGTTCAAAATTGAGGGTATTTTGCCGCAAAACGCAACCTATACGCAACCAGTTTTTGCTAAAATAATGCTTAGCAAATAACGACATTGGATAATATTTGTAAAAATTGATTTTTCCGCATTTTGCCTGGTGTTAATATTTATGGTAATAATTTTTTATATGAAAGCATCTAACACGAAAAATAGCGAAGAGCAAGACTTGTGGAATTTGATAAATAATCAGCGGCGCGGTAAATAACACATGGGGGCTAGGCTATGCAGGCAGAAAACGGGAACCTCACCCGCTGCCCCCTTTTCACCATGAGGACGCTTTAATGAGGACGAAGCAAATGGAAGCAAGATGGATTACCGGAATCGATCTTCTGAAGACACTAAATAAAAAGGAACTACTCGAGGCGGTCAAAAGTGGCAAACTCACCGCTTATGATCCCGAAGATTGTAAAAAGATAATTGACTATGAAGACCTATTAATTTCCGAAAAGAAGAAAGTGGTTGTCAATAAGAGGAAAGAAGAAGCAACCACATACAGGATGCCGACAGAACGAGAAATCGAAACAAGTTTCACTTCAGAAAAAAAGCCTGGATGGATAAACGTGGAGAACATGACGAGCCTCCTGTATTCAGTGCAGCAAGTAACCGCCCTTCTGGGTAAGCCCACAGCACCACCATCAACTAAGCCACCACGGGCACGGGCCAAAGAAGCATTGGCAGAAGCAACAAAATTACGGAAACAATATCCCGAGATGAACCGGAGAATAGCAAATAAAAATGTTAATTATTGTTTGCTAAAAGCGAATTTCAAGCCTTATGGCGTTAAGCAATTCGATATAATTACCAAAGAATTAGACTTTCCTAAAGCCCCACGAGGCGCAAAATCAAAAAAATCATCTAAATAATTTCATTCATTCAAACTATTTTATGAACGATTTAAGCCGCAAAACCTTGCGGCTTTTGTCGTTTGCAATTCGTTCATTTTGTAATTCGTTCATTTACAAATGAACGATAGCTTTATGATTTCAATATGTTAGTGTGTTCACAATGAAACATCCGAGGGGGACATGACATGAGCAGAGAAATAAACAAATCATCCGCAAAAGCATTAACGCAGCAGCAGCTGTCACCGGCTGCAAGACTGATTTTGAAAGCCGTCGATGACGAACTCCCCGAAGTTTTTCAACGCCAGCATCTTAACAAATTATCACCATCATTCCCCTGGAATTTTAGAACACTCGCAAACAGAGACAGCCTGGCCCGAAGGCGGACCGGACAGCCCTTGATACAGCAAACACAGATCGACGGCCGCACTTTTTACATTAAGGCGTCGTTCATGGACGTGCTGCGCGCTGAACTGACCAAGGAGAAATAATGGACGGCTGGGGAAAAATCGGACCGGCGGCAACATACGCCGGGGTCTCTGAAGGCACACTCCGAAAGGACTGGCTTAAAAACGGATTGAAGCATGTGCGCTTGCCGTCAGGGACGGTACTAATCAAATATGAATGGGTTGATCAGTTTCTTGAAAAATTCGCAAACCATAATGATCTAGTTGATACCGTTGTTAAGGATGTGCTGAAGGACATGCGATGATGTACGGAGAATCAAATGCCTAAGAAGATGTCGATAGCTCCCCTGAAACAGTGCGAAAAATATAAGTGCCTTCCTTCGTTACGTGTGGAGCTTCTAAAATTATGTCCAGCCCTGAGTTGTTGGAAAGTTTACGAATTAAAAACTTACCGAAATGGAGGAATGAAATGACGACATGCCAAAGGGAAAAAGTTATGGAGGAAACTGCCCTTCTCAAAAAATTACCAGAGCTGGACCGGAAAGGAATAGCCGCTCTCTCTCTTTTTGGTCTGATTCAGGCGCTGATCGATCCGCCATCCCTGGCTGTACTCAAGGAGGCTAAGCGCATTGTTTTTAGTGGATCTGCTGAATTCGACAAGATTGCCAAAATGTTGTCGATTGATGTCACAAAGTTGAGGGAAAATGTATTCAGATTTTTAGAACGCAATGGCGTCAAATGCCAGTAGGAGGGGGTGAAAATGACAGAATTAGAAAAAGTAAACGAAGACGTTGAACAGTTCTTTCGCAAGGAATTTGCAAAAGTGGCGATCTGCGATTCGATATCGGATAAAATTATTAATTCGATTATTTCATATTGCGCTGATCCGTCGGAAACGTTCAGTCTCAATATTGAAAATTATTTTACGCCCGGACAAGAAGCAACCGTCCAAAAACTAATTAGCATGTTTTTAAACAACTTTAAATACGAATTGGAAAATATGCGTTTTAGAAACTCGCTAAATTAAGGCTGAGATCAAAAACATTCGCCACAGAGACCGGATGAACTGATGACATGGGAAAAAATTTGACGATAAAGGCTGTAGCAGGCATTCTGGGCGCTTCAACACGCACTATTTACCGGCTTATTGCCGACGGTGAATTAACTGCCTTCAAATTGCGCGGTGCGCTGCGCGTTACGGAAGAGAGCCTTGATGCTTACCGGATTCGCCAAATATCAAAATATATCGAAGAAAACGGAATTTCTTTGTCAGGTTGTGACAGGTTATGACAGCCATCTTTGACTTGGGCGTTTACTTCTTTTATCTTTGAATCAAAAAAGGGAGGATTCCAAATGACAAAAATTAAACACAGATCAACCTATATGCAAGAGCTTGAGGCCGCCGGGCATACGCCTGAGGAAATCATCAAGGCGGTAAAAAACAATCCTGTCTATAACCCACAGCACCGCGACGTAAAGGGAAACCCGCTGACCTTTGAGGCCCTCGTCAGTGACTTCGTTCGCGTGCATAAATTCGCACCGGAAGCCGCTGTTCGTGCGGCCCGCGCAAAAGCCGGGCACTTAGATCGTAATTATTATGAGCGATTGAGGATCGGAGCCGCATCAAACTTAGACTGGATCATGAAGGGGAACTTTGTATGAGTCAGTCTATGCCAAATGAATTGGCCGCGATGATTGCGGAAACAGACCGCCTTGCAAAAGAGATACAGGCGCTCCGGGCTAAACAACACTTGACTGACGCGGATGTTAAGAAACTTGCAGATCTAAAAGCGGAAATTTTGCAAATCTGTCCGCCAGATCGTTTCGCATGGGTCGAAGCCTTTCCAGTAGTCGATATTTTGAAAACGCTGCAAGACATTCAAAAAGAAGAAATCTCAAGGGGGAATTCACATGAAAAATAATATAGTCAATACACAAAACCAATCCGAATATTTTCAGAAAAACATCATGGGGTTTGTTGATCCGTCTCTGGACGATCAATTGACTGAACGCAACAACGTTAATCATGCCATTGCACGCCTACGCGAACGCATTGTCGGCTATTTACAAACCATTACGAATAATGAGCGCGAAATTTTGGCGCTTAACAATCAGATCGATGACGCAATTGACAGGGCAGAAGATCCGCAACAATTTGTAATTGTACTTAGGGACCTGGAAACCATCAATGCGGATTGTCAAAAATGGATCGACAGGACAAATGAAAGAATTTCAGAGCTGGAAAAATCCGAGATGGAAGTAACCAAAAACATTTTTTCCATTTTGCAGAAAGCCGTCAAGGAAGCACGACCCGCTGTGTTGGAATCGCTGAACATTGAACTTGCGAAGGTTCAAGAGACTATGCGGGCATGGGAAGAAGCTTGCAATACGGTGAACAGCCAGGCGCAAGGGATTGGATTTGCCGCAACGCTGAAAAAAATTAGTTTCACGCCCGCCGCAAGCGGCCAGATGCGATGTTTTTAAACCTGGGATAGCGTCCACTTGATCAGGGGGAACAAAACAGATTTTAAAAGCCGGTGAGGTTCTTCTAAATTCATACTCACAGGCAGCCATTGCTTGACCACCGTAAGAGCAATGGGATTCGTTACCGCGCCTACCTCCGTGGTGTACGAACGAACCGCCGGGTGAGCCGGTGGGCTTACCCGGCGTGGTTAAAAATACTATTGTTGAGACAAAATACAATGAGCATTTCTAAAAAATATTTATCTGATTCTGATCGTGAGCGAATTTGTCGATCAATCTGTCATATCGAAAAAGGCCCGGATAAAAAAGGTGAGCTTTGGGGCCTGTGTCCTATTCATGGCGAGAGTGAGACAACGCCTTCAATCTCTTTTTCCTACAACATCGCTTTGGATGTGTACCATTGCTTCAGTTGCGGCGCTGATGGTGATTTGATCAAGCTCTATTGTGAAGTTAATCATCTAGGCCAGAAAGTAGGCTTCAAATCATTTTGCAAACAACACCATATTCCTTATGGTGAAAATCATACTCACAAAAAAGACACCCGCCCGGACATGGAAATCAGTAGCGATGAAACCAATGCATTGATGAAATCCGCCTGGGAAAAATTCCCGCCACTGTCGGAAGAGTGGCTTTCACGTCTTGAAAAAGAGCGCGCATGGTCCCGGAAGTGGATTGAGATTCTTAATATACGCCTTCAAAACACTAGGCTGGATAAAAAAACAGGCCTTCTTGCTCAAATATCAAAGCCGGTAAAGCTCGCCATTCCGATTAAAAATGAACAGGGCGAGCTTATGAACATAAGGCTTTATGAACCTGGTGCAAAACAGTTTAAAATCCTTTCCTTTGCAACATCTACAGGCGACGCAAGACTTTTCCCGGCAAAACCTCTTCATGAGGGCATTATTTTATTGTGCGAGGGGGAATCAGATACGATTTGCGCTTTGTCGCACGGCTTCAATGCTATAACTCAAACATCAAAGATTAAAAATTGGCCTGATGATCAAATGAAGTATTTTAAGGGCCGCGATGTTGTCATTGCCTATGACGCTGATCAGGCCGGTCAGAAATATACCCGTTTTGCTGCTGATGCTTTGTCTGGGAAGGCAAAATCCATCAAGGTAGTTCAATGGCCCGCCTTCATGGGTGTGGATGAATCAGGGGCCGTTCCAAAGGATCACGGTCAGGATCTGACTGACTACTTGGTTCGCCATAAGAAAACCGCTGCCGATCTGCAGGAGCTGATCGACTGCGCCCTTCCCTGGAAGTCAAATTCTTTATCAAGCAACGATAGCAATACTGGTGAATATGTCGAAAATTCAAATGACGTTTTGCAGTTCTTTGATCATGGCGTCAATAATCGTTACTCATTTAAGCCCCGCCTGCTGGCTGAAAGATTGTTACAAGATAATAAGCTGATGTTCGATCCGGGCACCGGCCTTTTATATCGCTGGAATGGGAAATTCTGGGCGGAGTATGAACGTGAGCACCTAGAGGCCGCCTGTGTTCGATATTTATGCAACGAGGCCCAGCAGGGGCGCATTGCTGATGCGTCTTATCAGGCGCGCATTTTGTCCACGCTGCCGGTAGGCCGCGCCGTTAATGATCAAATCGATTATATTTGCATCCAGAACGGGATGCTCAACATCAATACGTTTGAGATCGTTCCCCACGACCCCGAATTCCTGGCGACTTATGCGCTGCCGGTCACATTAGACCCGGAATCTGATAAGCGCTGCGAAGTGTTTGAACGATACCTGGAAATGTCCGTGCAAGACGAAGAGGCGATTGCACAGATGCAAGAATTCGCCGGATATATCCTGTCGCGTGACACAAAGTATGAAAAATGCTTATTTCTTCTTGGCCCAGGGCGAGACGGCAAGTCAAAATTCATCAATGCCATGAAAGATATGGTCGGTATTGATAACATGTCCGCCGTGTCTTTTGCTGACCTGGAAAAGGAGTTTGCCCGGTCATCGCTCTATAACAAAATGCTGAACGTCTCCACAGAGATCGGCAGCAATGTTATTGAGAGTGCCTATTTTAAAGCCATAACAAGCGGTGATCCGATCCAGGCTGCCTTCAAACATAAAGACAACTTCACCTTTTCGCCCTATTGCAAGCTCATTTTTGCGGGCAATATCCTACCACGTATAAAGGATAACAGCGATGCTCTGTTTGAGCGTATCCTTCCGGTCCAATTTAAGCGGCAGTTCCTTGAAGGTGACCCGGATCGTGACGAACACCTGGGCGACAAGCTCAAGGCTGAACGATCTGAGATCTTCTATTGGTCTCTGTGCGGTTTAAAAAGGCTGCGTGAACAGCGCCGCTTTTCTGATTCAGCGGCAACGCGCAAATTGATGATGGAATTCCGCCGGTCGAATAATCCGATTATGTGTTTTGTCGAGGATCGATGCAAGCTTGGGGAGAATGAATCCGTATCAAAGGAAGACCTGTATTCTGAATACGACAAATATTGCCGCCATAACGGATACAAGCAGACCAACTCGAATAATTTCTTCCGGGAACTTTATCATGCCGTCGGACGCCTGAGAATTTACCAGGCAAGCACGGACGGAAAACGTACTCGCGTTGCAGATGGTATCAGTTTGAGGCCGTCCGATGAGGTTATTGTATGATTAAAATAATCAAGGCGGCGCAGGCCGCACCATTTATTTCTTGTTATTCCGCTAAGATTGCCGAAGGTGTGCGCTCGACTGCCCCCCTGCCCCCTGTTGCGCAGCGGCAACCCAACATTAATATCATGCCGCCAGAAGTTGCACACACAGCACAGACAATGCACAGACAAAATAAGCTTGTATGTGCAACCTTTTCCTTAATTAATTCATTGTTTTATCTGTGGGCTGCACATACGCACAGACAAAAATCAACATATTGCATGCGCGCGCACATGCGCACGCGCGCGCGCGCGGTAAATCGACTTCTACTTCTGACTTACTTTTTTAATTATTATAAAAAGTGTCTGTGCCATTGTGCAGTGCCAATGCTGGCGCGGCTTTGCGTATGTGCAACCCGTGTGTGCGCATATGTGTTGTCTGTGCAGAAAGGGATTGACTATGAATTTTTATAAATACTCACGATTAAGAAAGCAACAGGCCAAAACTGGAAACAGCAAGGCAGCCGTCGCCGTCAAGATAATACCGGGCGAGGCCGAGGCTGATCAAATTCTTTTTGCTGCCTGTGATGAAATTGTGGCCGGCAACGTTTTCAATTCCACAGATGAGACACGCGCCGCTGAAGCTGATGTCAACAGAGCATACAAGGATATTCTTAATGGCGGATCAGACTTCAACGCGCTTCGTCAATCGTGCGCATGTTGGATCCAGGCAGCCGGGCAAAAGCCAGCAGTCCCGGAAACGATATCACTTTGGCCTGGTGTGGATTGACGCGGACCATAAAGATAAGGGGAGGTTTTGCATATGAAAGTGGACATCGAGATTACAGGGATAAAAGAATTGATGCAGACATTAGATCCAAACAAGATCCGCCTGGCTGCGAACAGCACATTGAACAAAGTGGCTGCCCAGGCAAAGACTGAAGCGTCAAGGCTGATTCGATCCGAGTACAACATCAAGGCCGCTGATGTATCAAAGAACCTTCAATTAACAACAAGGGCGAGTGGCGATCAGATGGAAGCTGTGATCTCTGGTTTTAAAAGAGGCATTGCGCTTGCCTACTTTGGGGCCAAGCAGATCGGCGTCATGGCTAACAAGAAGGTGATGAGATACACACGCCGGGCTAAGCAAGGTCGAGGCGGAGCGGTAAGCGTCGAGGTTAAGAGAGGCGGACGCAAGACGTTGAGCGGAAATCCAAAACCATTTATCACAAAGTTCAAGTCGGGTCATATCGCCGTCGTGCAAAGGGAAGGAAACAGTCGCACGCCCATTAAACAATTGCTGGGACCTGGTGTTTCAATTCTGTTTGGCAGCAAGAAGATCATGGATGCGACAAAGAGGGTCATCAATGATAAATTTAATTCAATATTCAAGCATGAATTAGAATATCGAATGAATAAAAAATGAGCGGGTCCTTCCCGGAAGTCGGAGCATTACGGGTACGAAGCGGCCTGAGTCTTAAGAGGTTTGGGGAACATTTCCGAACCGGAAAACCGGACATGGCCAAAGATTTACAATTTAATCGAAGGGGTTTTTTATGATTCACACAGAAGCCTTTAAAGAACTCAGTGTAACTTTCTTTGATGAGGAAAATTGCCGGGCTTGGATTTTGGATAAATTGCATCCAGACGGCGCTTGCTGTCCGGGTTGTCACAGGGCCATCGAAGAGCATCGCCGTCTTGACCACTTCTGGAAGGGCGAGCGGCTTCGGTGCCAGGGCTGCGGAAAGTATTTTTCCGCTCTGACCGGCACGATCCTCAACGGGGCGCACCTGGATATGCGGGGGCTGTTCTTGCTGGCCGTGTTATCCGGTGCCGGTATCAGTGATAAAATCATTGCCTCCAAGTTAAATATCTCACCCGAAAGCGTGCGCCTTTGGCGTCTCAAATTTGAAACCACGCCCTTGTTTTCTGGATAGCCTCTACAGATACAGCGAGCGGCGCGGCGGGGGGGCGCGGGTGAAGGAAAAAACTAACCATTAGGTGGATTTATTTATGACGGATGAAATCAATAAAACCGAAACAAAGCTTCAGAGTGCTGCCGATGTCCATAAATATCTAAGAGCACACGCCTGGAAAATATCAAAATCGCAGTTTTATGAGCACGTCGAAAGAAAGAAAATCAGACGAAACGATGACGGTAGTTTCTCTCTTGCCTCTGTCGATAAGTACGCCCTGAAGTATTTAAAGCGTGCCGATGGGTCAAAGCCGTCAAAGGCAATGGCCGATATTCAAGAGAAAAAATATGAGGCTGATGTTCGTCAATCTTTAGCCAGCGCCGAAATGAAGGAACTGAAAATCAGCATTTTAAAGGGTGAATATGTCCGCAATGATTCCTTTGAACAGGCCCTGGCGGAGCGGGCCATGCTTTTCAAGTATGACATCGAGACTTTTTGCCGATCAAAAGCGCCTGCCATTGTTGATCTGGTAGGCGGCGACAAAGAGAAAATACCAGACCTGATCGAATATTTGCTAGATGAAACGGCTAACTGGCTGAATCGCTATTCTGAAGAGCATGAATTTGATATCCCGGCGCTCACAAA
>CAYMWM010000130.1:0-8869 GCA_964394185.1 uncultured Smithella sp.
TTTCCATTTACGACTCCACGGCCGGAAATATCCGGATAACTCCAAAATTTGAGGTCTGATAGGCTTTAATCATCCTCAATTTGATTAATTCCAGTAAAGCTAAAAAAGTGTAGATGATGTGGCGGCGATCTCTTTTTTCCTTGAGCAGATCATCAAAGGTTAAACTCTTCGTCACGGTCAACGTTTCCATGACTTCGTTGATTATATCAGTAAGGGATAATTTCTCCAAATCAATTTCCATAAGTTCTTTCTTGTCAAGCTGAGAAATTATACGATGGAAAGCCTCGATAAGCTCAAAAACACTCGCTTCAATGAGTTCTTCTTCGTCCGAGACCGGCTTTTCCAGCTCCTCGGGCAACGCCGCCGCCCGTGTAAACACGTCTCTCTCCAGGAGTGGCCTGTTGACAAGATTTTCAGCTATTTCCTT
Source organism: uncultured Smithella sp. (assembly GCA_964394185.1). Taxonomy (GTDB): domain Bacteria; phylum Desulfobacterota; class Syntrophia; order Syntrophales; family Smithellaceae; genus Smithella. Next base: position 428 of record CAYMWM010000130.1, read on the forward strand.
AAATGTCTTGTGTTCAAGCAATTGTCTGACCAGTTCAGCCCGGGGATCTTCCTCTTCTTCCTCCGGTTCCTCCGGCGGCGGTAGCAGCAGCCGTGACTTAATATGGATAAGGGTGGAAGCCATGACCAGATATTCTCCGGCCAGATCCAGATTAAGCGCTTTAATCATTTTGAGGTATGAAAGATATTGCTCCGTAATCAGAGCGATGGGAATATTATAGATATCAATTTCATTCTTCTTTATCAGATAAAGCAGCAGATCAAGAGGACCTTCAAAGATATCCAGCTTAATCGCGTAATTTAAATTTTCTTCGTTATCCATATCACTCATCTATAGCGCAAAATGACAATTTTCAATTTACAGGCAAAATCAGATTTTAATAGCAGCACGGACTTCATCCATCGTTTGATGGGCGATTTTTGCCGCTTTTTTGTTGCCTTCTTCAATAATCGAGTTAATTTCATCCATATGGTTTGTATAGTAATCCATACGTTCGTGCACAGGCTTCATCTTTTCGGCAACACGCCCGGCCAGCATTTTCTTGCAGTCCGTGCAGCCGATACCCGCTTTTCTGCATTCAATGTCAATTTCTTTGACCTTTTCGGGCAGAGAATATAAACCGTGAAAAGTAAAAACATTACAAATTTCCGGATTACCCGGGTCACGCTTCCTCATTCTCTGAGGATCGGTAAACATGGAACCGATTTTATCCAGCAGTGTCTTTCCGCGATCGCTGATGTAAATCGAGTTATCGTAGGACTTGCTCATCTTTCGTCCGTCAATTCCCAGCAGTTTGGGAACACTGGTCAAGAGCGGCTCGGGAACAGGGAATATCTCTTTGTAAAGAAAATTAAAACGACGCGCGATTTCCCGCGTAAGCTCGACATGAGGGAGCTGATCAACACCGACAGGCACGCCGTAAGCCTTATACATGATGATGTCCGCGGCCTGCAGAACCGGATATCCCAAAAAACCGAATGTCGATAAATCCTTACTGGACAATTCCGCTTTCATTTCCTTGTAGGTGGGATTGCGCTCCAGCCAGGCCAGAGGTGTAATCATCGAAAGCAGTAAAAACAGTTCGGCATGCTCCTTAACCGCCGACTGTACAAAAAGCGTGCTTTTTTTCGGGTCAAGTCCGGCGGCCAGCCAGTCGATGACCATATTAATACCATTATCTTTTATACCTTCGGTAGAGCTGTATTCACTGGTAATCGCATGCCAGTCGGCGACAAAATAAAAACAGTCATATTTGCCGCTTTCCTGCAAATCAATCCAGTTTTGCAAAGCTCCGTGTAGATTGCCCAGATGCAATTTGCCGGTCGGTCTCATTCCGCTGAGTATTCTCTTTCGTTCCAAACAATGACTCCTTTTCATTAAAACAAACTAAGGCCTCCGGCTATAAAAATACGGAGGCCTTAGGTTGTTACCAGAATGTAAAATTCGTTATTTAACTTTACTGGCCAGATCCTTGCCCGCTTTAAATTTTACAACTTTCTTTGCCGGAATCTTAATGGCTTTGCCGGTCTGAGGATTCCTGCCTTCCCTTGCTTTTCTCTTAACGACCGAGAAAGTACCAAAACCTACGAGAACAAGCTTACCACTTTTCTTCAGCTCTTTGGCAACAGCGGTTTCATATGCCTCTAATGATTTTCCCGCTTTGTCCTTCGTGATGCCAACTGCTTTTGCAATAACGCCTATCAATTCTGCCTTCGTCATCTTCAAAATCCCCCTTTTTTGAAATCAAATCTGAATTTTATTATTAACCGTTTTCACGGTTATAATCGCAAGAAGAATTATCCGACTCGCTCAAATCCGCTTGTTTTCTGGCTTAGAGAAGTGTTCTTATCTTCAAATCAGCGCCATGACTAGCATAATAAAAATTAACAATCAAGGAAAAAGTGATTTTTCCCCCGATAATGTTACCGTTTTCTCTATATTTTTTCTGCCGGCTCCCAGTTACGAACAAATGCTTTCCGGTGGCCGGCTGATTCCGGAGATAACCGGCTGTCCGTGAAAATAAGCTATTTAAAGTCAGATGTGCTCTTCTTTACAAAAAAAAACCTTTATGTTAACAAAGTTTCTTTATGAATTCAGGTGTATTATGCATAATTCAAACATACAGAAAATTAAGAGATGGCTGACGCTTTCCCGTCCGCCCTTTCATACCGTAGGCGTCCTGCCTTTTGTGCTGGGAACACTTCTGGCCTATAAAATCAATGCCGTTTTCAGTATGGAAGTTTTTATGCTCGGCGTGTCAGCAGTCATCCTGATTATGCTTTCCACTTACCAGTCCGGTGAATATTTTGACTTCCGGGAAGATGAAATATCCCAACGCTACTATAAAAGCAGTTTTGCCGGCGGTTCCGGAGTCATTCAGGCCGGAGCCATGTCCCGCCCCGTTGCTTTATGGACCAGCATTGTTTCTTTGATAATAGCCGGAGCCATCGGCACAATCCTGCAATTTGTCCTAAAGACAGGCCCACACACACTTCTTTTGGGCTTTATGGGAGCGTTCCCCGGTTTTTTTTATTCCACCAGGCCGATAAGACTGGTGCAAAGAGGCATCGGCGAATTATTCATTGGATTCTGTTACGGATGGTTGCCCATTGCTTCAGCCTACTACCTCCAGACAGGCTCTATCCATCGGGTCATTCACTGGCTGTCCATACCCATCGGACTTACTATTTTTAATGTTATTTTGCTCAATGAGTTTCCCGACTATGCAGCAGACAAAGCCACAGGCAAGAAAAATCTTCTTTACCGCATAGGCAAAAAAAACGGGGCTTCTCTTTATATTATCTTTTCCCTGCTGGCATCCGCGGCAATGCTTGCTTCCCCTTTTTGGGGAATTCCATTCAGGGTTATTTATTTTTACCTGCCCGTACTCATCATCTCTCTGTTTATCGTTGTAATGGCTGAGCGTGGCAAGCACGAAGACAAACAAACGCTGGAGAAATTATGCGGCTTGAACATTGCCGTCAATTTAGGCACATCGCTGTCTTACATTCTGGCATATATTTAGACCATAACCATGACAACAAAAAATAAAGTAAAAGCGTTTTATAATCCGCCTTCTCTATTGTTCAGACAACTGGGCAGTTCCCTGCTCATGGGCTATTTAAACAACTGGAAGAATTTTCCCGGCTGGGTATTAAAATACGGATTCAGATCCATCCCCGTAGCCAACGGGGCATTGGGAATGGGATGTATCGGTTATCCCGGACATCCGGTCTGGGAAGTCACCGATGCCTGTAATTTGAGGTGCATTCATTGTCACGCCGTCAGCGGTAACGCTGATCCCGATGAACTGACCACGGATGAAGGCAAGCGACTTATTGACCAGATTGCCTCCGTCAGTGAATTTCGTACGCTAATATACACCGGCGGTGAACCGCTCGTGAGACAGGACATCTTTGAACTGCTCAAATATTCTCAAAGGGCCGGTCTTGCCAATATCATCGCAACCAACGGGACATTAATTGACGAGGAAATGGCTTTTAAACTCAAAGAACACGGCGTTGTCTGCAATGCCATTAGCATTGATGCCGCCAATCCCTCCGTTCACGACATGGTGCGCAACAAACAGGGTTCTTTCGATCTGGCCCTAAGAGCAATCAAAGCCACAAAGAAAGCGGGCATCATGCTGCAAATCAACACAACGGCTATGGAATATAATATGCCTTACCTGTCCGAGCTGATCGATTTGGCCGCCGGAAGCGAAGCCGGTATCATGCTGATGTATCAGCTTGTCGCCGTGGGACGCGGAGAGAAGATTGAAAAAGCAACTTTAAAGAAAAGCGCCAATAAACATTTAAGCGAACTGATTTCCGAAAAACAAAGAACGGCAAAGACGATTATTGAACCGGTTGCCGGTCCCCAGTACTGGCCTTTCCTATTGGAGAAAAAAGGAATCCGTAACGGCTTCGGGCTTAAACTGGCCGGTAAAGTTTTTCACGGCTGCGCGGCCGGACGCGGCTTTGTTTACATTAAATCCAATGGAGACGTCTGGCCCTGCCCCTTTGTGGAAGTCAACGCCGGAAATGTAAGGAATTTAAGCTTTGACAAAATATACGCGAACGCGCCGGTATTTCAGCATTTGCGCCGCCGCGAAGAACTTTTAAAAGGCCTCTGCGGTGATTGCAATTACAAGACAGTCTGCGGCGGATGCCGGGGACGCGCTCTGGCCTACAGCGGAGATTATCTGGCTGAAGACCCGCGCTGCTTTATCCACGAGACCCAGACACCAAAAAAGTAGTGAACAGGAATTTGTCAGGCGAATGATCGCCAGAGCGTATGGCTATAAATCCATTTTATTCATCTCATAAGGGGAGGATGTATGAACATGATAGAAATCAATAAGGATCAATTCAAGAAACTTCTTAAAAATCCCAATGACAAGCCTGTTGTTATGCTGAATCTATTGAAGTTTAAAAAAGACGGCGGCAGAGAGTCATACGTCCATTATCTGAAGGAAGCTTCCCGATTTATAGAAAGCGTCGGAGGAAAGCTTCTGCTATTTAGCCGCCCGAATGAACTGATTAACGGTACCGAAACCTGGGACCTCATGATGCTGGTTCAGTATCCATCCCGGAAGGCATTTATCGAGATGACCGGCAATCCTGAATATCTTAAGATTCATATATTTCGTGAAGAGGCGTTGGAGAAGGCGGTTCTTTATGCCACCGACGAAATAACCGTGCGTGACCTCATGCAGGAAAATCAAGAATAAGAAAGAATTTCTGAAAGAGAAAAACGATTATTTTTTCAGTAATAGGTATAATTCGCCCTTTTCCTTGAGCGTACCGGCTGTGTATTCGGCCTGATTGCCGAAACCGCAGAAAATATCCACCCTGCCGGGACCCTTGATAGCCGAGCCTTTATCCTGACTAAGGACAAAGCGGGATGCATCAGCTCTTTGCGTGACATGACCTTCCGTATCAAAAACCGGTTTACGCAAGCGAATGAATGCCAGCGCTCCTTCGGGAAAATAATCCGGGTCGGTCGCAATCGTTCTGTCCGGTGTCACCTGTTCTCCCAGAGAACCGACCGGTTCCTTATCCAGAAAGCGAAAGAAAGTATACCGCTCATTGTGTCCCAGGACTTCATAGATTTCCTCATCGCTTTTGCCTTTTAAGAACTCGTGGCGATAAGACGCTTCACTGCTTTTTATCCTGCCGTTATCCAGCATGAATTTTGTTACGCTGCTGAAAGGCCTGCCGTTGGTTTGCGCAAAACCAACCGTCTGAATATCCCCTTCTTCCATTTTAATTTTACCGGAGCCCTGTATATGCAGCGAATACAATTCCAAAGGGTCCGATACCCAGGCAAGTTCCAGGTTCTTTCCCTGCAAAACGCCTTCCGCGTCAATTTCACGACGGCAGTAGTAAGGCACAACATTACCGTTCTTCATCCGGCCGACCTGCTTTTCTTTGACGACCAAATCAGGGGGAACCTTATAAAGCGGATACTTGAATTTGTCAGAGCGTTTAAGGGAACCTTCCAGGAGCGGTTCATAATATCCCGTAAAAAGCACGCCACCGTCACCATCGGAACCGTTAATACGGTAAACATCGAATTGGGCGGCTATTCTTTTTCTTAAATCATCGTTATTTTCCGCCTTGCGCAAAACGGTTCGAAACGCCGTTAGTGTTTCTTTTAATTGCCGGGCGTCAATTAATCGGTCTCCCATTCGAAAAAGTTTATTGCGACCCGCGCCTTCGTAATAATGGATGCTGCGATCAATTGCTGCCTCCAGCGACGCGGGCTCTAGATCATCTCCGAAATCAATATCATTGGCTTTTACGAAAACAAAAGATTCGAGAGATTTTGAGGAAGGTTTGTAAGCGGCGCGCATACATCCGCTGAAGCTGAAAGAAACGGCAATGATGATGAGAAATATTTTCAGCAAATATTTCATAATTCAATAATCATCGCAAACTCATCGCAATAATCGGGATACTTGGCACAGTGAAAGCAGTCTGACCAGATTTTTTCCGGCAAAAGATTTCTGTCAATTTCCTTGAATCCCAGCTTTGAAAAAAATCCTTTTTTGTAGGTAAGAGTAAATATTTTAAAAAGACCTATCGTGATGGCTTCCGAGATACAGGCCTCAACCAGCACTCTACCCACACCCTTTTCCCGGTGATTTTCATCCACATAAAGCGACCGTACTTCGGCAAGACTTTCCCAGATGATATTCATCGCGCAAACGCCGATGATCCGCGATTCATCTTCATCGTAATATACAAAAAAATCCCGTAAGGATTTATAAATATCCGTCAGCGCGCGCGGCAGCATTTCACCTTTTCCCGCCGACATGTTTATCATACGGTGAATCGTCTTGACATCATCAATGCGCGCTTTTCTCAGCATTTTTTTCTCCTGTTTTAGCATATTTATATGATCCTGAATTTTTAAGCATTTCACGGGCATGCTCTCTGGTTTTTTCAGTCACATGAACGCCGCCCAGCATTCTGCTTATTTCTTCGATTTTTTGTTCATTGTCAAGTTCATTCACGGACGTTGTCGTCCTGTTCTTTACAACCTTTTTGGAAACATACAGGTGTTTCTCTCCGAAGCAGGCAATTTGCGGCAGGTGGGTAATACAGATAACCTGATGGTTCGCGGATACCTCTTTCAACTTACGGCCGACAATCTCCGCCACAGCGCCTCCTATGCCGTTATCCACTTCGTCAAAAACCATGGATGAAACGGAACCGGTGCGCGACAGGACATTTTTCAGAGCCAGAATTATCCTCGACAACTCACCTCCTGAAGCAACCTTATTCAATGGTCTGGCATCTTCTCCCTTGTTGGCCGACAGATAAAATTCGATCTCATCATACCCTTTCGGCCCGAAGATTTCAGCTTTGCCGCGGTCTTTATTAAAGTTAACATAAAAAGAGGCGTGCGGCATATTTAAAGCGCGAATTTCCTTATCCACCGCATCCTCCAGTTTCTTTGCCGCCTGTTTTCTCATCTTCGAAAGTCGAAACGCGTTTTGTTTTAAGTCTTCTTTAACCTTTTCTTCTTCCTTGGCCAGCTTACTCAATTCCTCTTCCAGAGAGAATACAGTTTGCAGGGATTCTTCCATCTCCCGCTTTTTGAGCAAAACACCTTCCAGTGTGCCGCCGTATTTTCTTTTGAGACGATTCAACGACTCCAGACGTTCATCTATCGTTGCCAGCCTGTCGGCATCAAAGAAAAGCTTTTTGGTGTAATCACGCAGAGCCAGTGCCACTTCCTGCAGCGTGATCAAGCTGTTTTCGACATCCGCATCGGCAATATTCAAATTGGAATCTATTTTTTTTATTTCCTTTATCCGGCTCCCGGCGTCCTTTAATTTGACGATGGCGCAATCCTTGTCGCCATAGAGCACATCATAGGATTGATTGGCATAATCGTTGAGTTTCTGCGCGTTGACAAGAACTTTTTTTTCATCCACCAGCGCCGTATCTTCGGCAGGCCCGGGATTAACATCCTGAATCTCCTTGAGCTGAAATTTAAACAGTTCAGCTTTTTCTTCCCGGCTTTTGCTCAAATCCCGCAGTTTTGCTATTTCATTTACGATCTGCTGATGCTGATGATATATCTCCTCATACACCGCTCTGGCCGGAAGGCAGTCACCAAACTCATCCAGAATATCAATATGATTTTCAGCATCGAGAATGATTTGATGTTCGTGCTGTCCACAGATATTGATCAGTAATTCGCTGACGGCGGATAAATTGATTAACGTCGCCATTTGCCCGTTAATGAAGGTTTTGTTCTTGCCGGAATGCGAAATCACCCGGCGAATGATCAAATCGTCCGAATCCGGGAAACCCATGGCTGTAATTTTATCACGAAGTGTTTTGTTGGCAGAGACATCGAATCTTGCCTCGACGGTTGCCGTATCGGCCTGCGTTCTGATCATTTCCGTTGTCGCCCGATCTCCCAGGAGCAGACTTACCGCGCCGATAATAATCGATTTACCTGCGCCGGTTTCACCGGTAATAACATTCAGGCCTTCATCAAAGGACAGATGAAGTTCGTCAATAATGGCAAAATTTTTAATGCTCAGCTCATTAAGCATTTTTCCTTTTTTTAGCTCCCGGAGGTAAATCGCCCCAGCCCAGCTTGGAACGCAGAATTTCACCATAGCTGCGGTAGGGAGAAAGAACCAGCATCGTTGTATGCTTCGATCTTTTGACCGTTACGACATCGCCGGATTTTATTTTGTATGCTTCCTGTCCGTCCAGAGTCAGCATGGCGCCCTTATCCTTGGACCAGAGCGTTATCTTCAGAGTGGAGTGATCGGAAAAAATGATCGGACGGTTCGTGAGCGTGTGCGGGCAAATGGGATTGACGATAATCAAATCTTTACCCGGAAAAACAATCGGACCGCCCGCGGAAAGAGAATAGGCGGTGGAACCGGTCGGCGTGGAAACGATCAGTCCG
>CAYMWM010000131.1:0-663 GCA_964394185.1 uncultured Smithella sp.
CTTTGGTGGCCTGCCGCTGGGAATCGTTAAAATATGCCGGGACGGTAATGACGGCATCCTTTATTTTTTCGCCCAGATAGTCCTCGGCGGTTTGTCTCATTTTGGCGAGAATCATTGCCGATATTTCCGCGGGCGAATAATTTTTGCCCCTCACGGTAACCTGAGCGTCGCCGTTGGAAGCTTCCGTTATTTTATAGGGGATTGTTTTAATATCGTACTGAACTTCCTTCGATGAATATTTGCGGCCGATCAATCTCTTAACGGCATAGACAGTATTTTCCGAATTGGTTATCGCCTGTCTTTTGGCGACCTGTCCTACCAGGCGCTCACCACTATCCGATATAGCTACGATAGATGGAGTTGTGCGGTTCCCCTCCTGATTGGCGATAACGGCAGGGTCTCCGCCTTCCATGATAGCTACGCATGAATTTGTTGTTCCTAAATCAATTCCAATAATTTTTCCCATAATTTCCTCCTTATTCTCCTGTATCATCCATTATTTCATATTCATCATTTTCAATATTTCGGTTATTTTCAGTTTTAACATTCTTGCAGACGCATACTCTTGATGGTCTTACAAGCCGTCCGTTTAACAAATAACCTTTTTCCATTTCACTGACGATCTGGTTGTTTTCGTGTTGATCACTTTCCACCTGCATTAAA
>CAYMWM010000131.1:673-8850 GCA_964394185.1 uncultured Smithella sp.
GGGATCGAAGTTCTTGCCAACGGTATCAATCCTTTCGACACCATGCTTTTTCAGGCAGCATAAAAGCTGTTCCTGAATCAAAGCAATGCCGTCTTTAAAAGCCTGAACATCGCCGGTGTCGTGCTCCAAAGCCCTGTCCAGGCTGTCCATAAAAGGCAAAATATCCTTGATTATTTCTTCATTGCCGTATTTTATCGCGTCGGTCTTGTCCCGGATGGCCCGCTTTTTATAATTATCCAGGTCGGCAACCGCCCGCAGATATTTATCGTAATTTTCCTTTGCCTCTTTTTCTTTTTCGTCGGACTTTTTCTTTAAATCTTCAATTTCCCGGTTAAGACCTTCGGCAACAGCTTTTTCATTATGGTGCTCGCCGGATTGAGCATCCTTTACATTATGTTCAGAGTGATTTTTCTTGTTCTTCACAGGAGCCTCTTGTTAATTATTATTTAAAATCAGGTTTCTGGAATAATTTAATATCCACCATCTCGCAAATAACATGACCTGCCGTAATATGTGTTTCCTGAATCCGCGCCGTATTGCTGGAAGATACATTAATTGAAAAATCAACGATCTTTGCGATATCTCCCCCGTCCTTTCCCGTGAAAGCCAGGGTGACCAGCCCCATTTTTTTGGCCATCTCCATGCCCTTTAAAACATTGGCTGAATTACCGCTTGTGGAGATTCCCCAGGCAATATCTCCGGACTGACCGATTGCCCGTATCTGCTTACTGAATATCTCCGAAAAATCATAGTCGTTACCAATGCTTGTAATAACCGACGTATCCGTCGTCAAGGCTATTGCCGGCAGAGGCGGCCTTTCGATGATGAAACGGTTAACGAATTCGGCGGCAATATGTTGTGCGTCGGCAGCCGAACCGCCATTGCCGAAAAGCAGTATCTTGTTACCCGCTTTCAGAGCAGTTGTAATTGACTCGATAACATTAACCAGCTTTCCAAGATTTTCGTTAAGAAAAATATCCTTTACACGGCTGCTCTCTTTAAATGTTTTTATTATGTGATCTTCCATAGTTATTTCACCGGATGATTTCAAAAAAATGTATCCTGAAAACGGACTTAATATATTTACGGGTATATTCAGTGTCAAGGGAGGAAACCAGAAAATCTTATTTTTATTCAGTAGATATTTAAATTGCGGATACATCCGATTTTGATTTTATGTGTGTGAAGGGAGCCTTGACAAAAGAAATTTCGTAAATATATTTACATTGAAACAAGGGAAATAATCAATAATAGCAATTGGTTATGATAAACTAAACTTTTGAAAGGAGGATGACCGATGTTTAATTCAGGTATTTGGAGAGTGAAAAGATTTGCCGATAACGTTCCGGAATTGATTGATTTACAAAGGGAAATCAACAGGCTTTTTTCCAATGTTGGCCAAAGTACGACATTGGGCTATCCTGCATTAAATGTGTGGGAAAAAGACGACAGTTTGGTTGTAACATCGGAACTGCCGGGAGTAGATCCGGGAAACATTGATGTTTCAGTTACGGGAACGACATTAACAATTTCGGGAGCGAGCAAAGCCGATCCCATAAAGGAAGGCGAGACGTATCTGCGCCAGGAAAGAGATTTGGGTAATTTTCAACGTAATCTTCAATTGCCTTTTGGGGTGGAATCGAAGGCAATCGAAGCAAAATATGAAAGAGGAATTTTAACGATTACCTTGCCTCGAATGAAGGAAGATATACCCAAGAAAATTAAAATTAATTCATAGAGGAGGTCATGATTTATGTCCGATAAAGATCTGAAAAAAACCGAAAATACGGCGGTGAAGGAAAAAATACGTAATGTAAAAACATTTGTGCCGCGTGTCGATATTTATGAGACAAAAGACGCTTTGTATCTGATTGCCGATATGCCGGGCGTTGATGATAAAACCGTTGATGTGGAACTGGAAAAAAATATTCTCACCATCTCCGGACGTGTGGAAGACGGTAAGGTGAAAGACTATAATCTGGTGTTTTCCGAATATGAAGTCGGCGATTACGAAAGGACTTTTACCCTGTCCGATGAGATCGACCGGGATAAAATCAAAGCGACGGTCCAACAGGGCGTTCTGCGGCTTGAATTGCCGAAGGCAGAGAAGGTCAAGCCGAAGAAAATTATGATTAACGCGGCCTAAAATAAATCTTAAGGAAAGGAGGATATGATTATGAAAGTGAGAAATTTATTGCCGGAAATAGCCCGGAAAGCGAGAACAGATGTTGATCATCCCTTCTATTCCCTGCAAAGGGAGATGAACAGTCTGTTTGATAATTTCTTCCGTGGATTTGATCTGGCGCCGCGGGGATTGTCCGCCGGTCCAATCGGAATGTTCACTCCGTCTGTTGATGTAAAAGAAAATGAAAAGGAATTTATTATCAAAGCTGAACTGCCCGGAGTGGAAGAAAAGGATATTGAAGTTACAGTGACGAATGATTCGGTGACAATCAAAGGCGAAAAAAAGGAAGAAAAGGAAGATAAGGACAAGAATTACTATTATATGGAAAGATCTTACGGTTCATTTAGCAGGGTAATTCCGCTGGATGCGGAAATAGAATCGGGAAAGGCGGAAGCGACTTTCAAAAACGGTATTCTGGATATCAAGATTCCCAAGAACCAGATTGCCAAAGCAAAAGGAACAAAGGTTTCCATCAAAGCAGCATAATTTAGAAGCCCGCCTCTCTTTTGGGAGAGGCGGGCTTTTTTAACTCTATTCAATATTGAAGGTGTTATAAATCTAATTGTACCCTTCGTCGAAAGCAATCATGTCCAGATGCAGAGTCGCGATATCTTCGACATCCATATTGGGCTCTTCGCTTGATTTGGGCAACTCAATTGTTTTTATATAGCGGCGGCACTTGTTGCATACATCCACCCGATAACGTTCTTCGCCTTCCACTTCAAAATAAGCCAGCGAATGTTGCTCATCATTGCCGCAGAAAGGGCATTTGATGCGATTAAAATACCACTTGAAACCGCACTGATGACAAAACAGATAACGTTTTCCGTCTTCTTCATCCCTGATTTCGCCGATTTTAGGTTCCTTGCCGCAAACGGGACAATATCCTTCCGTCCATTCGGATTTTTCAATGATTTCTTTGTATTTTCTGGCGACAGACTCAAGCTCCGGCCGGAGACTTTCTTCCATAAAAAGATCAATCAGGTCAATTTGATCTTCAGTATCGTTATCTGCCTGTGATTCCTTGGCATTGGTTTCAATATACTTTCGGTCAAATGATGCAAGAATACTTTTTTCCCAGTCAAACTGAGGATTAATAACGATATCCTGAATGTTTTGAGCCACTTCAGGCATTCTTTTTTCCCCGATGGAGATCAGGTCATTAAAATATTCTCTGGGGTGGGTTAAATCAAATTCCTTTCCCGAAAAATCGATCAGGGGGAGACCGCCTTTCATTTTCTGCGAAATTAAATGTTCTTCCACTGTGAAAATGGAGTCTTTCATGTTTTTAAGATATTCTTCGCGTAAAATTAAAATATCCGCCATGATGTCCAGAAGCTCAGTGTAATGAGGATGAGTCGATTTGTAATCCTCTATTGTTTTTAAAGATTTGCGCAGTGTCGCAACCATATTTTTTTACTCCTCATACCACGTATAATTTGATTTGTATCCTGAATGCCGGCGAATAATCTGATTTTCATTAGGACCAACTTGTGCAACCTATATCCGCTTTCCACCGTATCTTCAAGAAATATTTTCCTTAATTGTAAGATGATCATTATCTTCAGAAAATCAATAGCTTAATAGAATTAAACCTTGAGTCCTGTTAGTAAAATATAAAAGTCATTATGACAAACAGGACGAACAAAATGGGGAGGGAATATTTAAATATATATCCAAAGAAACTGGGCATCTTCACTCCGGCTTCTTCCGCAATGGACTTAACCATAAAATTCGGGGCGTTGCCAATGTATGTATTGGCTCCCATAAAGACGGCGCCTGCGGATATGGCCGTCAGATACGGGATTCCCTCTTCAATTAAACAGGCAACGGCCTGAGATTCCGGCATACCCGGATAAAATTTCCCAATCTCGCAGTTAAAAAAAGTCAGATATGTGGGAGCATTATCCAGAAAACTTGAAAGGATTCCTGAAGCCCAGAAATAATGAGCCGGAGTTTCCAATGAGTTTATTAAAAAGGCCAGTGCTCCGTTTTCACCCGCTTTCAGAATGGCCAGTGCCGGGATAATGGTCAGAAAGATACCCGCAAACAGATAAGCGACTTCCAGTATCGGAGCCCATGTAAAATCATTGCTTTGCCTGACTTCTTTCTTTGTAAGAACAAGTGATAATAATCCTATTATGATCAGGGCAACATCTCTTACTAAATTTTCAACGGATTGATGGATTCCGAATACATTTACTCCTCCGAGTTTAACCATGCCGCTGAATAAAACCCCGCCAATTATTCCTGCAAGAAAAAGGAAATTGCAGGAACCTTCAATTTTTAATGGCTCCATATCTGATTTTTCCAGGACGATCGGGTCTTCTTTTTTGTAATAGTATGAGTCCATAATAAAATACATGCCCAGGAGTATAGAGCAGGCAAAGATCATTTGGGGCAGCAGTTTTAATGTCCAGAAAAAAGGGACGCCGTGTAAAAATCCCAGAAATAATGGCGGGTCACCAATCGGCGTTAAAACTCCGCCGATATTGCTGACTAAAAAAATAAAGAATACCACGGTGTGAACCTTGTGTTGACGCCAGGCATTGGAGCGTAAAATGGGTCTGATCATTAACATGGATGCGCCGGTGGTTCCGATGAATGACGCCAGGAATGTGCCAATCAGCAAAAGAATGGTATTAACGCCGGGCGATCCTTTCAATGTGCCCTTAACATAAATGCCGCCGGAAACTGTGTATAGCGACCAGAGGAGTAAAAGAAAAGGGATATAGTCAATAATGATTGTATGCGCTATTTCATGAACGGCCACGTCCCGGAAAAAATACAGAAAAGGGAGAACGAAAACCAAAGCCCAAAAAGCAGACACTTTGGGAAAATGACGTTCCCAGAAATGGGGAGCGGCTAACGGAATTAGTGCGATGGAAAATAAAATACCGGCAAACGGCAGTATGGCCCATAGAGGGAGAATGGTTCCTATATTGCCAGCCGGTAGGTTTGCCCAAAACGTATCGGCAAAACAGGTAAACGGGGTACAGAGTATTAAATAAAATATTATTGATAAAAAACGGCCAGGTTTGCTTGGAAAAATATTTTCCATTATACTCATATATTATCTAATTTTCAGGAATGATTAAAACAGGCAGATTAACTGCATCAATAATATTCACGTCAGGACTATCGAAAAACATGGAGTACAATTTACTCCTGTGCCTGTGGCCGGTTATGATTAAATCGATTTTATTTTTTTCACAATATTTGATGATTTCTTCGTCCAAAGTACCCTTGGAAACGGCATAAGTAATCTTTAAATTTTCCAGCAATTCAGCGGACGCAACTTCCCTTACTCTAAGGGCTACGGCATCTTCCCTGTCCGTAGCGTGACGATAACCGGCCTGTATGTCATTAACATAGAGGATGTGAATCGGGCAGTTAAACATCAATGCGAATTCCAGAGCCTTGACAATCGAGGAGATATTTTTCGAATCCAAGTCTATTGGGTATAAAATATTTTTAAAGTTGAGCATATTCACCCTATTTCAAAACCTGAAAAAATGTAAATTTATTATGGTGAAAAGATTAATTTGTTAATATTCTTTCTATGGCAGCAATTGCCTTTCCTATATTTTCCGGCTGGGAGCCTCCGGCCTGGGCCATGTCCGGTCTTCCTCCTCCGCTGCCGCCAATCAGAGGAGCGAGTTCCTTGATAATATTTCCGGCGTGATATTTTCCGGCTAAATCTTTCGTTACCATGCACAGCAGCATTGCTTTTTCACCAGCCTTGCTGCCTAAAAGAATAATGCCGGATTCCATCTTGTCGCGCAATTTATCGCCGAAGTCGCGCAGCGTCTTGACATCGGTGATGCCGACTTCCACCGCCAGCAATTTTACGCCGTTGATTTCCTTTATCTGATTAATGAGGTCACCTGAATCCTTGGCGGCGAGTTTGCCTTTCAGCGCATCGATTTCTTTTTCCATTTCCTTTATGTGTTTCAGCAGTCTTTCGGCGCGGTCATAGACCTCAAACGAACCGGCTTTAAATAACCCAGCGGTCCGTTTTAATTCCTCTTCCGCCTTCTGCGCGCGCAATATTGCTTCCCTGCCGGTTACCGCTTCGATTCTGCGCACACCTGCCGCAATGGCCGACTCATGCAAAACTTTTAAAAGGCCAATGTCGCCGGTTCGCTTCACATGCGTGCCGCCGCAAAGCTCCATGCTCATTTCGCCCATTTTTACGATACGCACGGTCGCGCCGTATTTTTCATCGAATACGGCAGTCGCGCCGGTTTTCAGCGCGTCTTCCAATGCGCAGACTTCGGTTTTTACTTCCAAATTTTTACGGATCATATCGTTGGCGATTTCTTCAATCCGCTTCATTTCCTCATCGCTGATTTTGGAAAAATGGGCGAAGTCGAAACGCAGTCCTTCTTCGTTAACCTGCGAACCCGATTGTTTGATGTGATCTCCCAGAACGGCCTTGAGTGCCGCCTGTAAAATGTGTGTGCCGGAATGATTGGCGGCAATGTCTTTTCGTCTTTGTTCATCAACGAGCAGTCTGGCCTTCGCTCCGGTTTTAATCTCGCCTTTCTGGACAACACCTTTGTGGACGACAAAATTCTCAATCGGTTTTTTCGTATCATAAACTTTAAAATTAAATCCGGCGCCTTCCAAAAAACCCGTGTCTCCGGTCTGGCCGCCCGATTCACCGTAAAATGGTGTAATATCCAGAACGATTTCCGCCTTCTGGCCTTCGTATGCAACATCAGCCGGTTTGCCGTTGACGAATATGGCCTTGATCTGGACATTTTCTTTAATAACGGTTTCATAACCGCAGAACTCGCTGATAATTCCCGAGCTCGAAGCTTTGAGATAGCATTCGGCAATCGCTTCCTCTCCGCTGCCTTTCCATGCGCCGCGGGCTTTCTCTCTCTGTTGCTCCATTTCAGCTTCAAAGCCTTCGTTGTCCAGAGTAAAACCGTCGCGCTTGACAATATCCGCCGTCAAATCCGTCGGGAAACCATAAGTGTCGTATAATTTAAAAACAATCGCACCGGGAAGAACCGATTTCCCCTCTTTTTTCAGAATGGTGGTTTCATCGTTGAGGATGCGCAGTCCTGCGTCAAGTGTTTCCATAAAACGCTGTTCTTCATTTAAAATCATTTTGGTGATGAAAGAGGCCTTTTCCACCAGATCGGGATAAACGCCCTTCATCATATTGATTACGACCTGAGCGCTTTCATTTAAAAATGGTTTGTTGATGCCGAGCATTTTGCCGTGACGTGCGGCGCGGCGCAAAATTCTTCTGAGGACATAGCCGCGGCCTTCGTTGCTGGGTATGATTCCATCACCGATAAGAAATGTTACCGCGCGGCTGTGATCGGCAATAACGCGGATGGAAACATCATTTTCAGCGTTTGTTCCGTAGGTCTTGCCGGATATTTTTTCCACAAAGCGGATGATCGGCGTAAACAAATCGGTATCGTAATTGCTTTTCTTGCCCTGAATAACAGCCGTAAGCCGCTCCAGTCCCATACCGGTATCAATGCTGGGTTTGGCCAGAGGGGTCAATTTGCCGCTTTCATCGCGATCGAACTGTGTAAAGACATTGTTCCAGATTTCGAGATGACGGTCGCAATCGCAATAGACATCGCATTCAGGGCGGCCGCAGCCGGTGCCTTCGCCCTGATCATAAAGGATTTCAGAGCAGGGGCCGCAGGGGCCGGTTTCGCCCATCATCCAGAAATTGCTTTTCTCGCCCATGCGGACAATGCGGTCTGCGGGAACTTTCATCTTTTTATTCCAGATTTCAAACGCTTCATTGTCGTCCTGGAAGATTGTGATCCAAAGTTTTTCCTTCGGAAGTTTGACAACATCAATCAGATATTCCCACGCCCAGGCGATGGCTTCTTCCTTGAAATAATCACCGAAGGAAAAATTGCCCAGCATTTCGAAAAAGGTATGATGACGGGCGGTAACGCCGACATTTTCCAGATCGTTGTGTTTGCCACCGGCGCGCGCGCATTTCTGACAG
>CAYMWM010000132.1:0-8832 GCA_964394185.1 uncultured Smithella sp.
TTTGGTAGCGGGGGATGGATTTGAACCATCGACCTTTGGGTTATGAGCCCATTTTGTATTAAATGCTACCCTTTTCATCGTAAATAACTTGACATAATTATTAATAACATTTAAGATACTTACAATATTTGACCCTTGGGTTAATTATCCCAGTTTATAATATAAAATCACATTATCGGGTAGCATACAGGGTAGCACGAGAATTAGAGGATTAAAAATGGCAAGGGTAAAAAAGCAATACTCCATGCAAACCAAGCGTCACGTGACTCATTTTCCAGGCGTGTATGAACGACATGCCGAACGGTTAATAGGAGTCCCTGATATTTGTTATGACATCTCATACAAAAAAAATGGAAAGAAAATTTGGGAAAAAGTGGGATGGAAGTCTCAAGGTTATTCATCAGACCTCGTCAGGAAGATTCGTAATGAACGTATTATAGCACTCCAGCACGGTGATGATTTACCCTCTGAAAAGGTTAAATCCCCATTGTTCAAAAAAGTGGCAGAAAAATATCTCAAATGGTCATCAGATGTCAAAAACCGAGCCGGGATAGAGGATCAAAGTCGCTATGATAATCACCTAAAAGAACGCTTTGATAATAAACATCTTGATGAAATATCACCTTTTGACTTGGAGAAAATGAAGTCCGACATGAAAAAGGAAGATTATTCACCTAAAACTATTTCCCATTGTCTTGGCCTGATGCGCTCCATGTATAACAAGGCTGCTGCCTGGGATTTGTATCAAGGGCCTAATCCTGTTGCAAAGGTTGATAAACCGACAACAAAGAATGCACGGACACGTTTCCTGTCGTTCAAAGAAGCCGACGTCTTGTTAAAAGAACTAAAACGGAATCCGCAGATCAATAAAGAATATACGGAACTCAAAGATCCTAAGCTCCATGATATGGCATTATTAAGCCTGCACACAGGGGCAAGAGCTGGGGAAATATTCAAACTGAGAGGTTATGACGTTAATTTTGGAGCCGGGATTATTACTCTGAGAGACACAAAGAACACCGAAACGCGCCATGCGCCAATGACAAAAGATGTCAAGAAAATGCTGAAGCGCCGGATGCCAAAAGATCTAAACGCTTATATTTTTACCGACAAAGAAGGGAATAAAATCAAGGAAGTATCGAATGCCTTTAATCGGATCGTTGATCGCCTGAAACTTAATGACGGCGTGGAAGATCCTAGGCAAAAAGTTGTCTATCACTCTCTCCGGCACACTTTTGCCAGCTGGCTAGCAATGCAGGGAACGCCGATATTAACGATTGCGCGATTGATGGGCCATAAGAGTATTTCCATGAGCGAGCGCTATTCCCATTTGAGCCCAGAACACAATAAACAGGCCGTGGTAAATCTAGAAACCACCATTAATAAAAATAAAAAAACCGAAGACGTATTATTCTAAAAACATTATCAAGTATCGTTCCATTTGCACGCACATAAATATAAAGAAAGGAACCAAACCATCATGGCAAACAGCAAACAGATAACACCTATGAATAACAGAGAAACGAGCTGGTTAATTTTACCATTCCTGCATTATTCTGTTGAGCAGTTCATGTCGTTATATAACTCTTCTATCAATGGCCAAACCAAGAAAAATCCCATCATGATCATTGGAGATCCCGGCGTTGGAAAATCTCTGTTTGTGCATATATACAGAAGCCTTTATGAGGCGGATCATCCTAAGGCAAAATCTGTCCGAATTAATGTTGCAGCCATACCCAAAAATCTCATTGAATCGGAGTTATTCGGATATGAAAAGGGAGCCTTTACCGGTGCCGGCAAGGGTATGTCAGGGTTAGTGGAAACAGCAGATTTACTCATCCTTGAGGAAATTGGAGAATTACCCAAAAGCGTTCAAGCGAAATTGCTGACATTTATTGAAGACGGTTATTATTATCGTGTTGGCGGTCGAGAAGAAAAGCGAACTAAAGACATACAAATTATATCAACCACAAATAAAAAGGCCGGTGATTTTCGTCAGGACTTTTTTAACCGTTTCTTTATATTCCCCGTTCCCCCAATGCATGAAAGACGCATGGATGTGCTCTTCTACTTAGACGAAAAGATTCCAAACATTATTTCGCAATTGAGGGCACATGAGGTATTGAGTTTGCTTACATATAATTGGCCTGGTAATATGAGAGAGATTGATCACGTGATTCAGGAAGCAATTTGGTTAAAACACTTTAATCATGATCACTCTGGATATAATTCTACTCTGTTAAGTATCACATCTACCATGTATCCCTTCAGGCATTCATCGGTTGATTGGTATAAGCCAGGCCGCCTATATAACGGATTAGTAAAAGCTAATGTGGTTAACATAAAATTAATGGAAAATATTCTGAATAAGGATGGACTGGGGTTGGATACAGACAATACCAGAAAAAGTATTCCTATTCGGAAATTTTTAAAAAAACTATCAGAAAAAGAACAGGCATTTGATCATCGTTTTGCAACAAAATCTATATTAGTCGAAAGACCATTTGATCTCCCATATATGCATGGGTTAATAAATTTTTGTGGTCTTTTCGGTGGTGATTATGATGAGAATGTGGATCTGCTAGACATTGTAAACATCTTACCTTCCACTACGCCAGTTGTTGCAAAAGCGATGAACTCCACGAACCAGCCTTATGAAAACATCCGTTATAAAATGAAAACTTTTATAAATAGTCTCAAGCAATCGGACAAAATGATGGACCCACTTGAGTTGAAAGAAAAAGACCTAATAGATTTATACCGCAAGAAGCTATTTGATAAATGCGGTGGAAACATTAAAAAAGCTTCAAGAATATCAGGAGTCTCAGAGAGTACGCTCAGATCACATTACAAAAAGATAATAATTAATAAACATCAATTTTCGCGTTAATAACACCAAAATCCGCGTTTATCAATTTACACTCAATATTTTCTCATCTTCATTCCATTCCACATAATAATATATTCTAATTAATTATGGGCAGTTAGATGTTGTGTCTAGCTGTTTTTCTATTGTGGCATGCTTCTCGCTCTTAGGTAAAGAAAAAATAGGAGGTTACGATCATGGGACTTGCGCAACAAAAAAAGATCACTAAGTCAAAAAAAATCAAGGTTATGCAACATGCTGTCAAAAAAAAGCTCATAACACCAAAGGAGGCCGCCAACATTTTCGGGTTTTGCGAAGGAACTCTTGCAAATCAAAGATTCAAAAAGCTTGGGTGTCGATTCTACAAAGTAAATCGCAAAGTATTATACGATTATGATGAGCTCGAATCCTGGGCAAAGCGTTGTCCCGTCCTGACGATGGATAGTGTGGTGCAAGAAAATGGACAATCCATTGATGAGGAGGTGACCTATGAATAACACGGTAATAAATCCAGATAATAAGCAAACTTTTGATGCCAATAAAATGTCGGGGTCTGGGGCCTCCGCACTAGTGAATGGTGAATTTAATCTCGATAAACTCAGGCTCTCTCAGAACTTCGCCGAATCGGTGGGCGTGACCAAAGCGCTTCTGACCGTGCCGGTCCGGAAACCCACACGCCAGGAGTTCATTCGGGTTAGACCCGGCGCCGACTGGTGTCTTGAAACAGCGATCCTCGAACTGAAGGAAGACCGCATCAGCTACCTGGTTGATCCCGCTCTCTGGGCGGAGCTGCCGGGCGAAGTCGTCCCGAAGATCCTTTTCACCACGATCAACAGACAGGGTGTACTCTCGCTCTGGCCGGTCAAGCTCCCCAGCTCGGACGGACGGCAGGACCACTGGAGCCGCTCTGCGCTGGAGGCGGCGGATATGGCCAAAACAAAGTGGCTCCGCGTGGCGGCGAACATGAGCTTAGGGGCCTATGAAGTGTTCACCGCATCTTCCGATATCCAGGAACCGGACTGGCCCGACGTCCCCTTCAAGGACATCCTGAAAATCGCTTTCCGGGACCAGTATATCAATGACTTTGACCATCCGGTCGTGCAACGCCTGAGGGGCCTTCGGTAATGCGGCGATTCAAGGAAATCTGGCTCGTTGATTTTGAATTCATCGGGAAACCAGGCGAACGGCAGGATCCCGTCTGCCTGGTCGCCCGGGAATTGCTTTCCGGCAGAAAACTGCGGATAGGGTGGGACGAACTCAAACAAATGAAAGTCCCGCCCTATTCTATTGGTCCGGATTCCCTATTTGTTGCCTATTATGCGTCCGCTGAAATGGGGTGCCACCTGTCCCTGGGATGGCCCCTTCCCGAAAATGTTCTGGACTTGTATGCAGAGTTCAGGAACCTGACCAATGGACTGCCCACATTATGCGGGAACGGTCTCCTCGGGGCGATGGCGCATTTTGGGTTGCCCTGCATGGAGGCTGCCGAAAAGGACAGCATGCGGGATCTGATTCTGAGCGGAGGGCCGTGGACGCCCGCCGAAAAAGAATCGATCCTTGACTACTGCGAGTCAGATGTTTCAGCGCTGGCAAAGCTGTTCGACCGGATGGAGTCCATCCTGGACCTGCCCCGCGCTCTGCTGCGCGGCCGCTACATGAAGGCGGTGGCGCACATTGAGTTCAATGGAATCCCCATCGACATGGACATGCTCTCACGCCTCTCGAGGCGCTGGGAGTTCATCCAGGATGATCTTATATCCAGTATCGATGCCAGATACGGGATTTACGAAGGCCGGACTTTTAAAATGGCCAAATTCCAGGAGTGGTTGATTCGGAATAAAATTCCCTGGCCTCGTCTGGAATCAGGGACATTGGATCTTCAAGATGACACGTTTCGGGAAATGGCACGTATCCATCCTGCTGTTACCCCCCTGCGTGAGCTCCGAGTTGCGCTCTCGCAGATGCGCCTCTCGGCGTTGGCCGTGGGCCGTGACGGTCGGAACAGGTGCCTGATCTCAGCGTTCAGATCCCGCACCGGCCGCAACCAGCCAAGCAATAGCCAGTTCGCCTTTGGCCCGGCCGTCTGGCTGCGGGGATTGATCCGATCCGAATTCGGATTCGGCATTGCCTACGCTGACTGGTCGCAGCAGGAGTTCGGCATCGCCGCCGCCCTGTCCGCAGATCCCAACATGATCGAGGCCTACCAGTCCGGAGATCCCTACCTGACCTTCGCCAAACAGGCAGGCGCGGTTCCACCGGATGCGACCAAAAAGACGCATGGCCCCCAGCGGGACCTGTTCAAGGCCTGCGCGCTGGCGGTCCAGTACGGCATGGGCGCTGATTCATTGGCCAGGAGGATCGGCCAGCCCGTTATCGTTGCCAGGGACCTTTTACGCCTTCACCAGACAACCTACAAGAAGTTCTGGGCGTGGTCCAACGGGGCTGTCGACCACGCACTCTTGAAGGGCAGTCTCTGGACCGTTTTCGGTTGGACGATCCATACGGGGATGGACCCGAATCCGAGATCCCTCGCAAACTTTCTCATGCAGGCCAATGGCGCAGAAATGCTTCGCCTGGCCTGCTGTTTAGCCGTCGAGAGGGGCATCAAGGTTTGTGCACCGGTGCACGATGCCCTGCTCATCGAAGCGCCGCTGGATGAACTGGATGGTATTGTTGCAGCTACACAGACTGCCATGTCGGATGCCAGCGCAGCAGTGCTGAGTGGGTTCCGTTTGCGCTCGGACGCCAAAATAGTCCGTTACCCGGACCGGTATATGGACGAACGCGGCACTGTAATGTGGGACACCGTTCAAAGTATTCTGGATGCATGCGAACCCATCGAACCTGTTCAGGAACGAACACCTGCTTGTTCACCAGTGAACAGGTACCTGTTCGCCAACGAACACCCGTCCCTTCTTATATCTTATAAGGATAATTCTTAATATGTATATGAATGACCTCAACCTCGAAAAATTAACTCTGCCACGTACCTTGAATCCAGTATTTACGGACAAAAAATCACTGCCGAGACACAAACCGGGTGAAAAGTTTCTCAAAGGGCCGATTCCATGGGCCTGGCTCATTGCGGCAGGCAATCTGCCCGGTAAAGCACTGCACATAGCATCCGTAATTTGGTTTCTTGCCGGCATGAAGAATAAGCCAACGATCTCATTGTCAGGCGCATTGCTCAAGGATCTGGGGGTCAAGCGCAATGCCGCTTATCGCGGGCTTAACGCTCTTGAAGGAGCGGGTTTGGTTTCAGTAATTCGGCATGCTGGCCGCCGCCCGCTTGTAACTGTCAACGACGTTCCTACAGATTTTAAACAACCGATAAATTAATTATGTATGAGGAGGTGATAAACGTGGAAAACGAAAAAGAAGAAAAATCATGTCGTATCGTAATCGTGATGACGCAAGAAGAAAAAGCTAAGTTGAAGGAGTTGGCGGACAACGATCATCGCTCAATGAGCTGCTTCATGCGTTGCTTGCTCATTGACGAGGTCAATAGAGACCTCTTCGCGGATTAGAACGGTCGGGCTGTAACGCCGGTGTAAAATCAATATCAAGGAGTAAAAATTAACACACTTTCAATTAAAACAAAGGAGGATTTATGAACAAATGTGATCAATTTGATATTCCACGCAGGGGGTGGATTTGCGAAACCGTTTTTGACAGTGCATGTGACGACTCTGGTGCACAACGTTTGCAATGCGAAATGTGCGGCAACGAACGTGTCAGGTATGTGCACATCATGTCGCATCCTGAATACACAGACGATCTTTCCGTTGGTTGTATTTGCGCTCAAAAGATGTCTGAAGATCGTATCGGGCCTCCGGAGCGTGAAAGCCGTCTCCGCAAACGTGCAGGGAGGCGTAGTCGCTGGCTCACTAGGAAGTGGCTTCTATCAGCAAATGGGAACGAGTTCCTGAACGTCGATGGCCACAATGTCGTCATCTTCCCCAGCTGGCGATATGTAGGCAAATGGTCTTTCAGATTGGACAGAGAGTTTTGTAAAAACACTTATGAATCAAGTGATCTCGCCAAGCTGGCTGCTTTCGATATGCTCTGGGGGGAAAGACACTAACGTGCGGGACAGCGGCGGGGGTGGGATGGAGCCAGCTTTGCAAATGAATCGTAGGCAAAATTATCATTTGGTACAAAATTTTGCCGCGCTTTGCAGAGCAGCTGACCACCCCTGCTGCGATGATCGTGGATAATTGACCGGCGGGGGGTTGCCGCACGGTGCAGTGAGAATGGCCGACGGCGGGCATGGGGGCAGGTGCAAGAATTGTGTCCTTAAGCAAGCGATCAGTAATTATTAAGGATACGCTTGCTTTCAATATGTAATAATCATCCTCCCAGGCCTTCGTCTGCTCTTGAGAGTGCTATCCTTATCTCAAAATGAACAAGCATTCGTTACACTCCAATAATGGAATTCATGTCGGAATGAAAAACAGATAATCAAAAGCTTA
This sequence comes from uncultured Smithella sp., assembly GCA_964394185.1. GTDB lineage: Bacteria > Desulfobacterota > Syntrophia > Syntrophales > Smithellaceae > Smithella. The sequence continues at coordinate 7,339 of CAYMWM010000132.1, forward strand.
TCTTATACGAATAAATCAATTGTGATTATCAACCAGTATTTTTCTTTAATATTATCTTGTTTTTTTTTATATACTAATATATAAGTATACAGATGTATTGCATATCAGTCTATATAAGAGATCATATCTAATGAAGAATGATAAAAAATCGCAGTCTATAAAAGCATATGAAGCTATCAGAGAAGCCGTTATCTCTCAAAAATTGAAACCTGGATCACCAATCAATGAAACAGAGCTAGCAAAAAAATTAAAAATGAGTAGAACTCCAATTCGAGAATCCATACAGCATCTTGCTGCTGATGGATTGGTGGACATCATCCCGAGAAGAGGGGCATTCATCCGATTGTTTGGTGTAGAAGATATATTTAGATGCTATGAAGTCGCCGAAGCTCTGGAAGGCATGGCTGCTTATCTAGTAACAAAAAGATACTCACATGGGGAAATCGATGAAGAGAAATTGAAAAAACTAGACAGGCTTGTTACGCAAATGGAAATGAATATCGAAAAAAAAGATGGCGTAGCATGGGCATCTAATGATGATTTGTTTCATGTTTCCATTTATAGTATGTGTGGTAATATATCCATAATCGAATTTCTAGACAAAATAAAGGGTCAATTAAATTGTGTGCTTTGGTTTATGTCCCGATATGTGGACAAAGAAGCGTCGAATAGAGAGCATCGAGAAATTGTGAAGGCAATTATCGCTGGAGATGCAGAGCGGGCTAGAAAGTTTATGCAAGAACAATTTAGTAGGGTAAGAAGGCAACTTAAGGAAATTCAATTGTCGCCATAAAGAGGAGGCTAATGTTTTAAAGTCTGGAAGAATAAAAAGGGTAAAGCAATACGAGTATTGCAAATGGAGATAAACATTAGGTTTTGAACATAACCGGTTTTACACTAATAGATAGCTTCAGTACACTTACAAGTCCTTCCTTTTTGGTAAAAATCAAAGGCTGATTTTACTTTCTTCATAACAGCTTTGCGGCAATGGAATTATTGTTATATTAACTCCAAATTGAAACGGACCACATTCACATCTACTCCCAACATATAATTCGTTCGCTATGTTTCAGACCAGTTGGGTGTAGTTTTATCACGTGAGAGACCCTTTGTTCAACTTGCAGGCGGATCTTACCGAATGACATTATGCGTGCCGATAAATTTCATCCGCAAGACAAAGTGTTGGCTCATTCTGAATGCACGCTGGAGTTGACCCATCTTGTCGCTGCAGTGGCTTGAATGAGAAATATTTGCAGCTATGCCGATGAAAACAACGGCACTAAATTCACCATCAGCACAGAAATCTATGTTATGTGCAGGAAGAAAAAAAAGAATTCCGTCGAAATATTTTATCTTACGCCGGATAAAACGGTTTTACCCGAATACCAAACGAATCAAACTTGGGATAATTCTCTGGTTCTTGGAGTTTAGTTAATTTATGAAAAAAGATTCTTTAGGAATTGTGCATACACAATACTTTACCTTTGCCGAACC
>CAYMWM010000133.1:0-5455 GCA_964394185.1 uncultured Smithella sp.
CCGATGAGGACGGCAACGCCCAGATGTGGGGCATCGGCGGCGACTGCAAGTGGGGCGCCAACGCGGCAAAAAAGGTCATCGTGAGCTGCGAAAGAATTGTCAGCCGCGAAGTCATCGGCAAAGACCCGTCGCGCACCATCGTTCCCTCATTCAAAGTGGTCGCCGTCACGGAAGAACCCTTCGGCGCCCATCCCGGATACACGCCGGGTTTTTATGACGTGGATTTGTCCTACGGGTATCTTTACAAAGAGGCGTCCAACACGGTGGAAAGCTTTCAGGCGTTTCTGGATGAATGGGTTTACGGCCTGAAAAACCGCACCGAATATGTCAATCACTATATTCAGAAATTCGGCTACGAGCCGTTCAAGAAGCTTCAGGCCAAATTCGATTACGGTTATCCCGTATCCTATAATTACTAAAATGGAGACTTCATCATGAGTAATCATCCTGACAATTATATCAAACCGGAACTGATGGCCTGCTGCGGCGCCCGTGAAATCAACGACGGGGACATTGTGGTTGTGGGTACCGGCTTTCCGGCCATGTCTGCGAATATTGCCCGCTACACGCATGCACCTTCTGCCATGCTGATGCAGGAATCGGGTGTATATGACGCGCGGCCGGCAAGGCCGGCCCTCTCCGTCGGCGACCCCTGCCTTAATCCCGGCGCGGCGATGATCGGCGGGCTGGTGGATGTGATGGGAATGTTTCTTCAGGGGGGCTGGGTTGATGTCGGATTTCTCGCCGGAAGCCAGGTCGACAAGTTCGGCAATATAAACACCACCGCCATCGGCGACTACATTAATCCCAAAAGCCGCCTGCCCGGTTCAGGAGGAGCCAATCCCATCGGGTCGCTGGCCAAAAAAGTCCTCATCATCGCGCTGCATAATACGCGCACGCTGACCGAAAAAGTCGACTTCGTCACGACGCCGGGCTATCTGGACGGCCCCGGCGCCCGCGAACGGTGGGGACTGCCGAAGGATTCCGGCCCGCAGGTCATCATCACCAACAAGGCCGTGATGCGTTTCGACAAAGAAACCAAGGAAGCCTATCTGGAAAGCTATCATCCGGGCACAACGGTTGACGAGGTGGTGAAGCTCACGCCCTGGGAGCTCAAGGTGAGCCCCGATGTACATGAGACCGAGCCGCCGCGCGCTGAGGAAATCCGCGTAATACGGGAGATCATCGATCCGTACCGGATGATTCAGATTTACGAAAAGCGGGGCTATGTATAAACGCCTTCTTACGGTACGGCTATCACGCCCACCGGAATGTTTGATTCCTGAAAGGAGAGGATGAACATGGATTACACACAACAACTGGTAAAGTTTTGCTCGGAACTGACCTGTGACAAACTGCCCGCGCCCGTTACCCACAAGGCAAAGCTCTGCGTGCTGGATTACGTAGCGAACATTTACGGATCGCTGGAGTTGGATGCCGTGCGGAAGGTGATTGATTTCGTGCAAAAGCTTGGCGGCCCGGAAGCGGCAACGGCGCTTAGCTGCGGATTTAAAACGGGATTGCAGAATGCCGCGTTCATCAACGGGCTTACCGCCGAGGCCATCGAGGCGCAGGACGGGCTCCGCTTCGGCGGGAATCATCCGGGAGTCGCCGTCATTCCGTCGGCGCTGGCTCTGACCGAAAATTTGGAGCTTTCAGGCACACGTCTGATCGAGGCTGTTGTGGCCGGTTACGAAGTGGCCGACCGCGCGGCGGCGGCCATGCATCCTTATCATACCCTCTCCGGTTTCCTTCCCACCGGCACATGCGGGACACTCGGAGCGGCTGTTGCTGTATCCAAGCTGATGGGGCACGGCTACCCCGTCATGCTCAACGCTGTCGGCATTGCCGGATATATCCTGCCCCTCTCCATGGCGGAACAGCTCATGGAAGGCTATACGGTAAAAATCGTGCAGGGCGGCCAGGCGGCAAGCGCGGGCATCATGGCGGCAGGCCTTGCGGGAAAAGGCATTACCGGAAGTCCGTGGGTTCTCGAAGGAGGGGAACTCAAGGGCGGCATCACGCAAATCACCATGAAGGTGGACGCGAAACCCGAACGCATCACGGAGAAACTGGGAGAGCACTACTCCATCACCGATATTTATTTCAAACCCTACACCGCCTGCCGCCACACGCACGGCGCGGCTCAGGCGATTCTCGAAATCATGAAGGAGAAAAAATTCACGGCGGCGGATGTCGATTCCATCATGGTATCGACTTACGGCGTGGCGGCGCTGGCAGTAGGCAAAGGCGTGCCCGAAGGCGGCAGTTTTGTATCGGCGCAGTTTTCCATTCCCCACGTCGCGGCGGCCTGCATCCTCGACGGCGCTCTCGGGCCAGCGCAGCTCACGGAGCGGCGCATTGCCTCGCCGGACATCATCTCGCTAGCGAAAAAGGTGACGGTGAAAATGGATGATGAACTCAATAAAATGTATCCTGACAAAACCGCGAGCCGCGTCGAAATCGTGCTGAAAAACGGCGAGCGGCTGACCCGTCAGGTGGATATTCCGAAAGGCGACCCGCGCGATCCGATGGAAGCGGCGGACATCGCCCAGAAAGTGAATTTTTTTGCCGGAAACCGGGACATGAAAAAACTGGAACGCGTTATCGAAATCATCATGGAACTCGAAAAAGCGAAAAACGTCAGGGAGCTGGTTTCCCTGATTTAAAATTAAATAAATCAAAGTAAAGGATTGAATATGGATTTTACACTCAATGACGAACAAAAAATGCTGGTCGAGACCATCAGGACGATGGGCCAGCGCGAAAAATTCAAGGATTTGGCGAAGCACATCGACGAGACGGGGGAATTCCCCTACGATCTGCTCAAAAAATACGGCGATATGGGACTGCTGGGCATGACCATTTCAGCCGAGCACGGCGGGGGCGGCCAGCCTGCTATGAACGCCATCCTGTGCATCGAGGAACTGGCGAAGTTCAGCCCGATGATCGCCGCGCCGGTGTTCGAATCGAATGTCGGGCCTGTCCGGGTCATCGATATCTTCGGCACGGAAGAACAGAAAAAAACCATCGTGCCCGGTGTTTGCAGGGGCGAGCTGAGCGTTTCTGTCTGCATGACCGAGCCGGAAGCGGGCTCCGACCTCACGGCGCTGACAACGCACGCAGAAGAAGACGGGGATGACTACATCCTCAACGGGCGCAAATGCTTCATCACCGGCGGCGGCCACGCCAGCCACTATATGGTGTACACCCGCTTCGGCGGCGTCAAGGGATATAAGGGAATCGGCGGCCTGCTCGTGGAGAATGGCACACCCGGTTTCACGTTCGGCAGGCAGGAAAAATTCATGGGACTGCGCGGCATGCCGTCGTGCGATCTCATTTTCGACAATGTCCGCGTTCCGAAAAAAAATGTCGTGATTCCGCAGGGCGATTTTGCCAAACTGATGTGGACATTCGACATCGAGCGGTGCGGCAACTCGGCCATGTGCCTCGGCGTCGCGGGCGGCGCATTCGAAGAGGCGAAAGCCTACGCGCAGGAACGCAAGACTTTTGGCCGGCCCATCTGCGAATTTCAGGCGGTGCAGTTTCTGATGGTGGATATGGCCATGAAGCTCGACGCGGCGAGACTGCTCGTTTACCGTGCCGTGAGCGGCGCGGGACAGGGGCTTCCGTCCATCTATGAGGCGTCCATGGCGAAGGCCTACGCCAACGAGATGGTCGTGGATGTCACCGAAAAGGCCATGCAGGTTTTCGGGGGATACGGCTACAGCACGGAATTCCCCGTGGAACGCATGTACCGCGACGCCAAAGCCTGGGGCGTGGCGGGCGGCACCATTCAGATGCTGAAAGTCGGCGTCGCCGGAATGATTTTCGGCAGGCGTTTCGACCAGCGCAAGGGATAACGAAATTCATCGAAGGGGGGAGGATAAAATGAGTCAATACTACAAGGACGCCGAGGATCTCTACCGGATTTACGGATACTTTCTGACCAGGGTTTTGAAGGACGACAAAATCGGCAAGAAAATGAGCAAGGCGGGAATCATCATCAAGTTCATGTACACCGACCCGGACGCGGAAATCACGATTGACCTGAAAAATCCGCCGAAAGAGCCGGGCTTTTACGGAACCTTTTATCTGGGCCCCTGCGACTTGCAGGCGGATGTGTGGTCCAAACAGCCCGCCGACCATTCGCACCGCTTCTGGTTCGGTCTGGAAAATCCGATTGCGGGCATCACCAAGGGCATCATCAAACAGGGCGGAAAGGTCACGGCCATGCTGAAACTCCTGCCGGTCATCAAACCCGCGTTCCAGCTCTTCCCGGTCGCGCTCAAAGAAATGGGACTCGACCATTTGATTGTTGAAAAGAAATAGAAAGATTCAGGAACGCCTTTCTGAAAATTTGTGAAATCAAACAGCCCCTCTTTTGATGTTTGAAAGAGGGGCTGTGGTTTAATTTGTGTTACTGGATACCGGTCTGTACCCTGCAAAGATTAGCACCATCGTCATTGCGAGCTTTCTCTCAGAAAGCGTGGCAATCTCTATACCTGAATGTCATCGTGAATCGAATCTTGCAGGGAACGGTTTCCAACCTTTCCCTCGTCCTGTTTTTCACCTTATGTTTTTTCCACCCGCTTATCGCGACTCTCTCGCCTCTAACGCAATTAAAAATCACAGGGGTTTTTCAACAGACCCATTGTCCCCTATTTCTCAAAATATATGTAAACAACGATCAATATTATGATCAATAGAATAATTAGAAAAAATTGTTTCAGCGCTCTATTCCATTTATTTTTGTAATTTCGTATTTCAGGATCATCAAGACTTTTAATAAGCTGGAAAACATTCGGACCTCCTATACCACCACCCAAAAATAAATGGAGATTTTTTTCCCAGAAATCGCGATGATTTTTCTTTACATATCTTATGACTTTAAAATTTATCAACACAATCCTGAGAAAAAAAATTATTATTATAACTGTAACAAAATAGAAAAGTATTGCATCTATATCAATCATTGATTATTTCCCTGAGCTCCAAATGCTAGCGTTACCAGTATTGCCAGCAGAAAAGACACCGTTACTATATTGAACTATTGCTGTTGTATCCGTCAGAAAATCCGGGGAACACCATACTGGTTTTCACTTTTCTCCGCACGTTAAATCAGTCCATAACTGTATTGATTTATTTGATAATGTTTACAATGATGTAACTGTGTATGTCAAGGAGAACATAAGTTATGTAAGAAGATAACGGTCAAAAACAAATATATTTTATTATTTTTCCTGGATTCCAGCCTGCGCTGGAATGACGAACAAGAGATTGCGTCGTTGTTTCGCTTCTCGCAAAGACATCGGAACGGTTTGTAACCGTTCCCTACATTTTGAATTAAAATCTGAACTTTAGCCCCAGCGTCACCATGAAGGTTCTGTAGTCGAAGGTGGGGCCGTCGTAATAATCTTTATCGTGATGATACTCAATCTCGGTGTTATCGTCG
>CAYMWM010000133.1:5465-8698 GCA_964394185.1 uncultured Smithella sp.
ACATTATATTCGGCATCCAGATATTCCGCATCAAAATAACGGCCGCCAATATCCAGCGACAGATTGTTGGTTATATCAATGTCAACTCCGGCCAGTACCTGCCACGCAAAAACGGTATCATCGGATGAACGCCTTTCGCTGTAGTTCACTCCACCTATGCGCGAAGTTGATTTTAAGGAAAAATCAAAATATGAAACGCCTGCGCCCAGGCCAAAGTAGGGATGGATTTTTCCCTGCGGATATTTTACGATTATATCAAACATGAAATTATGAATCACGACATTGCCTTCTAACGCCGAATAATCATCGCCTGCCGTGGCCAACACTGTCCTGTCGACATCCGGATTTAAGTAGCTGTATTCGAATTCAGCGGACACATAATTTTCGGGGGATGGGGCTGTGGCGCCAAGTTTAAATCCGAAGATTTCCGTTTCCTGAATATCAATATCATATTCGTAGTCCGAATTATTTTCGCTCCATGACGCCGACGGGCTGAAGTTATAACCTCCCATTAGACCCATATACGCGTTTTGCTCAGCGAAAGCCGCATTGAACGGATATGCCGCGACTGTGAGAATGATTACTAAAACCGCCGCAAAACGAACTGTCTTCGTCACCGGCAATCCTCCTCTATTTGCTTTTCATGCTTTATACATTGGAAAGGGGAAAGAATAAAGATACTTTTGTGCCGTGCCCCGGACGGCTTTCGATTTCCATTTTGCCGCCGTGCGCAATCATGAGATGCTTGACGATGGAAAGCCCGAGTCCCGTGCCGCCCAGCTCTCTGGAGCGGGATTTATCCACCCGGTAAAAGCGCTCTCCCAGACGATGCACCTCATCGGCAGGCACACCGATTCCCGTATCGGTTACAGACACGACGGCGCAGGATTCCGATTCGTTCGCCTCAATGACGACCTTTCCGCCTTCCGGTGTGAATTTGACGGCGTTATCCAGAATATTGACGAATATCTGGGCGAGCCTGTCACGGTCGGCTCTGACCGGCGCAAGATTTTCGCGCAGTTCGTTTTGAATGGCGATATTTTTCAGACGGGCTTTCGGTTCCACCAGGGAAATGACGTTTTCCACGGCCATATTCAGGGAGATATTCTCGAAATGAAGTTTCGCTTCTTTCATTTCGATACTGGATATGGTCAGCAAATCCTCGACCAGCCGGTTGAGCCGCTGCGACTGTTTTAAAATGATGTCGATGAATTTTTTCGTTTCCTCCGCGTTATTGACCGCGCCGGATTTGATGGTTTCCAGATAGCCGATAATCGCCGTCAGCGGGGTTTTGATTTCGTGGGTGACGTTGGCCACGAACTCCATTTTAATCTGCTCAAGTTTTTTGAGCCGCGTCACATCATGGAAAACAATCATGGTTTTTTCTTCATCGGGAAGGCCGTGAACGGCGGAGATGCTGATGTTCATAATGACTTTTTCCACATGCCCCAGAACGATTTCCCGCGACACATTGACGCGCTTTTCCCTGAATTCCTGAAAGGCCTTCTGCAAATCGGCGTTCCGGAGGGCTTCCATCAGTGTTTTGCCGTTGACATCTTCGTATTGAACCGAAAGCATATTGTTCAGGACAGGGCTGACGAATTCGATGACACCCCGGGCGTTGATAATCAGGACGCCTTCGTTCATGCTGGTGAACGCCGTCATCAGCTTGCTCTTTTCTTCATTGGCGATTCTGATTTTGTCCTTGAGTTCGTCCACCAGGTAATTGATGTTATCCGCAAGCGTCCGGGTTTCGTCCGCCGTATCCAGAATAATCGTGCCCACCGGCTCTCCGGCGCGCAACTTCTCGGTAAACCGTTCCATGGTTTTTATCGGCTCATATAAACGGTAGGAAAAGAACAGGGCAATCAGAAGCGAAATAACAGCGACGATCAGGAGCGTGAAAAGAATGTATTGATAGACTTTTTCGATGACATCCTTAACGTCGTGCAGGGGACGCGCCAGCCTGATGTAACCTTTGACGCCCTGCCCGTCTTTGACGGCCACGGCAATGTAGAGCATGTCAATGCCCAGTGATTTGCTGAACCGCACGGACTTGCCGGTTCCTTTCAATCTGGCTTCCTGCACTTCCGGCCTGTTGAGATGATTTTCGAGTTTGGCAATATCCCTTTCCGAATCCGCAAACACAGAGCCGCGCGCATCAATCAGCGTGATTCTGGACTGCGATGCTCCGGCCACCTCCTTCAGGTGTTCGACGGCTTTTTGCGGGGACGTCCGGTCAATCAGCCGGGCATAGGATAAGAGTTCCGTTTCGATGCGGGAGGTCAGAACGTCCTTCACTTCATCGCGCACAAAAATATCCAGCAGGAAAAAGGATACGAAAATGATTATCAGGTAGCTGAGAAATATTTTATAAAAAAGACTCTTCTTCAAGTCGGCCTGCCTCTAGTTTTGGTCTTTGGAAAGATGACGCACGTTTTCTCCTGTTATCATATAAGTCACCATATCCGCAATACCCTGCGCGTGATCGGCAATACGCTCCAGATTCTTCGATACGTGCATAATCAGCAGCGCCCGGTGGATGGACTTGGAATCCTCCATCATAAAAGTGAGAAGCTCCCTGAATATCTGCTCATTCAGATCGTCAACCTCCTGCTCTATCTGTCTCACCTCTTCGGCAAGCTGTAAATCACTTTTAATCAGGGAATCCAGAGATTTTGCCACCATATTTTCCACGATGGAAGACATATGGGGCAAATCAATATAGGGTTTGAGCCTGGGCTCGGCATTGAGCAAAACGGCCTTTTCCGCGATGTTCACGGCCATGTCGCCGATTCTCTCCAGATGGCCGGTAATTTTTATGGATGTGGTGATGAAGCGCAGGTCGATGGCCGTCGGCTGTCGCAGGGCGAGCATTTTGATGCATTTCTCTTCGATTTCCTTGTCCATCTTGTCGATTTCGTAATCGTTGGCGATAACCTGATTGGCCATGTCTGTATTTCTTTCGGTCAGGGATTTCATGGCCAGATGAATGGCGTTTTCCGTCAGCGCGCCCAGATATATAAGATTGTTTTTGATTTCCTGCAACTCCATTTCATAGTGGGAACTGGTGTGCTTTCGTTCTGTCATGGCTTATCCTCCGATTATCCGAAGCGTCCTGTTATGTAGTCTTCCGTCTGTTTCACATCCGGTTTCGTAAATATTTTTTCCGTCCTGTTATATTCGACAAGATTTCCCAGATAGAAGAAGGCTGTTTCGTCGGAAATCCTGGC
>CAYMWM010000134.1:0-8689 GCA_964394185.1 uncultured Smithella sp.
AGCGATGAAAATGTCGTCGAAACGGACGAATACCGCAAAAAAATCGAAGAAAAAAATCTTCCTGAAGAAGCAAAAAAGGAAGCTTTGAGGGAACTGGAAAGATTATCCCGCATGCATCCGTCATCAGCGGAATACACGGTTGCTTCAACCTATCTGGATTGGATAACGGCTCTGCCCTGGAATGAATCAACGCCGGATAATCTGGATATTGCAAAAGCGCGCAAGGTGCTTGATGAAGATCATTACGGTCTTTCCAAGCCCAAGAAACGCATCATTGAATATCTGGCGGTGCGCAAACTCAAACCGGATTCCAAGGGGCCTATTTTATGTTTTGTCGGGCCTCCCGGCACGGGCAAAACATCTCTGGGACATTCCATCGCAAGGGCATTAGGCCGAAAGTTTGTGCGTATATCATTAGGCGGTGTGCGCGATGAGGCGGAAATCCGCGGTCATCGCCGCACGTATATCGGTGCTCTGCCCGGGCGGGTTATTCAGGGGCTCAGGCGCGCGGAATCGAACAATCCCGTTTTTATGCTTGATGAAATAGATAAAGTCGGCAGTGATTTTCGCGGCGATCCGTCATCGGCTCTCCTGGAAGTTCTGGACCCGGCGCAGAACAATACATTTTCGGATCATTACCTGGATGTGGCATTTGATCTCTCCAAGGTTATGTTCATTACAACCGCGAATATGCTGGATACGATTCCTCCGGCTCTGCTCGACAGGCTGGAAGTCATCGAGCTGACCGGTTACACGCAGGAAGAAAAGGTAAAAATTGCCGAGAAGTATTTGATCCCGCGTCAATTGAAGGAGAACGGTTTAACGGACGCGCAATTCAAACTGACCACAAAGGCTCTCAACACCATTATAAGCGGTTATACACGGGAAGCGGGTGTCCGTAATCTGGAAAGGGAGATTGCCAATGCCTGCCGCGGCGTTGCGACGAAGATAGCCGAAGGAAACATTAAATTTAAAACAGTAACGGAAGAAGATATACCCAAATATCTCGGGCCGGTGCGTGTTCCGACCGATATAGACGCACGCATCACCAGACCGGGCATTGCCATTGGCCTTGCCTGGACGCCCGTCGGCGGCGACATGCTTTTCATCGAAGCAACCGCCATGAGAGGGAGAAAGGGACTTGCGCTTACCGGACAGCTGGGCGATGTCATGAAGGAATCGGCTTCAGCGGCGCTTAGTTTTATCCGTACCAACGCCGATGAACTGGGCATTGATTCGGAATTTTTCGACAATATGGATATTCATATCCATGTGCCGGCGGGAGCGACTCCCAAGGATGGCCCATCGGCGGGTGTCACGATGCTGACCGCGCTGACGTCATTATTGACCAATCGCAGGGTTAAAAAGCATCTGGCCATGACCGGTGAAATTACCTTGCGCGGTGCCGTGCTTCCGGTCGGCGGCATCAAGGAAAAAGTGCTGGCGGCTTATCGCGCGGGAATCAAAACCATATTGATGCCGGACTGGAACCGCAAGGACATTGACGACCTTCCGGCTGATGTGAAAAAAGGCATTTCATTTCACTTCATCAAGGATATGATGGATGTCATAAAGCTTGCGCTGGAGCCGACCGCTGAAAAAATCCGGAAAAAATTACCGGCGAAAAAAGGCAAGGCTGTTGCCGCAAAGACGGCCTCGAAGACTGCTGCAAAGACTGCCGCTAAGAAAAAAACGAAATTGAAAAAGAAAAAAGTTAAAAGATAACAAAACTTGGGGAGGATGTGGATTATGGAGGCGCAATTTTTGTTGCTCTCAGTTGAGGGGGAAGTGGCTACTGTGACAATCAACCGGCCGGATAAGGGCAATTCGCTTGCGCCTCAGGTGCTGATGGAAATCGAGAAGATGTTCACGGAACTGTCGCAAAGGTCCGACGTGAATGTCGTGGTTTTTACAGGCGGCGAAAGATATTTTTCGGCGGGATTCGACCTCACCTACATTCGCACCCTTCAAAAATCCAGCAACGAAGACTATACCGCGATGTTTCACCGCGCCTATCGCGCCGTGCTGTTCTGCGAGCAGCCGGTTATCTGCGCGGTGGGTGGCCCGGCCATCGCCGGAGGATTTGATTTGACCATGATGTGCGACATTCGCTACGCCTCCGAGCGTGCCCGCTTCGGACAGCGTGAAATCGTTCTTTCCCTCAATCCCACCATGGATCCGCTGTGGCGAATTGTCGGGTTGAGCAACGCCATGGAATCCGCCTTGACAGGGAGAATATGGGATGCGCAGGAAGCTCTGCGTATGGGCTATATTTCGCGAATTTTCCCCGAAAAAGAACTGCTCAAGGAAGTGGGCGCCATCGCGCGCGAAATGGCGACTTACGACCGGGGCTGCCTCAAAGAAACCAAGCAATTGACTCATCTGCTTTTGAATTCCAATCTGGATCAGGCCATGCGCCAGCAGGAATGGCTCTTCCGTTCCTATATGGGTTCTGACGATAACCATCAGCGCATAGACGAACTTCAGACAAAACTGGCTTCCATGCGCAGAAACAAGTAATCCTGTTTTTAAGTTTCCGCGCGTGAATAATATTTTGATTCATTAAATTGTTTTCCATGATTTTGAAAGCGCCCCGTCCTGTGATGGGGCTGTGTTGAATGCTGTATTGATGATTCACCAATATTCCACGATTTTGGAGAATAAAACATGGACATGATAAAAGGGAAAAAAGCATTCATTTCGGGCGCGGCAAGCGGAATAGGACGTTCGACCGCCATTGCTATGGCGAAAGCAGGATGCCGTCTTTTTTTAACCGACATCAACAAGGAAGGCCTTGAAAAAACGGTTCAGGAAATTACGGGCGCGGGCGGCGAAGTCTGCCTCGCGCGTGCCTTTGATGTAGGCGATTATGAGTCGATGGCTGATTTTGCAAAGGAAGTTCACGCCGGATTCGGCTCCCTCGACATTGTCGTGAACGTGGCGGGCGTGGCGCTTTTTTCCCAGATAGAGGATATGAAGCACAGCGACTGGGAAAGGGTCATCAATGTAAATCTCTGGGGAGTGGTTCACGGCATCGAATGTTTTGTGCCGGAGATGATTCGCGCGGGGCAGGGGGGACATATCGTTTCCATTTCCTCGACTGCCGGAATCATCGGATTGCCGTGGCATACGGTTTACGCGGGAACCAAGCACGCGCTGGTGGGCATGTCGGAAGTGTTGCGCTACGATTTGAAAAAACACAAAATCGGCGTTACCGTCATTTGTCCCGGCGCCGTCAATACGGGACTGGTACAGACGGTGGTCATCAACGCCAATAAGGGCGTGACAGACAGGATGCGCGTACATTTTCAGAAAATCGCCATTTCGCCGGAGAAGGTCGCCGACATGATTATCAAGGCGATTCGCAAACGCAAATTTATCGTCATCACGTCATTCGACATCAAATTTTTATATTTTCTTAAAAAGCACTGTTTCCCAATTTATCATCTTATCATGCTCATTATCAGCAGGTCGATGGATAAGATACTCAAGCGAGACTAATGACTGTTGAAAAAGGCTCATATGCTGCGTTGTGCTGCGAACCGCACCGCTCAACGTATTTCTATATACGCCTCGCGATACGGTTCTTGCACGCCTTGCCTCTAAGCCTTTTTGAACAGTCTTACAAACTGGTGAACCGGTCCCTGAGCCTGTCGAAGGGTCGGCGTTGCGCTCCGTTCGCGTCGCTGCGACCTACGAAAAAGTAGGCCTCACTCCACGATACTCGCGCGCCTTGCATATGAACATAATGAGTCTGTGGATTCTATATAGAATCCCAAAGCGAATTATCCCCGAAGCGAAGCGTAGCGGGATTTGTAATCCTATAGGTGGGTTCAATCTTGCACGGGCTGTTGCCCAAATAGAAATGAGGTCATAATCTGAACTTTTTCTTATTATGGTATTAAATAATATCAATAAGTTAGAAAAGCGCAATTGCTACTACATCGCAACAAAACCCGAAAATATTGATTTGGGCAACGGCCCGTTGCAGATTGAACCTGATGTTTTTTTTCGCAGATTTAGGATAATAAAAGAATAAGGCTCAGATCTTTATTATTGACATTTAAGTAAGTAACGCTAATGATAAAGCATGCAGATCATTGATGAAAAATTCAAACAATATATACCCCTGCTCGAAGGAACGATTCAAATCATTAAGGAAATGGGTATCCATATCGAGGAGATGAGGGATCGCTATGTCAAGGTCGTCCTTCCGCTTGCGCCAAACATCAACCACATAGGGACCATGTACGCCGGTTCTCTCTTCACCGTCGGTGAATATGTCGGCGGCCCCATATTTGTTGCTTCTTTCGATCCTACAAAATATTATCCTATCGTCAAATCCTTGTCGATTCAGTACCGCCGCCCCGTAACAACGGATGTGACCGTTGAGGCGTCGCTTAGCGCAGAAGAGGTTGAGGTTATTCAGCGTGAGGCGGATGCAAAAGGGAAGGCCGACTGGAAAATGGACTTGGAGTTGAAGGATGGATCAGGACAAATCTGTTGCCTTATGCAGGGAGTTTGGCAGATGAGAAGATCATAAAAGAGGGGAACCGTGACATTGTGAATCTGCCCCGGTTTCATCCTCACGTTTCCCTTGACATACATAATTAAGCGTTTTATAAATCCGACCACATAATCACAGAACAAAAACCAGTATGGCGTCACTGAATATTTTGGTTAACTGAATTTTATTAACAAAAATTTGAAAGAATTGAGCTAATTGCTACAGGTATGAATACCCGGTCACTTCCATTTACAATTTATCCGCAGAAACGCAAGATGCTAGGACTTCTCTTTGTATGCGTTGCTTTTGTGATTGGTGGTGTCTGGATGATAAGTGACGGAAAATGGATTGGTTGGGTAAGTACAGGTATTTTTGGTCTCGGTATCCTGGTGTTCCTAATTAGAATGCATCCTAGTGCGTCATTTCTTAGGATTAGCGAGGAAGGAATTGAGTTTTGTGAACTTTTCCGTAGCTACAGGATTCCATGGTCCGCCATTTCAGAATTTGGTACATATAGCATTAGACATCACGGTATTCGAACAGGAAAACATGTCGGTTTTAATTATTCAGCAGAGTATAAGGAATCTTCGAATTTACGAGCATTTAACAAAAACTTGACAGACTTTGAGGCTGGTCTCGATACATATGGATTCAATGCGGAAGAACTTGCGGAGATGTTGAACCAATACCATCGTTGTTTTATTCTAAAGATGCGTGCGTAAAAGTATTTACAATCAGAGAAAAAATAAGGGTCACTTAAATATCTTTGCCATTGAATTCAGCCTCAGATTTCCAGCGGAGTAATACAAATGGCGGACAAGACTAAACTAACCGGCATCAAGTCATGGCCCAGCGATGACCGGCCAAGGGAAAAGCTACTCAGAAAGGGCGCGGGAACACTGAGCAACTCGGAGCTTCTGGCAATCCTTCTGCGCACTGGAGTAAAAGGCACAAGCGCCATTGATCTGGCGCGCCAGATAATGGACAAATTCGGAACCTTTCGCAACATGAGCCAAACGGATGCGCGGGAATGGAAGGAATTCAAGGGGCTTGGCCCGGCCAAAATCGCGCAGATTCAAGCCGCCCTGGAAATAGGCCGCCGATTCCGGGAAGTCGAAGTCAATAATCCAAAGAAAAAAATTTCCTCAGCCGAAGATGTAGTCAAAATGATTATCCCGCAGATGCAGGATCAGATGCGCGACCTCAAGACCGAGGTATTCAAAGTCATTTACCTCAACAGCAACAACTGCATTATCGAAATCACCGATGCCGCCGTCGGTACGGTCAACCAGGCCATGCCGATTGTGCGGGAAATCATCCACTCGGCATTGCAGAAATTCGCGACGGCGGTTATATGCGTGCACAATCACCCCAGTGCCAACATCGAACCCAGCCCCGAAGACAAAAAGTTCACGCGCGAACTGGCCGCCGCCGGAAAACTATTGAACATCAAAATGCTGGACCATATTATTATCGGTGATGGCAATTACTTCAGCTTCGCGGAATCGGGCTGTTAAAAAACGCTCATCTGCTGTGTTGCGCTCCGTTCGCGTCGCTGCGACCTACGAAAAAGTAGGCCTCACTCCACGATACTCGCGCGCATCTGAACATTTTTTAAACAGCCCTGAACACTTGCGTGTCCTTCGCTGGCGGAGGTGTCATGAAATAGCGGAGGTGGAAAGATGAGTAATAATCCATTTATGATTATGGACGTTTTTCAACAACCCTATAGGGTTTAATTAACCCTCCTTTTTATCTCAGGGGTTGACACTTTCCCAATCTCAGAGTATAGAGTTTCGGGCAATCCTGAATCAATCTGTACCTGAGCAAAACAATACATCTTTCTGATTTAAGATTGCGGCTCGTTCTTTGTTTCCCAAAAATTATTATCACAAGCGCGAAAATAAATTCGCTGGAATAAATATTACAAGGGGGATTTGTATGGCTGGAGCTAAGTTACCGTGGTTTAATGAATACAACGTCATTGGAGTGCCTGAAACCTTTAAACCCTATCCTGAAGAGCCGGTATACGGCATGCTGGAAAGGGCGGCGGCAAAGTACAAGAAACAGGGCCTTATTCAGTTTGACTTCAAGATGACCTATCCTGAAGTCAAGGATCATGTTGACCGTCTTGCCACTGCCTTGTCCAACCTGGGTTTAAAAAAAGGCGATAGAGTTGCCTCCCTTTTACCGACCTCCATCCAGTTTATTATCGCCGATTTTGCCATCTCCAGAGCCGGGCTGATTCACATTCCCAGCAGTTCCCTCGAGCCTGCCGATCACCTTCAACATAAATTCAAGGAAGGCTCGCCCGACGCGCTGATTTGCCTTGATGAATATCTGGACGTTGTCGAAAACATCCTGAAGAAAGTTCCGATCAAGCATATTGTTGTTACCAAACTTGCGGACTACTCACTCAATAAACCGGCAAAATACGAACCGCTGAAAATACCCAACGCCCACTGGATGGCCGAACTCATTTCCAAGACCGCGCCCAATCCTCCAAACGTGAAGTATGATGTGGAAAAGGATCTGGAATTGATTCTATTCACCGGAGGCACAACGGGACTTCCCAAGGGATGCATGCTGACGCATCGCAATATTTACGCCAACACCATCCAGAACGCGAACGCCATGGGCGGTGCGCAACGGCTGATGGACGGCGTTCTTACGGTTTTAATGGGACTGCCTTTCTTTCATTCGTATGGCCACTGCGCCATGCACAGCATGGTCTATACAGGAAGCAATCAGATACTGATTCCCGACGCGCGCGATACGCAGGGCATGATAGATATGATAAAAAAATACCGTCCACTGATACAGCTTGGCGTTCCCACCCAGTTCCTTAAATTAACGCAGGGAGAATTAAAGGGCATCACAATTTTAGGTATTTCCGGTTCGGCGCCCCTGCCCAAGACCGTTCAGGATGAATTTGAAAAGAAGGGCGGCGGAGGCGGTATCATGGAAGGATACGGCCTTTCGGAAATGTCGCCTGTTACACACCTGAACGCTTCATTTATGCTTCGAATCTTCGGCGGCAGAACCGTCGTGAAGATGAACAGCAAATTTCTTAATCTGCCCGGCGTTGTGCCGGGTACCAACGCTTTGCTGAGGGCGACAGGCAGCAAAGTTGTCGGTTATTGCTTAAGCAAAGGTATCGGCGTGTTATCCAAAGTCACCGCCTTTACTGCCAAGAAATCAAAGAACAAAGTCGAAAAGAGAGGAACCATAGGCATCCCGATGCCGGACACGGAAATAAAAATTCTCGATGTCGATACGGGTAATAAACTGACATGGGATGAAGTCATCGGCGGCAAAACAGGCGAAATGTGCCTGCGCGGCCCTCAGAGAATGCTGGGTTACTGGCCTGATGCCGGCAGCGGTCTGGACGAGGAAGGATACGTCCGTACCGGCGACGTCGTCAAGGTTGACGAAAACGGATATTTCTCCATCGTTGACAGAACAAAGGATATGATTATCGTTTCGGGATTCAAGGTCTATTCGCGTGAAATTGACGACATTATGCACAATTGCCCCGGTGTGTGCAGGGCCGCGACCATCGGTATTCCCGATCCCGAAAGACAGGGAAGCGAGCGGGTTTGCGTTTTTGTCGAGCCGCAGGACGGGTGCGAGAAGGACGTCACCGAAGAAAAAGTCATCAATTTTCTGAAAAACTCGGTGGCAAAATATGCCGTACCGAAAGTTGTCCGTATTGTTGATGCCATTCCGCTAACCGAAGTGCAGAAAATTGATAAAAAGCGCCTGCGTAAGATGGCAGAAGAGGAAGCAGCCAAAGGCTAGCAGGACATTACAGAATATTCAAAAATACCGCCAATGAGAGTTGGCGGTATTTTTTTTCACAAGTAATAGAAATTATTCGATATTTATAGAAGGCGGTGCAATGTAATAATTAAAAGTGCTATAATCCATACGCATGCCAGAGAAATCGCTATTAGTTTCTTATATTTAGAGATTATATTCATAAAAATTAACCATTCATTACCCGTCATCCTTATCATATATTAAATAAGGATTCAGCAATATCATTCCATCTGAACATTTCTTTAAACCGCTTTAACGTTTTATTATCAAAAACAGGTTATGACGCTATCGGAATGTGTCTCGATGGGAGGCGCATTATAATTAAAAGCTTTATATATCAAATAGATAAAATATATTTCA
>CAYMWM010000135.1:0-8241 GCA_964394185.1 uncultured Smithella sp.
TTGTTATAGGCCAGAGCATTGTTCTTCGTTACCTTCAGTGCATGCATCCATAGTCCGGTACTGTTCCTCCAGGTGCCGCATTGCCGCCATGTGATGAGGGAGATGACTGCAAGGAACACTATTGCCGCCGGAAATAAAATCTTCCCGCGTATTTCCCTGTTCGGCAATAATTGGGGAATGCCCCACGCCATCATAATGCCGATTCCTATGGACGGCAGGTAATAGTAGCGGTCGGCCATCGCAAAATCCGCGATATGAATAATACCGAGAACGGGAATAATTGTGATGACATACCAGAACCACCCCACAAACAGAAAGGGAAATCTTTTCCTTGTGAGGATGACGGCGGCGGTTATCATGATTAAAAGAAACACAGCAACAGAAATCTGCCCCAACGGCATGGCGTCCGGGAAAGGATAAAAGACGGCCATATTTTGAGGCCATAATGTTTTTGCAGGATAGGTTATTGCCGAAACGGAAGCATTGGCAAGACTCAAACCCATTGGTAACTGCCTTAAATCGCGCTCATGGGGAATGTTCAATGTTAAAATAATAAAGACAGTCGACAAAATGAAAAAAGGTGTTTTTTCCTTCAACTGCCGCCCTATCATATCCATGATGCCTTTTTGCGGCTCCAGACGCCTTAGCGGCCAGTAATCCAGCAAAATCATAACAAACGGCAAAGTGACCACCATCGGCTTGCTCATCAGAGCCAGTATAAAAGCAAAAAGGACCGTCAGATATCTTTTGACAGCCGGTTTTTCTGTATAATAGACATACAGGCAAAGCGACAACATCCAGAAGAATGCGCTTAAGACATTCTTGCGTTCGGCTAGCCAGGCAACCGACTCCACATGCATGGGGTGCAGGGCGAAAAGAGCGGCGGCAAAGGCGGAAGGCCACAAGGCCTTCGTCATGCGGTTTAAAAGCCACATTAACAGCAAAACGCTTAAGAAATGCAGAATGAGATTGGTCAGGTGATAACCGCGCGCATTCAAACCATGCAACTCATAATCGACCATGAAGGACAGCCAGACAAGCGGATTCCATAAGCCGAAATAGGTCGTGCTGAAAGCCCATTTCACGCTATCGGGCGTCATTCCCGTCTGGATGTGGCTGTTTTGAGTAATATAGACGGGATCGTCGAAATTAACGAAATCGAATTGAACGGCCTGACCATAAACGCCCCAGAGGGCTGCCGCAAGAAGGATGAAAATCATCAGCACGCGGGTTTTCGGATTAACATTCATTCCGTTTGATATCATGGTTTTATACCCGGTATTGAAGCATCGTGTCCCGAACCGCAGATTCCCTGTCTTTTCGTTTTTTCCATTAAAGAACAATTCCCCAGCGCGCATGCTTTTTGCGCGTCGGCGCAGCCGAAATCCCTGTTTCCCTGATTCAGATAAGCAAACCCTCTGTTGTTGTAAGCTTCGGCATAATCCGGTTTTCTCAGGATGACTTCATTTAAATCATTAATGGCCTGCTGATAATCGCCAAGTTTAAAAAAAAGAAACGCTCTGCTGAGGCGGAAACGGATGTTACCGGGTTCCTGAATAACGGCCATGCTGAAGTTATCGATGGCGTTACGATACTGGCCGTGTTCGGCGTAATAAATCCCTTTTTCATGGTATCCTTCATGGCCGTCTGGATGTTTTTCTTTCCTGGATTTAAAAAATTTAAACACCAGATTTTGTGTGATGGACGGGCTTCCGACTTTATCAAGTGAATCAATATTTTTAAGCACGTTCAACATGTCTGAACTTGATTGAATCAGGTGTTTATTATACCCGCTCATGATAACATTCCTGTGACCGGGCAGGGCTGCTATATTTCCGGCAATGGCCAGGCATATCAGGACAGAAAACGCCCGCCGCGATGTATGCTGTTTTTGAAAATTACCGCCAAGAACTCCGAGCATCATGGCCATGACGACATTTGTCGGCAACAGATAATAAACCTGCGAAACGTCGGGCAAAACCAGGAGAGGGTGTCTCAAAAACATTAATGCATTCATCAAAATCAGAAGAATATTGACGATGAACAATTCTATAAACACCCAGATAAAAAACTTTTTATCTTTATCCGTCATCAATCCGGAACGTGCATAAAGATAATAAGCCGAAGCGAACACAAGAAGAAGCAGGATTCCTATTGCCGCCGGCCGGGGCGCATTGCCTGTCAAAAAACGAAACACTTCAAGATATAAATACAATCCTGCCGATAGATAATAACCCATCTGATTAAAAAAAGCCTGTACCGACAACGCCTGATAATCGAAATTCGGCCAGTACCCGTTGATCATCAATATCAGATGCGGTGCGATGATATATCGGTATAACATATGAAGTACAACACCCGCGATGCCTGTGACCAGCATGATGTATATCTCTCTCTTCCGGAATACCAAACCCCATATGAACAGAAAAAGAATGACTGAAAAAGCAAAAAACAACCCCTGCTCATCGAGGAAAGTGATGAGAAAGACGGCCGCACAATACGCCAGCCAGAGCTTCTTTGAAATTCCGGAATCAGGTTTCTCCGCTGAAATGACGGCGGCTCTGTAAATCACATAAAAAAGAACCGCGGCCAGAAACGCCACGGCTATTTTCGCTGCCCTGAAATACCCCCCTCCCCCAAAAACACTTGGAGATGTCCAGAATAACACAAGCAATCCGATCCCTGTCAGGGGCCCGAGTTTCAATTCCTTCACGCAGAAGAGCCACAGCAGGCAGCCGGTCATGATGGACAGAAGATAATGCATCAGCGACAAAAAATGAGGAAAGCCGTTTTCAATGCCGCATTCGATAAACTTGCTGTCGATATAATCCAGGACATAACTCAATTCCCTGGCGCGAAACCTGTCGCCTTCGATAATCTGACTGTCGAATATTTTGTTGAGAAGTGGAATATCCGAGAGATAAAAAGGCAGCCGGACTTCTGTTTCAATATTCACACTTCCGCCATGCTGGGCGGCAACGGAAATCGCCGCCAGGAGGCAACTGAGGATAACGACATGAAAGAGAGAAATCTTTCCGCTGTAACGGTTTGCTGCATTGATAAATTTACTAAGCGCCATGATTCATAATCTCTGGTTGATGATGAATTTGTCCGTAAATAAAAGAGAAACAAAAAGCGATTTAAAACATCATAAAAACAATCAACCTTATCGTCAAGGAAATATTGGATATGAAAAGACAAGATAAATATTAATAAATATGATTTGAATACCGGGCGAACCTGGAGAAATTTAAAAATCGAAAATAAAAGCCGCCGGTTTTTTTACAAACCGGCGGCTCTTATAAAATAGATATTGCATCTTTTAAATATTACTTGACTGCGTCTTTCAAACCTTTCCCTGCTTTGAATACGGGAACTTTCTTGGCGGCAATTTTGATTGCCTTGCCTGTCTGGGGGTTTCTGCCCATGCGGGCTTTTCTTTTCTTCACATCGAATGTTCCAAAGCCTACGAGTGTCACAGCATCACCCTTTTTCAGCGCTTTCTGGATAGCTTCCAGTGTTGCATCTACTGCATCCGCCGCCGCTTTTTTACTGCTCGTTACTTTTGCTACCGCTTCGATTAAATCACCCTTGTTCATTAAACACCTCCTAATTTATTTATTACGATGATTTCACTTTATATACTCATTAAAAGAAATAATCAATCTTTTCAAATGATTTTTTTTAAAAGATTCCGTGACGCCCGCCCCGGCGGTCGTATTCGGGAAGCTCCGGTCCGGGGGCTTTCATGCGTTATGCTTTTTAAAACCTGTGTCTCAGTCACCCCTTGCTCGTTGCGCTCACGGGATGCTTCGACTGGCTAACTTTAATGCGCTTCGCTTTTAAAGTTCGAGTCTCAGTCACCCCTTGCTCGTTGCGCTCACGGGATGCTTCGACTGGCTAACTTTAATGCGCTTCGCTTTTAAAGTTCGAGTCTCAGTCATCGTAAACGACCCATTTCTCGAAGGGTCGATTTTCATCATATTCCGAAAGAGGGGCGATTTCTCTGATAAAGCGGGAAGGAGCCAGATTCAGGACACCCGATGATCGGGTATAATCAAGCGCCGGATAGCATAGATAGAGCTGATCCTTTGCCCTTGTCACAGCCACATAAAAGAGCCTTCTTTCCTCTTCTTCACCGCTCTCTTCCTTCAGGGCGCGCTGCAGGGGAATCATGCCGTCCGCGCACCATATTAGAAACACATAAGACCATTCCAGTCCCTTAGCCTGATGAATTGTGCTTAACGCCACTTTGTCCTCGTCATTCTCCTCGCCGGCGATTTCTTCTTTGGCCATATTGGTCAACAATGCCAGCTCGTTTAAGAAATCCTCCATCTGCAAAAACTGGGCGGAAAAGTTGCCCAACTGAATCAAATCCTCTTCGCGTGATGACGCATCGGAATAATTGTCCTGCAGGTAGATCCGATAGCCGCCGCGGTTGAGCAAAACATCGATTATTTTTTCCGGAATCCGCTCGGCTTCAGGTAAATCCAGAAGCTGCCGTATCGTGGCCCGGCATTCATCCAGACCCGGTTTGGCCGATTTGGAGACAGACTTCATGAATTCCTCAGTTAAAATGGCATCCAGAGGATTTTCCTTCTTTTTCAAATACTGCCATACTTTGTTAAATGTCACCTTTCCGACTTTGGGATACATGACCAGGAGCCGCCGCCAGGCCAGCTCATCGTGCGGATTGACTAAAATTCTCATGTAGGACGTAACGTCTTTTATATGCGCCTGTTCGAAAAAACGGATGCCCGAGCGCATATCAAAGGGTATATCGCGCCGGACAAATTCCATCTGCATTTCCATGGAATGGTAATGCGCCCGGTAAAGAACGGCTATTTCTTTCAGCGGCACGCCTCCCCGGATCAGTTCGGTGACCCGCTGCGCCACGAAATCGGCCTGTTTCACGACATTCTGGGCGGATACCATGACCGGCCTCCTGCCGTTTTCGCGCACCGCTTTCAGCTCCTTGGGAAACTGTTTCTCGTTATTGGTAATGCTCAGGTTGGCCAGATGCAGGATTTCCGGCGTACTGCGGTAATTGGTTTCCAGCTTGAATATTTTGCAGTCGGGATAACGGTTGGGAAAATCGATGATGTTGTTGAAATTCGCGCCCCGGAAGGAATAGATGCTTTGCGAATCGTCTCCGACGACCATCAGGTTTCTGTTGGCGGAGGCCAGCAAATCGACCATGTCCGCCTGAATGATATTGGTATCCTGATATTCGTCCACCAGAATGTGCTCGAAGCGGCCGGAAAGCGTTTTCAGAATATCGGGATTTTCCTTTAGAAGCGTGCGGCAATTATTCAATAAATCATCGAAATCCATCACGGCCAGTTCCTTTTTCTTTTGTTCGTAGAGGCAGGCTATTTCATTGATTTCATTTATCAGATGAAGAAAGAACGGGTATCTTGACGAAAGAACATCAGAAAGCTCGCTTTGCGTGTTGAGAGCCAGGCTGACGATTTCGCCGATGACATTGCTTTTGGGGAATTTGCTCAGCTTCGGGTCGATTTTCAATTCGGCCATGCAGGTGGAGATAATCTGCCGCGAATCCTCGCTGTCCACGATGGTAAAATTGGTCTTGTAACCGAGATAATGGGCGTGCCTTCTTAAAAAGAGATGGGCAACGTGATGAAATGTCCCGCCCATGATTCTTCGGGTATCGCAGTTAATCAGACTCTCCACGCGGTTGAGCATGGAACGCGCCGCCTTGTTGGTGAACGTCGCGAGCAGGATATTTTCCGGCGCCACGCCGCTTTCCAGAAGACGCGCGACCCGATAGGTCAGGGTGCGGGTTTTCCCGCTTCCGGCTCCGGCCAGAACCAGCAGGGGGCCGCCCTCTTCCATGACAACCCGGTACTGCTCTTTATTCAGTTCTTTTTCGTAATCAATCATCAAGCGGTAATGTCCTCGTTTCTTTTGGCAAAAGATGTGCGTTTATAAAGTAAATGATTCATATATTCAAGTTAATATAAATGAATGTTCGCGGTTGCGCGTTTTTCAACAGCCCCGTTCGCGCCGTTAAAGTCTCCGGGTAAGCCATACGTCCCCAAAAGGCTTGGCGAATAAGGTTACTCCATAGGGGCCTATTCAGGTTTTTTGCCGTAAATATCTGATAAGCCAATGAAATCATCATATTAAGTCTTCCGAACACCGCGTTTTCCGTCAAAATAACCCTCATCATCCTGTAAGCCTCTGCCGTCATTTGCGCCTGTCCATCATGATTAAAATTCCTCTCAAACCCTCTCATAGCATTGCTTTGGCGGTTTTCCTTCCCGCCCGCCCCGCATCGGTACGGGGAAATAATAAGGTTACACTGTTTTTCAAATTTTCATTGTCATTGCATCGCCTGTAGTGAACGGTTTCAAACCGTTCAGCCGTCTTGTCCTTCGCCGGAGGAGGTGTCGCACCAGCGAAGGAAGAGGATAAAAAAAGAAAAAATTGCGATCCGTGTCTCACACGGTGTGGCAATCTGGCACCTTGTCGCCTTATTCCCCGGCACCCGACCGGGCAATCCAGTTCCTTTGTCTTTGCGAGGCACACCTCGTGTGCCGTGGCAATCTCGTACCTTATGTGTCCCCAGCCCCTTGTCATTCCCCGGCACCCGTAGGGAACGGTTTTAAACCGTTCAGCCGTCTTGTCCTTCGCCGGAGGAGGAAAAAACAAGAAAAAATGTCATTGCGAACCGTGTCTCACACGGTGTGGCAATCTGGTACCTTGTCGCGGCAATCTCCGGCAATCTTGCACGTATGTCAGGCAATCTGCTGCAATGTCAGACAACGGCTATACGTGGCGGGTGCGGGGACAGGCGCGCAGAAAATTTGAATTAAGTGTTATATCCCTTGAACTCTAAAGATTTGTTCAATACTTTTTGAGGTGGCCGTTAAACCGGAGAAGGTTCATATTGTCCTCCGCTGTCGAAGGGTGGCGCGAAGCGCCGGAGGAGGAAAAAACAAGAAAAAATGTCATTGCGAACCGTGTCTCACACGGTGTGGCAATCTGGTACCTTGTCGCGGCAATCTCCGGCAATCTTGCACGTATGTCAGGCAATCTGCTGCAATGTCAGACAACGGCTATACGGGGCGGGTGCAGGAGCAGGCGCGCAGAAAATTTGAATTAAGTCTTATGTTAGGATGTCCCTCGAATTCCCCAGGTCGATGTTGTCTCTAAATTTTCTAGGCTGCCCTTTGTATTTCTTTGCCCTCATATTCGGGAAACATAATAATTGCCGGATGCACGGCAAAAGCTCGAGCCAGTTGTTCCACACGTTTTTTCCCGATTTCCACCCTGTCGTTTTCCAAAAGACTGATATTCGTCGCCTTGATCCCGCAACGTTTAGCAAGTTCCGCCTGAGTCCAGCCTTTTAATTCACGAAGCATGCGGATAACCTCACCCGTGGTTAATTTGGCGTGCGGTCTTGCCGGAGCAAACTCGCTTTTTTCAGTGGTTTTCATACATCCTCCTAATATTCGTGCGGTGTTATTTCCAAAACAAAAACCGTTATGATGTCTTTCTCCACGGAATAGATTACCCTGTACTTCAGACTCAAACGGGATGAACGCTGGCCTCTGCGTTTTCCTGCCAGTTTTTCGTCATGAAACCCTTGAAACTCGCTCAATTTTTCCGGCCCATGCCGGAAAATAATATCTTTCCACAGTTCATACTTCTTGACAACTGCGACAGGAAGCCTGCGGCAGGTTTTTTCTATGCCGCGATGTTCTTTAATATACCACATTATTAATTTTAATAACTTATCAATTTTAATAAGTCAAGACAAAACTTGGCGGGACTTAGATTATAGGGAGATTATAATTATAGAGAGTTATAGGAATTGTCGAATTATCGGGAATTTTCGGCCTGCCTGCCAGGCCTGTTTAATAGGACGATGTCGCCGGTTTCCCATGTCGATAAATTTCGATTATATGTTATTGATATTATTACTTTTTTAAAATAGGGCGCTGTCCCCGGTTTCCGGTCATAACAAGAAAAAATGTCATTGCGAACCGTGTCTCACACGGTGTGGCAATCTGGTACCTTGTCGCGGCAATCTCCGGCAATCTTGCACGTATGTCAGGCAATCTGCTGCAATGTCAGACAACGGCTATACGGGGCGGGTGCAGGAGCAGGCGCGCAGAAAATTTGAATTAAGTGTTATGTCCCTTGAACCTCCTTGAACCCATTGCATCGCCTGTAGTGAACGGTTTCAAACCGTTCAGCCGTCTTGTCCTTCGC
>CAYMWM010000136.1:0-8134 GCA_964394185.1 uncultured Smithella sp.
AAATCTTTACCTCCTCGACAAATGATTTAAAAAAACTTGCCTAAAAATATGGTTTTTTTAAATTTTAATTAATAGCCAGTGGAATGTCAATAGAAGAAATTATAAAATAGAGTTCGGGCATTATTTTCGACACTGAAGTTGTGTGGATTTCACGAAGGAAACCTCCCTTTATTCAAAGGTATCCTCGCCACCATGCAATAGATGGAAGGGGTTACATGGCTTAGAGGCCCGGGGAGGGTCGGCGAGGATATAATCATACCCCTTTTCTAATCCTTTATCAGACAATCTTTAGATTCTTCTTTTAACGACATTTCAACCGCCAAGTAATCTCTATTGATCAACCCGTTAATTTCAGAATAATCGTTTTTCTTTCTGATTCACCTTAAAAGCAATTTTGTTTTTAAGATTCCCGCGAGGGCATAGCGTTATTTATCCAGCGCTTGAAAAAGTGGCGAGGAAAGATTCCTCTTTTTCATTTAACCCCCGTTAATTTAATACCCTCGCGGGATGCGGAAATAATACTTTTTCTTTGACATAATATCAATCCCTCTAAAGAGGGGTTTTGCAAATTACCAATCGAAAGGTTCTAATACAGAATCAGGCTCTTCAACGCGGCTTCGATATTCGGGTACTTGAATTTAAATCCCGCATCAAGCAGACGGCGGGGAATCACTCGCTGGCCTTTGAGCAGAACGGAGCCAAATTCACCGAGAATCAACTTAATCATAAACCCTGGCGCGGGCATGAAAGACGGCCTATGCATAACTTTGCCGATTGCTTTTCCTAATTCAGAATTACGGACAGGCTGGGGAGAGCATAGATTTACCGCACCGCTTATTTCCGAATGTTGGAGCAAAAATATAATGGCTTCGGCAAGGTCTTGCATATGCACCCAGGAAAACCATTGTTTTCCATTGCCTAATGGACCACCCAGAAAATATTTGAACAAAGGGAGCATCTGCCCCATCGCTCCGCCGTTTTTCCCAAGCACAATTCCGAACCGCGTAATTACAACCCTTGCGCCTTTGCTTTGCGCACGCATCGCCTCCTGTTCCCAGTCGGAAGCAAGCCGCGCCAGGAAATCATTGCCTGCCGCCATATTCTCGGTCAGTTCTTCGTCTTCATGAAAACCGTAATATCCGACTGCCGACGTGCTGAAAAACGTTATGTTCTTCGCGTTATCCGGAAGGGCCTCAACCAGATTACTGGTTGTATCAATGCGGCTTTCCAACAGAATCTTTTTTTGTTCAGGTGTCCAGCGGCTGAAAATGGAAGCTCCGGCCAGATTGATTATCACATCATGTTCTTTAACAGCTTCCTGCCATTCTCCCTTGATGGTCGGACTGCCTGCCAGATAATTGACGCCATTTATTTTTAATGCCGCTTCACCCAGAGGTTGGGTTAGAATCGTCACTTTGTGACCTTCTGAAATTAGTCTTTTTGCAAGATACGTTCCAATAAATCCCGTGCCACCCGTCATGAAAACCTTCATTTTGATCCTCATGTGTTTGCTAAAAAAAGTTAAACAAGCCGCTTTGTCAAAGCGCTATTTACTTGCCGTCGCCGATTAGCGGCAATATTTTGTCCACTTTAAAATAGATGAGGAATTTTGATTCCATGCTATCCCTGCGCACAATTCCCTTATATTTCCCGCGGCGGATTTTTTCAATCAGAGGGCTGTCTTTTTCCTCATGTGTTTTTGTCAGATAAAGCCTCCACCCTTTGTAGGAGCCATCCTCTTTGAAGAGATATGTCGCAAAAGCATTCTTTTTCAAATTGGCGTGCGTCAGCCTGTCGGAGGCGATAAAGGCCACCGTTTGCTCATCCATAAAATGTGGCCGTCCGTAGAGGGCCGCGTTTACCCTTCCCTTGTCATCGGCGGTAGCAAGAACACCGACCCCGCTGGTATTTTCAAAATAGTCCTCAAGCTTCATAATTCCTCCTTTTCAATCAAACTCTTTTAGCTAAATTAAGGCATCTTAACCTGATTGTAAAGGGTAAGGATGAATTGAAAATGAAAATAATCCTCATTATTTTTGTTTTTATTAACCGGCTGGAGTTCGCGGGAAGTTCGTGGAGAAATGAGAAAAAGAGAAAAAGGGACGGTTCTATTAAAGAAAAAGGGACGGTTCTAAAGAAAAAGGGACGGTTCTATTTAATTTCATTTTTCATACTTTTTCGTCTTCCGCGAGACGCACGTCTTGATTGAAACAGACGTGTGCGTATCCATAGCTTCAAAAGGGCAAACAGGGAATAACAGAGGTTACGGACGCGGCGCAAAAGACGCTGGTAGATGCTTCCGTTGAACGGCGTGAGGCGTGATGTATTGCAGTGGGCACACACCTTCAAGATATTGAGAAAAGACTTCTCGTAATCCGTGGGAAACAGTTGTGCATCGTATCGCAGTGCGTCCGATCGCTCGTGATAACCAAAGAGGGATAGCCATAGCCTCTCTGCAACATAACCGTTTATGTTGTGTTCAAGCGTCCAATTGTACATTTCACGGTAAGTGGATAGTGAATGCCGCGTGATTACGCTCCTGGGAACGCTGAACAGCGCCGCATAACAGAAGGGAAGCAAAACCGGAGCTGATTCTCCCAAACCAAAGCGTTGCCAGAGATGTTCCACAATCGAAGTGCTTCTTGCTTCGGGAGTGTTTCTCAAGAAGATCGGAATAATCCTCATCCACAGACCATGATCAAAAAATGGCTCCGGCAGGACAGGCAGCAAGTTTCGATTCATGAACTCTACGTAGACGCGGTTGTCATCCACCCAATACTGCCGGTTGTTGCTCAGCAACGACTGGGGGGGAATGTTCTTCGATGCGAGATATTGGTAGCTGAGTGGTTGTGTGTCATTGAACTTCATCTGCATCAAATTGTAGAAATCAGGAGAGTGCTCGATGGGATCGCCCTGGGTGAAGATCGTAACGTCCGCGAGCGAGTCCCAGTTTTCCAGAATATGGTGCAAATAGGTGTGAGCTTCCCTGCCTACGTTAGGCAGGGGCCGGACATCGACATCCGCAGAGATGTGATTTCCTTTGTTGTAGACGATCACCCTGCCGTTGAAGCGGGTCGTCCAGGAAATATCTTCTTGAAAGCGCGCGACAACCAACTCGACGTCCATGCTGAAGAGTATCCTCAGTTCAATTGAAAAGGCGGTGGTTCCTGCTCCCAGAGGTTACACACCAGAAGTAATACTTCTTCTCCTGGAAATTATTACTGATAAGAATTTGCCTTTAGCGTTGGCAGTATAGGAAACGGTCTCTTGTGTGTCAAGAATATTCTGCCATATGTCCAGCCAAAGGAGAAATGACCTGTTCTGCTTGTATCTCTGTGTGCCCTGTAATTCCTCTTCACTGGTCATTATGTTTTTCAGAGTTCGGGCGCTCGGGATTATACTCCGGGAGAAAATTTATGTCACTTCGGGTGTAATGGCAAAAAATGTGTGCTGTTTTGTTACTTTTTGAGATAAAAGAACCATTCAAAAAACGCTTTACGTTTCAGTGTCACCCGCACCACTCTGGTCTTCTTTGGGAATCGTGAAAATTTTCGTTGCAAGCGGATGAATCTGATAATCTGAAGAAATAAAGTCCTTTATAAGTTTGCCGTCGGTATAATAATAATCAACTTTTGTAATCCTAATTTGATGAGTCAAATCTGTGTTATGAATAGCCAGAAACGCGCTCAAGTTATAATCCTGTTTTTTCAGATGCGGAATATTCGAGTAAACCGGCATGTGAAGAACTTGTCCCCGGAGTTTTCGGTCGCCTCTTAATAAAATAAATTATTCGAATAATATGACCCTATATAATTTCATAAATATTAATTAAAGGTGCCACTTTTGAAGGCCTGTTAATTATTATGCCAATGTTACCCAATCTAAAAGAATACGACCAGTAAACATTCTTGCCTGTCGTTCCATAACGATAACGAAAACCGTTTTTCCAATGTTTTTTAAGTACTTGTCGCATTTTCCTTCTCTCGTTATGAAAACGATTACATTTTTAAGGGCGGGCAGACGGCCTTCCCATTTGTTTATTTTTTATTCTCAATCTGTCAGCAGGATGTAATTAGTCTTCCATGCGCAAGCATTTCTTATCAATGTGTTTTCTGAATTCGTTGCAACCGAATTTATACATAGTAATCAATTCTTCCATGGTCTTCTTTAAGTCAGGCGGTATATCTTTTGCCTGATTCAAAAAAGTTATGAAATTTTTTGTTGTTCGATCATGAAAGAAGACTACGGAATTATTATGATAGAATTCTTCAACCTTCGCAAATTCGTCATCCATAACCTTCTTTAAATCATCAAATCCCTTTTTATATTCATCGATTCTCCGGTCAATGACTTTTTTCACATCATCACTCATTTCGGTGTTATGACAGAAAAAATTGAATATGTTTTCCGCCTGGCCCTGAAGCACAGTCATCATCGAGAATAAATTTACACAGATCGCCCTGTGTAAATCAATCATTCGTTTTGCTGTTCTCCTGTTTTCCATGATTACCTCCCTGACTTGGCAATATCAGAGTTAATTAATACAAGTTGCCTCTTCAACGCCATCCGCCTGACGGGCAGGATATCAACGAAACAGTTTTTGAAACCATTTCGCGGATAATACACAAAAATATTATTATTTTATTTCATTCATTATCCTGGTTATATCTTCGTCTTTTTTTCCGGCTCTACGGAACCATTTGACTGCTTCGTCATCATCCTGAGACACACCATCTCCATACTGGTACATTCTCCCCAACTGATACATGGCTTCTGTGCTGCCCTGTTCAGCTGCCTTTAACAACCATTTCACAGCTTTCGTATAATTCTTTATAACGTTTTTACCGTTGAAGAACATCATGCCCAACTGAAACAAAGCATAGCTGTGGTCCTGCTCAACAGCCTGACGAAAATCTATTACAGACAATACTCTAATTTTTACTTTTTCCTCTGACATAAATAACAGGACCCAATCCTTACCTTTTTGTATTATTATTTGTTCCCTGTCCATTTACGATTGTTTTAGACATCGTTTTGCACTGAAGTCCGGTTTTCCATCCGCGCTTTTTATATGCTGAATATTTCTTAATCCTATCTGTTGTTTCCGAACATCCGGATAAACGGTCATGCCTTCCCGATTTGTAATCCAATGTTATGACGGATAATCTACTCATTTTCATATCCTCCTTTTCAATTTCATCATGGTTACCGCCTGCTCTAAATAAAATTTGTCGCGTCAGACAATGATTCATAATTACGGAACGCTTTGTATACTTCCATTTTATAGGGATAATCCCAGGAACCTTTGCGATGAAAGATGCAGCCTCCAAAGCCGGTTTTGAACCTGTACATACCGAAAAAGGGGTGCTCAATTTCGGCACCGGGGGAGACTGCACCCATATCATAAATGCGGCATCCCTTATCTTTTAACATCTTCATAATTTCCCATTGTAACGCGTAAGAAGCCATCAGATTGCGCTGTTCATTGGCGGATGCTCCAAAAAGAAACAGGCCGCGTTGTCCCGAGATGGTAACAATAGCGCCGGCAAGAATATCTTTGCCGCATGCAGCCAGAAGAAAAAGAGGCTCGTATGATTCGCCATAGTTACCGGAATCGTAAAAAAGCGATGAACAATGCCTGTAGGAACAGGGAATAAAGCCGTTGCGTTTCGCAGTTTGTAAATACAGATGATAAAAGACCCTCAGTTTTTCTTTGGGCGCTTCAAATACATGGACGCCTCTTTTGTGAGCAAGACGAATATTGTATCTCGTTTTGGGTTTCATACATGCCAAAAGCTCCGTTTCGCTTTTTTCAAGATTAATGAGTAAAGTATCGGCTACCGTATAATCAACAACCGCCTTCCGGAGATTCCAGGTGCTGGTGCCAATATTCATGCGTAATTCCCTATGCCGCAGAGATGGCCGCTCATATATTTTTTTTCTATCCATGGTGCCATGCGCATCAGGCGCTCTCCAGGGAAGATCATAACGAATAAACGCAACAGAAGAGTGAAAATAATTCATCAATTCATGTGACAACGCTTCCAGAAAAAGGCCATATTGTTCAGATTCCGGTTCCGTTTCGGGACCCTGGGGAACAAAAGCAGCCGCCAGATTGTTACCAAGAGACCTGAGAAGAATTAGCATGTCACCGCATTGTCCGTCAGAAGACTTGAAATCGAATGCCATGGGCTGCCAGCCAAGAATGGATTTGACCCGGCCCCAGTACTTTGTTTGAAAAAATATATCTGTCGGAAACAGTGAATGAATCTTCTTTGTTTTTATATCTATTTTCATTAATAATGAACTCCCGCCGGAACATTTTCCGTTGATTATTATTCTTAATATTTGAAATCATTCATCAAATATTAACTTCTTTGAGAGCAAGCCATCAGCATTTGTCAAGGCTCTCTTAGTGATAAAAATTGTAATGGACAAGATTCAAGTTGTAAATACTAATAAAATGCACTAATATTGCCTATATTATATAGGTAATATATTTATTTGCTTTAAATGTTGCATGAAGAGGAAATGATTTTATGAGAAAAAAAGCCGGCATAGAAATTGATTTACAGGAAAGAATCAAGGAATTGAATTGCTTGTATGAAATGGATCGCATGGCGGAACATCATCATGACTCAATGCGAAAATTCTTGAAAAATCTGGTCGATTTTATACCGCTGTCATGGCGGTACGCGGATATCGCATGTGCCTGCATCGTTTTTCAGAAAGAGACTTTCAAAAGTAAATATTTTAAGTGGACGCAATGGCGGCAGTCATCAAATATTATTGTTCACGACGAATTAATGGGAAATGTAACCATTGTTTATTTGAAAGAACAACCGGCGGCGGATGAAGGTCCTTTTCTTAAAGAAGAAAGAACGTTACTGGAGGCAATTGCTCAACGCATAGGAGAGATTTTTGACCGGATAACGACGCAGAAGGAGCTACGTGAAAATAACCGTCAGCTCCTTCTGGAAAGAAAGGCGCTGCAGGAAACGAACGCAGCTCTGCGAATTGTTCTTTCCAATATTGAAGATGAAAAAAAGAGGATTTATGAGAATTTCCGTTTAAATATTGATAAGGTCATTATGCCCATTATTCACGCCTTAATGCCCGGAATATCGAAACGCAAACGGAAATATATGGAAATTCTGAGCCGAAACCTTGAGGAAATAACATCGCCGTTTATCAGCAGCAATACCTTGCTTTTTCATAATATGACCCCCACAGAAGTCAATATCTGCAATATGATAAGAAACGGATTACGCACCAAAGAAATAGCGCAATTGCGTGGTGTTTCCGAGGCGACAATCAACAGGCACCGGGAACACATTCGCCGAAAATTACGGATTACAAACGAGCAGGTTAATTTAACCACTTACCTGCAATCATTTTTATCGGCTAAATCATCCCCGCTTGCCGAAAGAAGAGATTATTAACATTTGAGGCATGATGAAAACAGCTTGATTTATGGGTGTGAAGTCAGGATGCAGGAATTCGGGGAAGGAATTCGGGGGACATCCTAACATAACACATAATTCAAAGTAACAGAAAAAAAGACAGTAGCAGGTGAATTCGAGGGACACAATACTTGATTCAAAGTAACAGAAAAAAAGACAGTAGCAGGTAGCAAGGCACAATTAGCAAGAGGCAGGTAGCAAGGGGCAAGTAGCAGGTATCGAACCGGAGAGCAAGTAGAAAGGGAAAAAAAGTACAGCGCATGAAAAGTCCAATCACAAAAGGATACGCTGTTTTTTTACGTGAGATCAAACAAGAAAATCAGGAAAATCAGGGGACACCTTACTAGTTTTTATCCTTCCCCGACTCGCCTGCTCTCCTTTCTTTGTTAATAATCATTAACGCGCTATTGTTTAACATATTTTTTACACTTTTTTGTTCTGTGATGCTTGATATTGGAAATGGTAAGTATTTTATAAAACGCTTAATCATGTATGTCAAGGGGAACGTGGCGGGAAAAAGGCGGGAATGACAAAAGAACGGAACGGTTTGAAACCGTTCCCTACTTCTAAAAACTAGATTGCCCGGTCGGTGAAATTCGGGACGGAAGCGACGAGCGGGAATTCGGGGGACATAACACTTAATTATATTGACAGGCAGGGGAAAATGATCT
>CAYMWM010000137.1:0-8112 GCA_964394185.1 uncultured Smithella sp.
GGGAGCGGCCTTTTATTTTGAGAAACCGGTATCGAGTGAAATTTTAAAAGATGCCTTGAAAAGCCTGCACATAGGATAAGGCAATGCCCATATAGGCTTATGGGATGAGGGGAAATTAAAGGAAATAATAAAAAGTTCATATAGGAGGCAATAGAATGCAAAACGCAACTGGATTTAGAGAGAGTCATTCCATCCATGTAGATCAGCGAGCCGGTAAATACCTGACCTTTTTTTTGGCCAATGAAGAGTATGGCGTTGAGATACTCAAGGTACAGGAGATCATTGAACGGATGCCGATTACGCCGGTTCCGTTGACGTCAAAGTATATCCTGGGTGTTATTAATTTGAGAGGGAAGATTCATCCTGTCATGGATCTTAAAGTCAAATTTGGAATGGAACCGACTAAGATTACTGAGGAAACATGTATCATCGTAATCAAGGTAACCGCGATGATGATGGGGATACTAGTGGATAAGGTTTCAGAGGTGGTGGATGTAGCATCCAATGATATCGAAGATACCCCATCATTCGGAGCAGATGTAAATCCCGAATATCTTTTGGGTGTAGGCAAAACGGGTGGCCGGGTTCGTCTTCTTTTGGATATTGAAAAAGTTTTAACCTCTGCTGATGTGGTCAATATGAAAAAAGCTGCCGGTGCAGAGGACAAAGAGGCTCAGAACTGATTTAAAGATGCAGAAAACATTAGGAAGGAGGAGAGAACAATGCGTATATGGTCAAGAATAATTTTATACTGCCTCGTCCCAATAACTGTTTTTACTGTTGGGGTCCTTTTAATAGCGAATAAAGAATTAAGAATGACTGCTATGATGGTAGCGGACTCCGTTCTTGAACAGAAGCTTTCCGCGGAAATAAAAACTTTCCGTGAAGAGGTGGAACGGAATTACGGCCAGATGGAGCTGCAGGATGCTATGCTTGTCGACCGTTACAAAGTGCCACTTGCTAATAATTATGCTGTAGTGGACAGGATGTCTCAAAACTTTTCCAGCTCTGCTACTATCTTTGCCCGCGAAGGTAATGATTTTACAAGAATCGTGACCACAGTGAAGAAGGATGACGGTACTCGGGCTGATGGTACCAAATTGGGTACAGACAGCAAGGCTTACCAAAGTATAATGAACGGCCGCTCTTACATTGGGGAGGCTAAAATTCTTGGGAAACCATATCTTACGGCATATGAACCGTTGTTCGATGGTAAAGGTTCGGTTATAGGCATTCTCTATGCGGGTATTCCCAAAGACCAGACTGTTCAGATGATAACTAAACTTAGCAGGAATTCAGTAATATTAATTTCGTTGGTGATGTCATTACTTATTGTCTGCATTATAGCAACAATTGGGTTGGTAGTTTCACGATCATTGCGCCCATTGAACAAAGTTGTGCAGGGATTGCAGGAAATGGGTAAGGGTCATCTTTCCGGACGTCTCAATCTCAAGCGAAAAGACGAGATAGGTGTTTTGACGCAGGAAATGGACACGTTTGCGGATAATCTTCAGAAATACGTCGTGAAAGGTATGCAGGAAATATCTCAGGGCAATGTCAATATCGAAACACCTGTCATAGACGAAAAGGATGAAATAGGTCCGGCTTTAAAAGGTATGGCTCAAACCATCAATAATCTGATCAACGAGATGAATGCATTAACCCAATCAGCTTTGGAAGGCAAACTCGATGTACGCGGCAATGAACAGGATTTTACAGGCGCCTATCGGGATATTGTATCCGGTGTCAATAAAACACTGGATGCGGTCATGGGTCCGATTAATGAAGCTTCATCTGTGCTGGTTCAAATAGCCAGCAAGGATATGACAGCCCGGGTCAAGGGCGATTACAAGGGGGATCATGCCAGAATCAAGGAATCACTCAACATGGCGGTGGCGAATCTGGAAAAGGCCCTTCAGCAGGTGGCCATTGGGGCCGAGCAGGTGGCATCGGCCAGCGTTCAGGTGAGCACCGGCGGGCAGTCTCTGTCACAGGGCGCCAGTGAACAGGCCAGTTCTCTGGAAGAAGTATCCAGCAGTTTGCAGGAAATGTCCTCCATGACCAAACAAAACGCGCTCAACGCGAGGGAGGCCAAGAATGTGGCCGATTTTGCCCGTGTCAGCGCAGACAAGGGAGTTGAGAGCATGAACCGGATGTCCTCGGCCATTAACAAGATTAAAACTTCATCGGATTCAACAGCCAAGATTGTGAAGACCATCGATGAGATAGCGTTCCAGACGAACCTGCTGGCGCTGAACGCGGCGGTGGAAGCAGCCCGTGCCGGCGATGCGGGCAAGGGATTTGCGGTTGTTGCAGAGGAAGTAAGAAATCTGGCCATGCGTAGCGCGGAAGCGGCGAAAAACACGGCTAATCTGATCGAAGAAGCGGTAAAGAACTCGGAGAATGGTGTGGCGATCAATTTCGAAGTATTGACAAATTTTCAGGATATAACGGAAAAGATCAACAAAGTCAGTCAGGTCGTGGCAGAGATCGCGGCGGCATCCGAGCAGCAGGATTTGGGAATCGGGCAGGTGAACAAATCTGTGGAACAGATGAATATGCTGACGCAGCAGAACGCGGCCAATGCCGAAGAATCGGCGAGCGCAGCCGAAGAGATGTCCTCGCAGTCCGAGGAGATGCGGAGCATGGTTGCCGGATTCAGGCTTGGCGGTTCAGAAAGATTTGCTCAACCCCTGTTGAGAGAAAACACGCCGAAGCAGCTAGATCGTTCCCAGTATGGCGGTAAAAAAGGCGGGAAAGCTCTTGCCGGACTTGTTCCTGATCCCCGCAAAATAATACCTCTGGATGAATCTGACAGTAAAGTATTAAACGCTTTTTAATAATCAAAACAGGAATTTAAGTCCATTTTCTTCTAATAATCGGAAGAAAATGGACTTTTCTGGAAAAAATGATACACTCAAAAAAAATTCCGGAGTAATGAAAATGCGTATTGGTATTAAAATTATATTGTTCTGTATGATTCCCATAATCATTATTACATCAGTGGTTCTGTATATAGCTAATTCACGATTGCGGTCTACGGCAACGGCAGTAGCTGATAATGTGCTTGAACAGAAGCTGTCCCTAGCGATGGAAAATTTCGACGATGAGGTGAAGCGGCTCTATGGCCAGATGGATGTACAAAACGGCATGCTGGTCGATTATAACGGTGAACCTCTAACGATCACCAATGAAGTGGTGGATCGGATATCCCAGCGTTTTTCCAGTACAGCTACAATATTTGTTCGGGAAGGTGACGACTTTACAAGGGTTGTGACCACCATTACAAAGGATGACGGTACGCGGGCTACAGGAACCAAGCTGGGTACTAATAGCGTAGCTTATCAGAACGTCATCAATGGCCGCAGCTATATGGGAGAGGCCACGGTTCTCGGCAAGACGTATCTTACCCTGTACAGACCTCTGCTGGACAATCGGGGAACAACAATAGGTATTCTCTATGCGGGAATTGCCAGAAACGAAATCGTTTCGATAATAGACAAAATCTTCGGAAACTCCATCCTTTGGATTTCTCTGGCGATGTTAGGTATGATTGTCTGTATTGCCGGTGTTATCGCAGTGGTCGTCTGGTGGTCGTTAAAACCAATGACAAAGATTGTTCACGGCGTGCAGGAAATAGGTAAAGGACACCTGTCCGACAGGCTGAGAATCGATAGCAAGGACGAAATCGGAGCCCTGGCTAATGCTATGGATCGGCTTGCTGATGCTCTTCAAAAAAACGTTGTTAAGGGGATGCAGGAAGTATCGCAGGGCAATATTAACATCGAAACTCCCATAACGGATGACAGGGATGAAATCGGCCCGGCCATTAAAAACATGGTGATTAATATAGGCAATCTGGTCAAAGAAATGAACATGCTGACCAAATCGGCAACGGAAGGCAAACTCGATGTTCGCGGCAACGAACAGGATTTTACAGGTGCCTATCAGGATATCGTTGCCGGCGTCAATAGAACACTGGATGCGGTTGTGGTTCCGATTAACGAGGCATCGGAAGTTTTGGAACAGGTTGCCCATAAGAACTTGACTGCGAAAATAGAGGGTCATTACAGCGGCGACCATGCCAAAATCAAAGAATCACTCAATATGGCAGTGGAGAATCTGGACAAGGCCCTGCAACAGGTGGCCATAGGTGCCAACCAGGTGGCATCGGCCAGCAATCAGGTAAGCAAAGGCGGGCAGTCATTGTCTCAGGGAGCCAGCGAACAGGCCAGCTCACTGGAAGAAATCTCCAGTAATTTGCAGGAAATGTCCTCCATGACCAGACAGAATACATTAAGCGCCAGAGAGGCAAAGGGCGTGGCTGAAGAGGCACGGGAAACTGCCGAAAAGGGAGTGGAAAGCATGAACCGGATGTCTTCGGCCATCAACCGGATCAAGACATCATCCGATGCGACAGCCAAGATTGTGAAGACCATTGATGAAATAGCCTTCCAGACCAATCTTCTGGCTTTAAATGCCGCGGTGGAAGCAGCCCGTGCCGGAGATGCCGGCAAAGGATTTGCTGTGGTGGCTGAGGAAGTAAGAAATCTGGCCATGCGTAGCGCCGAGGCGGCGAAAAATACGGCCAATCTGATCGAAGAAGCGGTCAAAAACTCGGAAAACGGTGTCGCCATCAATTCCGAGGTATTAAAGAATTTCCAGGAAATCACGGATAAAGCCAACAAGGTCAGTCATGTTGTGGCGGAGATAGCGGCGTCTTCAGACCAGCAGGATCAGGGCATCAACCAGCTCAACAGGGCTGTGGAACAGCTCAACATGCTAACCCAGCAGAACGCGGCCAATGCCGAGGAGTCGGCGAGCGCAGCAGAGGAGATGTCCTCCCAGTCCGAGGAAATGCGCAGCATCGTTGCCGGATTCAATCTTACCGGGTCAGGATATAATAATCAGGCAATGTTACCTGATAGCTGAAAGGCACATATCTTAAGTAATGTTAATATGCAGAAGAAATGAATTGATTTCATGTTCCCGTCTCCACAAGGCAACTTGAGATGGTTAAAGCTTATTCATATTCTCCTGTCGAATAAAAACATCATTGCTCTGGCTTCCCACCGAGAGAGAAATGACCAAGAAAATCTTTTAACCAGTTGGATTTTTCTCAGGTCTTACTGGACGGACTATATCAAAAAAAGGGATCAATCATATGAAGGATAAATCAATCCACGTGTTAATGATTGAAGATTCGGAAGATGATGTACTGATTATAATCCGTGAATTAAAGAAAGGCGGGTATCATCCGGTCTATGAACGGGTGGAAACCGTTGCCTCAATGAAAAAAGCTCTCAAAGAGAGGGAATGGGACATCATCCTTTGCGATTATAAAATGCCTAAATTCAGCGGCCTTTCCGCGATTGTCATGTTAAAGGAGAACAATATTGATATCCCCATCCTTATTGTATCCGGAACTATTGGTGAAGAAACAGCCGTTAAGAGTATGCTTTTAGGTGCACATGATTATATCATGAAAGGTAACCTGTCCCGTCTTTGTCCGGCCATAGCCAGGGAATTGGAAGAGGCGGAAATCCGAAAGAAACAGAAACAGGCTGAAATTCACAAAGAGGCAGCGCTCACGTCACTGCAGAAGAGTGAGGAACTATATACCAGGCTGGTCAACTCCATCCCTGATATTATTATCCGCACAGATCTTGAAGGAAATATCCTTTTTGTTAATGATAAAGCATTACAGATCGGCGGTTATGAACGGGAGGAAATGATAGGCCGGAAATTGCTGACATTTGTTGCTCCGGAAGATCATGAAGAAGCAAAAAAAAATAAGCAACTGCTGCTCGAAAACAGGGCCGGTCAGAGGGAATATCTGCTTTTAGCAAAAGACGGAAGGAAAATCCCTTTTGATATCAGGGGTGATGTATTGCGAAATGAAGATGGGATTCCTTTTGGCTTTGTTAATGTCGTGCGGGATATCAGTGAGCGTAAAAGAACAGAAAAAATCATGCGGGAAAAAGATGAGCGGTTGCAGGGCATCACCAGTAACATGCCGGGAATGATTTTTCAGTTCTTCGCAAAATATAGTGGTGAATATGGAATAAGTTACATTAGTGAACCCATGGATGAGTTTTCGAGGATTATAACAAACGAAGAGACGTCCAACCTTGATAACTTGTTTTTTTCATTTCTCTCCCGTATTCACGAAGAAGACAGGGACAGATTTCTGGCATCTATAAAATCGGCTGTGGAAACGATGACTCGCTGGAATTTTGAAGGCCGCGTCCTTTATTCGGGTAGGATTATCTGGTTTCAGGGAATGTCCTCTCCGACGCGTCTTGAAGACAGGATTGTCTTTGACGGCATTTTACTCAATATTACCGAGCGAAAGCATGCGGAAGAAAAATCACGAAAATC
The DNA here is from genome assembly GCA_964394185.1 of uncultured Smithella sp. Classification (GTDB taxonomy): domain Bacteria; phylum Desulfobacterota; class Syntrophia; order Syntrophales; family Smithellaceae; genus Smithella. The sequence goes on from CAYMWM010000137.1 coordinate 6,382, forward strand.
CGAAGAAAAATTCCATAATATTTTTATGACAACGCCTGACTGTATAGCCATTTCCCGCATGAAGGATGGATTACTTATTGAAGCAAACAAGAGATTCGAAGATATCGTGGGATGGAAGCGATGGAAAGTCATCGGAAAAAAAGCCGACGAATGGTCCCCCCCGTTTTGGGTGAATTCATCAGATCGAAAGCTTATGGTGGAGGAATTGAGAGCCGGTAATGAAATCCTGGATCGTGAATTTGAATTCCGGCGTAGTGACGGAGCTGTACGTACCGGTATCTATTCTGCCCGTCCCATCGCCGTTGATGATGAAGAATGCCTTATTTTTATTCTGCAGGATATCACCGAGCAAAAGATGATGGATGCGGAACTTCGACGCACACTGGATAGTCTCAAAAACGCGGTCGGTACGACTATTCAGGTTCTGGTGTCCGCCCTGGAATCGAGGGATCCCTATACGGCCGGTCACCAGATTAGGGTTGCGAATCTGGCCTGCGCCATAGCCGAGGAAATGGGAATTGAGAAAGAAAAAATTGACGGTATTCGTCTTGCCGGTTCCATCCATGATATCGGGAAAATATCCATACCTACGGAGATATTGACCAAACCAACCAAATTAACAAACCTTGAATTTTCTTTAATTAAAGAACACTCCCAGACAGGATATGAAATGTTGACGCATGTGGAATCCCCCTGGCCTTTGGCGCAGATTGTTCATCAGCATCACGAACGGCTTGACGGTTCCGGTTATCCTAATAAACTGAAGGGAAATGAAATTATACTGGAAGCCCGCATTATGGCAGTGGCGGATGTTGTTGAAGCCATGGCGTCTCATCGTCCCTATCGTGCGTCACTGGGTATTGAATCGGCTCTTGAAGAAGTCAAAAGGCACAGGGGGAAAATTTTTGACGGTGCGGTTGTAGATGCCTGTTTAAAATTGTTTATGGAAAAAGGCTATCAACTGACGAAGTTCTGATTTAAACTTTCAGGAATTCGGGTCAGCCCGAACAAAGACACCCATTTACACAGATAAATTTACTGCATCATTCATGGAAATATCCGGAAATGATTTATCCGTGGACAGAGGATTTTATTTGTGTTAGTGAGCTTCATACTTTAGAGAATAAATGTATGAAAATCAAAAGAATCGGCATTTTTGCCAACATTGAAAAAGAAAAAATAGCCGACCATGTCCGGTCATTAAAAAAATGGCTCGAAGAAAAAGGTGTACAGGTTTTTCTGGAACTGGAAATTTCCAGAAAAACGCCCATGGCATGCGGACTTCCGTGGCATGATCTCGCACATGAGTCGGAAATGGTTGTTGCCTTGGGTGGTGACGGTACCATGCTGCGTACGGCGCATTACATGGCCGGTCACAGAGTTCCCATTCTGGGAATCAACCTGGGCAGTTTTGGTTATCTTACAGAAGTTAACTTAAATGAAATCCACTCGACGCTGGAATTGGTCATCGACGGACAATTTGAAACAGATAAAAGAATGATGCTTGATGTGAGTGTTAAGCACGGGAAAACGGTCAACAACGTCGGCAGTGTTTTGAACGATGTCGTGATTAACCGAGGTGACCTGTCCCGCATGAACGAACTGGAAATGGAAGTGGACGGCAGATATCTGAATACCTATAAGGGAGACGGACTGATTGTTTCCACGCCGACCGGTTCCACCGCCTATTCTCTTTCCGCGGGCGGGCCGATTGTTTTTCCGGGAAATGAT
>CAYMWM010000138.1:0-8075 GCA_964394185.1 uncultured Smithella sp.
GCGTCTTGGCAAGCAGTGTTTTCCCCGAACCGGTCGGGCCGATCAAAAGCACATTGCTTTTCTGTATTTCTATTCCGTCGTTATCCACATGGGAAAATAATCTTTTATAATGATTGTAAACTGCGACTGACAGGATTTTTTTGGTTCTCTCCTGCCCGATGACATACTGATCCAGAAATTTCTTGATTTCCTTAGGATAAGGGAGACCCTTTTGATTGTCTTTTTCTACAAGTTTTTCTTCCTCTTCCTCAACAATATACCGGCAAAGTTCTATGCATTCATCGCAAATATACGCTGTCGGACCGGCGACAAGTTTGCGCACTTCACTCTGCATTTTTCCGCAAAAAGAACAAAAAAGCATTCCGTCATCCATTTTATTATTCTTGCCTTTTTTTATCACTTATTACTCCTTATGTTATATTGGCTGAAGCTCAGGTTTTCTTATGATGATTTCGTCAATCAAACCATATTCCCTGGCCTGTTCACTGGTCATAAAATAATCGCGTTCCGTATCGTTTTGGATTCTGGACAGCGGCTGTCCCGTCAGGTCAGCCAGTATTCTGTTCAATTCTTCCTTCAATCTTAATATTTCTTTGGCATGAATGTCAATATCCGTTGCCTGTCCCTGAAAACCGCCCAGAGGCTGATGAATTAAAATTCTTGAATGAGGCAGGGCAAATCTTTTTTTCTTTTCTCCCGCTGCCAAAAGCACCGCCGCCATGCTGGCGGATTGCCCCATGCATACCGTTGAAATCGGCGATTTGATGTACTGCATGGTATCATAAATGGCCATTCCCGCGCTGACGATTCCGCCCGGAGAATTCAAATAAAAGAATATTTCTTTATCAGGATTTTCGGCTTCCAGATACAACATCTGGGCCACGACCACATTGGCCACGTTATCATCAATCGCCGAACCAAGAAAAATGATGCGATCTTTCAATAAACGGGAATAAATATCATAAGCCCGTTCACCGCGCCCGTCCTGTTCTACCACCATAGGAATCAAATTCACGATTTCGCCTCCGTATTCATACCGTACTTTTCAACTACCTTAATATTTGCATTATCCCTGATAAAGTCAAATACCTTTTTTTGTATTAATTCCAGTTTCAAGGAATCCTGTCTTTCTTCGCTTTCATACATTTTTGCCATAGACTCGTAATCACGTCCGTTCTTGAGAGCCAAATCCTGAAGATATTTCTCCATATCCTCACGGGAAGCGACAAAAGATTCTTTTTCGGCAATTTTCTTTAAAATCATAAAAGATTTGACGACTTTTTCGGCGTCCACCTTGTATTTGTCATGCATTTTCATGATGAAATCCATGACGTTATTTTCATCGATACCGGCGGACATCATTCTTCTCTGCGTGTCTTCCATCATGTAATAAGTCTGTCTTTCGACCAGCGTATCGGGAACTTCTATTTCATTCTCCTTGATCAACTTGTCGGTAATTCTGTTTTGCAAATTAACATCCGACATCTGCACAGCTCTCTCCTCCAGAGATTTTCGGACATCAGCTTTGAAATCATCGAAAGTATTGTATTTTTCAAAGTTTTTGATCAGACTTTCATCATTTTCCGGCAACTTCTTTTCCCTGATGCTTTTTATGCTAACATTAAAAATGACTTCCTTACCTGCAAATCTGCTTTCGTGATAGTCGGCCGGAAAAGTTACTTTAATCTCCTTTGCTTCCCCTTTCTTCACTCCAATCAACTGTTCCTCAAAACCGGGAACGAATTTTCCCGATCCTATTTCCAGAAAATGATCTTCGGCCTGCATTTCTTTGTATGCTTCGCCGTCAAGCGTTCCTGCAAAGTCCATCACGACGTAATCACCATTAATCACCGCGCGGTCATCTGTAACCTCTTCCATCGTGGCAAACATCTGCCTTATCTCGTCGATTCTTCTGCTGACATCATCATCGGTTACCTTGATGTCCTCTTTTTCCAGTTCCATTCCCTTGTAATTCTTCGGCTCAAACGCAGGTTCCGTTTCAAACGAAGCCGAGAATGAATAATCGGTATTTTCCTTTATCCCTTCCTGGCTGATTTCCGGCCGGGACACAGCAACAATTCCCTTATCTTCCAGTGTCTTCCAGTAATATTTATTTACAATGTTTGTCGTCGTCTCTTCCAATACCTGATCCTTAAAATAGGTTTCCAGCAGCTTGCGGGGAACTTTTCCCGGACGAAAACCTTTGATTTTCGCTTTTTTTCCAATCTCATGATAAACGGCATCCAACTCATTTTTAACTTCATTCCACGGTATTTCCATGGACATTTTTTTCTTTACCGTACTCAAATCCTCAATCTTAATAACAACTTCGCTCACTATATTATCTCCTTTATCAATGAAATATTTAATATAAACCGTAAAAAACTGGTGCGAGAGAGGGGAGTTGAACCCCTATTCCGCATTGCGGGCTGGATCCTAAGTCCAGTGCGTCTGCCAGTTCCGCCACTCTCGCCCTGGAGCTCTTTATATATTCATTAAACCAATATTGTCAACGCAGATTATTTTGCAAATAATCATGCAAAATCATCTACTTATGCTTTTTCAAGTCAAATATGTATTTGATAATCCGCTTTTATGCAAGAAAAATTTGCCATTCATTATTTTGAAAACGCTTTCATAATAAAGACACGGTTTTTAAAAACACCTTATCGGAGCTTTTAAAAAACCTTTTTAAGAGGGCTGTTCAAAAATGTTCATATGCAAGGCGTATATAGAAATATGTTGAGCGGCGCGGTTTGCAGTGCAACGCCGCAGATGACCATTTTGTAAAATCCTACGGATTTTACCGGCAAGGAATATCATCATTCATCATTGCGCCTCCCTCAAGGGAACGCGCTCCCGGTCAACAGCCCTGTATGCTGAAAAACACAAGGGACTGACCAAATCAGGTCAGTCCCTTGATTGCATTGGTCGGGGCGAGTGGATTTGAACCACCGGCCCTCTGAACCCCATTCAGATACGCTACCAGACTGCGCCACGCCCCGAGTTATTGTAGTGCAAGGTGTCGGGTCATTATCATTACCGTAAAATCATGTCAAGAATAAATAAAGCCAGGTTCTTTAAGTTTATTCCCCAAATGTCATCTCCGTCAAATAATAACAGCGGAAACATTTGAAAAATCCCAATTTTAAGGGCTGTTTAAAAATGCTGTGATGCAAGGCACTCAAAAACCGAACCGCTAGTCGTATATAAACATACGCTGAGCGCTGCGGTTTGCAGCGCAACCCCGGCCATAGCCTCGATAAACTGTGCAGATAAGCGTTTTTAACAGCCCATCCCATAATCTTATTGACATTGAAACTTAATCTGTGATAGACAACCGCTGTTGTGATTATTAAATATTTTAATATAATCCAATACTTTAATTAATCACAGATTATAATCGCCAAGTTTATTATTAAGGAGTTTTCTTTGAAGCTAAGTGAAGTTAAAGATATGCTGGAGGCTAATGTCGTTGTCGGACAGGAAAAACTGGATATGGAAGTTTCCACGGCTTTCGGAGCCGATTTAATGAGCGATGTCATGGCTTTCGCCAAAGAGGGAAGCCTTCTATTAACCGGTTTGACGAATGCCCAGGTGGTCAAAACAGCCGTGAGCAGAAAGATTGCCGCTATCATATTGGTCAGAGGAAAGGAACCGTCAACTGAAGCGATTGACATGGCGAAAGAACTTCAGATTCCCATTTTAACCACGAGATATATTTTGTTTGAAACGGCCGGCATTCTTTATTCCAAAGGCATTGTAGGCTGCCTGAAGAAAGTACAAAGCGATTTTTACAATACGTAATGGCCGCAGGCAAAACCTTGGTTAAAAAATTTGTTTAAAAAACAGTTTCCCCTTCATGGCAAAGTCATATTTCAATCCATTTTCCGAATGGGGATCAATAAAAAAGCCGCTGTCCGTGTTATTTTTTTGTAATGATTTCATTGACAGTAAAGTCTTTTCTATGCTAGGAGAAAAACAGCTTTTTTACGCCTTTAAAACAACATGGCCTTTTATTTTTTTCAAGGAGTGAATATTGAAACTCAGCGAAGTTAAGGAAATACTCAATGCCAATGTCATTGTCGGCGAAGACAAGCTGGATATTGAAGTCAAAACGGCATTCGGCGCGGATCTGATGAGCGATGTGCTGGCTTTTGCCAAAGCGGGAAGCATGCTGCTGACCGGCCTTACCAACACACAGGTTGTCCGAATCGCCAACGTCATGGATATTGCCGCCATCATTCTGGTTCGCGGCAAGAAACCTCCGGCGGAAGCCATAGCGATGGCGAAAGACTTTCATATTCCTATTTTAACCACGAAATATATATTATTTGAAACGGCGGGCCGGCTTTACGCGAAAGGCATCGTCGGCTGTCTTGAAAAAGTTGAATCCAGTAGTGAACGAAACTGAAAACAATTCTCATAAGTTCATTTTTGATGTCGAGGGTGGAAATTTCAATACCGCAGGAACCGTTTCCATGCGCATCAAATCCATCCTAAAGCAGAAGGGTCTCCCGGACGATGTTGTCAGAAAATCGGCCATCGTTTCCTACGAAGCTGAAATCAATCTTGTGTCTTATGCTAAGAAAGGCACCATCATTCTAACACTGACATCATCGGATGTTCAAATCGAAGTGGCCGACGAGGGACCGGGCATACCGGATATTGAACAGGCCATGGAGCAGGGTTATTCCACTGCCAATCAGCAAATAAGAGAGATGGGATTCGGCGCCGGCATGGGACTTCACAATATCAAGTCGTATTCCGATCAATTTGACATATCATCGGAAGTCAATAGGGGAACTTTCTTAAAAATGATCATCAGACACAATCATTCATAGAGGATTAATAACAAAGATGGATATCGGAATCCTCGCAGAAGAATTAAATCTGACCTTCAAATCGGCGCCGGATAAAACAGGCAACCGTGTTACGGGAGGTTACACAGGCGACCTCTTAAGCGATGTCATGGCCAATGCCAAACAAGGAGACGTCTGGATAACAAGACAGATTCATCAGAATATCGTTGCCGTTGCCACGCTCAAAGAGCTCTCTGGCATTATTCTGGTCAATTCCAGCCAACCGGCTAAAGACACGCTGGAAAAGGCTATTCAGGAGAATATCCCGATACTGGTTTCCGATTTACCGGCATTTGAAATTACCGGCAGAATTTATGATTTACTGAAAGCTGCAAAATAAAAATCCCAAAATTCTCCCGGCTCGTAAATACTTTTGTCTGGTTCCAGTAAATACCATGCTGAGAATTTTTAACTGTGATCTTCACATTCACACCTGCCTGTCGCCTTGCGCCGAATTGGATATGCATCCAAAAGCCCTTGTCGAAAGAGCGCTTGCCGTCGGGCTGGATGTCCTCGCCGTTTGCGATCATAACGCTTCCGAAAACGTCCCCTACGTTATCAATGCGGCCCGGGGGAAAAATTTGAAAATATTCCCCGGCATGGAAATAACCTCCGGCGAAGAAGTTCATCTCCTGGCGATCTTTGATTCCCTGTCTGATTTAGCCTCGCTGCAGGAAATTATTTACCGGCATCTGCCCGGTAAAAATGAAGAAGAACGTTTCGGCGTTCAGGCCATCGTCAATGACAACGGCGAGGTCGAAGGCATCAGCGACAAATTACTGATCGGCGCCACAGACATATCCCTGGATGATTTGTTGAATTATGTGCACGGACAAAACGGATTGGCGGTCGCCTCTCATATAGACAGGGAAAGCTTCAGCGTCCTGAGCCAGCTCGGTTTTATCGATGAAAGCTTCCATTTTGACGCGCTGGAAGTGACACCGTTGACGGGTCTTCAGCAGGCGCGGATAAAATATAAAGAGTTGAATCATTATTCCTTTATCACTTCTTCCGATGCCCATTTTTTAAAGGACATCGGAACCGCTGTGACAAAAATCATGCTCGAACAACCAACGCTTAAGGAATTGAAACAGGCTTTCGCCAGGCAAAACGGCCGTTATATTCTGGAGTAGAGATGCTGGAACTCGCCGCCCATATTCTGGACATTGCCGAAAACTCCATTCGCGCCGGCGCCGCGCTGGTCGAAATTACAATCATCGAAGACAGCGCAAAAAATATCCTTTCCATCGAAATCAATGATGACGGTGTCGGCATGACACCGGAAGAAATCAAAAAAGTCTTTGATCCTTTCTACACCACAAAAAAAGTCAGACGGGTCGGGCTGGGCATTCCTTTACTGTCAGACGCTGCCCAGCGATCCGGTGGCGGCCTTGTTCTGGATTCCATCCAGGGCAAAGGAACCAGACTCAAAGTAACTTTTCAACTGGATCATATCGACCGGCAACCCTTGGGAGATATCATCAGCACGTTAATTATTCTTATTGCCGGCAACAGTGATGTCGACTTCCTCTTCCAATACATAAAAAACAACTGTAGATTTGAAATGGATACTCGAGAAATACGTAAAGAAATTGAAGATATACCTATAAATCATCCCGAAATATTAAAGTACATCCGCAGCGTATTGAACGATGGTCTATGTTAAATAAAATATGTTGATTTTATCGCGAAAAAAAGGCATAGTGACCACCGTTTATTAAGTGACTGACGGTTCTCGCCGTAGAAATTTCAATCAAGGATGCGGTTCGCTTCATCCTTAATATAAAAATCGGGAACAAATTAAACTTGAGCGAAATTGAAATTTAACAGTTCCCAAAGTTAAAGGAATGAGGAGGATATTAATGAAGTCAGAAGATGATGACCTTTTAAAAGAATTCACGAAAGATCAGGTTGGCAAGTTAAACAAAATTATCAGCAAATTCAAAGATAAGCCGGGAAGTTTGATTCCTGTTCTGGAAGAAGCCCAGGTAACTCTGGAATATCTGCCCATGTCCGTGCAGAAAAAGATCGCCAGAGAACTTAATTTGCCCCTAAGCCGTGTTTATGGTGTTGTAACCTTCTACTCTTTCTTTACCATGAAACCCCGCGGCAAACACACGGTACGCGTCTGTCTGGGAACGGCCTGCTATGTGCGAGGCGGCAAAGCGATTGCAGAATCGCTGTCCAGGGAATTCGGTATTGAAGAGGGAGAAACGACGCCGGACAGAATGTTTACGTATGAAACGGTCCGTTGTCTGGGAGCCTGCGGCCTAGGACCCGTAATCGTTATTGACGAGAACGTGCATGGGCGTGTCAAACCGGCAAAAATCAAAGAAATATTATCACAGTATAATTAAATATTTACAGCCAGGAGGAAAATTCAATGGCAAAGCTGACAATAGATGACTTAAAGAAAATAAAGGAAAAAGTTCACAAAGATATGTCCCTGCGCGACGGCAAACGCCGAGTCAAGGTTACGGTTCACATGGGAACCTGCGGCATCGCGTCAGGAGCGAAAGAAGTTATGGATACGCTGCTTCAGGAAATCGAATCCGCCGGTGCCAATGATGTTATTGTAACAACATCAGGATGCATGGGATTGTGTAGCCGGGAACCGCTGGTTACAGTGGAAGTGATCAACCAGGATCCTATCAAATATGAGTATATGAATCCCAATAAAATGAGGCAGGTTTTCAAGAGACATATTTTAGGAGGTGAAATTCAGACTCCTTTTGTTCTGGCCAAAGGATCTGAAGTAATAAAATAACTTTTACCCGATGATGATAATTGTTTATAAGCAGGGTGATTTTTTCAAGGAGGATGTAAACTAAATGAAAGTTTTGCGCTCACACTTATTAATCTGCGGAGGCACCGGTTGTCAATCTTCCGGCAGTCCAGCCGTTAAAGACGCTTTATTGGAAGAAATTGATAAGAAGAATTTAACTGAAGAAATAAAAGTTGTTGAAACCGGCTGTAACGGTTTCTGTGCTTTAGGTCCGATCATGGTGGCATATCCTGAGGGCGTGATTTATGTGAATCTAAAACCAACGGATATGCCCGAACTGGTTGAAGAGCACCTGATAAAGGGAAGAATCGTCAATAGATTGTTATACCGGGAACCCGGTACGGAAAAAATCATTCCCACCATGCAGGATATTCCCTTCTTTGCTCTTCAGGAATTGCGAGTATTGAGAAACCGCGGTCTGATCGACC
>CAYMWM010000139.1:0-8017 GCA_964394185.1 uncultured Smithella sp.
TTAAATATGCCCGGGAATAATTTTTACAGGTATAACAATCACAATTTTCATCAATCGGATTATTATCTTCCCGCCAGCGGGCGTTTTTTATAACAACATTTTCTGAATTTGTAAACAATAATCCGTGACGGGCGCATCGGGTCGGTATGACGCAGTCAAACATGTCGATTCCGCAGGATACCCCGAAAACGATGTCTTCGGGTGTTCCGACCCCCATGAGATAACGCGGCTTATCCCGGGGGAGCAAAGGCGTAATGGAATCGGTAATTTTATACATAATTTCCTTAGGTTCGCCGACGCTTACACCGCCCAATGCGTAGCCATCAAAGTCGATGGCGGCAGTTTGCTCCAGTGATTGTTGACGTAAATCAAGATAAGAACCACCCTGAACAATGACAAACAGTGCCTGCTCACTGTTTGTTTTAGCATTTTTACACAACCCGGCCCATTTTAAGGTCAGATTGAGGGATTTTTCCGTTTGAGAGTATGTTGCGGGATAGGGAGTGCATTCGTCAAGACACATTATAATGTCTGCGCCGAGCGCTTCCTGAATTTCAATCGCTTTTTGCGGAGTAAGAAAATGCCGTGAGCCGTCAATATGGGAACGAAACATAACGCCGTCGGGCGTAAGTTTACGCAGGGCTCCCAGACTGTACACCTGAAACCCGCCGCTGTCAGTCAAAATGGGTCCCGTCCAGTTCATGAACTTATGTAGTCGCCCCAGTTTTTTGACGGTTTCATGGCCCGGACGCAAATAAAGATGGTAAGTATTGCTCAAGATTATTTCCGCGCCGCAATTCCTGATTTCTTCAGGCAACATGGATTTAACGGTTCCCTGTGTGCCCACAGGCATAAACGCAGGTGTCCGCACTGTTCCGTGCGCAGTGATCATTTCTCCGAGTCTTGCGGAAGTATCGGTGTCCTGTTTTTTTAAATTAAATTGAAATGACATATTTCCTTTCCAAAAAATCCAATCGAGTGAATCTCCCCGCGGCAAGCCGCGTAAGTATTAGACCCTCAATTATCCTGCTCGGCTTCGCCTCGGGGATAATTCGACCATCAAATTTCAGTGCACTCCGTTTCTGAAATTTGGGTTCCATTAAAGAATCAGCATGCAGTCGCCATAACTGTAAAATCTGTATCGTTGTTCCACGGCATGCGCGTAAGTTTTTTTTACCAAATCCGAACCGGCGAAAGCGCAAACCAGCAGGAATAATGAAGATTGCGGTAAATGAAAATTGGTTAAAATTCCATTGACTCTCTTGAATTTATAACCGGGATAAATAAAAAGGTTGGTATATCCGGATGGTGTAGTTATATACCCTTTGTTATCGGCGGCGCTCTCCAGTGTGCGTGTCGACGTTGTTCCTACTGCGATGACACGTTTGGCATTATTAATGTTTTTGATGCTTTCAGCGCTTATTTCATAATATTCGGATTCCATGACATGTTTCTCAATTTCGGTTGATTCTATGGGGAGAAAGGTTCCATAACCCACATGCAGGGTTACAGGTGCAATATGAATGCCCCGCGAACGCAAGGTTTGCATAACTTCCGCTGAAAAATGCAATCCGGCGGTGGGCGCCGCTATGGAACCGGGATTATGCGCGTAAATCGTCTGATAGCGTTCTAGATCAATCATATCGGGAGATGCATCTTTTTTACGCTTTATATAAGGAGGCAGAGGAGCTCTACCAAATTTGTTTAAAAAAGAGTCGAAACCGCCAGGCACAAAAAAATCCAGCAGCCATTTTTTGTCGGATAAACGTGCCAAAACCGTTGCTTCGCATTGATTACCCAAATCAATAACATCGTTTTCACGCAGTCTTTTGGCCGGTCTTATCAAAGCCTCCCATGTTTGGGAATCCTCATCCGCTTTTTTTCTCGTCAGCAGGAGTATTTCCATGATGGCGCCAGTCTGCTTTTTACCGAAAAGTCTGGCCGGAATGACCCTGGAATCATTAATGACAAGAACATCGTTCCTCTGTAATAAATCAGGAAGCCGGAAAAAAGATAAATCCGCTATGGATTCCTTTTTCTTATCCAGAAAAAGCAGGCGCGAATGGTCGCGCTTCACGCAGGGGTGCTGAGCGATAAGTTCATCAGGCAGGTCATATGAAAAATCTTTTAATTCCATAGGGCTTTTTACACTTGAATAAAATTTGGGGCAGGTAATCAGATAATATTTTTACTGTCAATGTTTATTGTTTTTTATCTTCTTCCGAAATACAGCAGAATCAATCCGGTAATCATGGCGGATAACCCGATAAATCTTAATGTGGAATCAGGTATTGATGTGATCCTGGAAAGGTAAGCTTTTATTTTCTCCGGGAAAATGAAATACGGAAGTCCTTCAATAATTAACACCAAGCCCAATGCACAGAGAAGATCCTTCATGTTAAATCCTTCGTCTTTGATTCATTCCAGAGAGCATCCATCTGGGCTAATGTTGCTTCAGCAGGCGTAATGCCGAGAGCATTGAGCTTTGCTGTAATATAGGAAAAACGGCGTAAAAATTTTTCTGTTGTGCCCGATAAAGCGGTTTCAGCATCGACGGATAAAAATCGGCTCAGATTGACGATTGTAAATAACGTATCTCCCAATTCTTCTTCAATTTTATCATGATTTCCTTTTTTCACGGCTTCATCAAATTCACGTAATTCTTCCTTGAGCTTATCCAGAATGCCCTGTGTATTTTCCCAGTCAAAACCATAAACGGATGCTATGGATGTAATTTTTTGAGCCCGTTTTAATGCCGGAAGTGAACGGGGTATGCTTTCAAAAATGCTTTCTTTATTCTTCTTATTACTGCGTTCCTGTTCTTTAATTTGTTGCCAGTTATCCTTCACGTCCTGCACGGAATTTACCTTTCTGTTGCTGAAAACGTGCGGATGCCGGCGGATCATTTTTTCGTTGATTGCAGTCATAACATCATCCAATGAAAAATGATCTGATTCCGCGCTTATTTCGGTGAGAAATAATATCTGGAAAAGCAAATCTCCCAGTTCTTCCTTTAAAGCCTGTGGATTTTCTTTACCAATGGAATCAATTACTTCATAAGCTTCTTCCAGAATATACTTGCCGATATCCTCCTTTTTTTGCTGTTGATCCCAGGGACAGCCGCCCGGTGCGCGCAGTTTCTTTATGAGTTCTGTTAATTGAGTTATTTTTCCCGTGTTGTTATTATCATTTTTGTCCATCGGCATAAAAAGTCCTAAATCAGATATTTAAGAACAATTTTTTGAAGCTTTTACAAACAGGAAATAACATATAAAAAAGATACTGACAATATTTATGATTTTGTTCTTGACAAGGTGAAAAAAAAGCGTATTCTTCCCGTTCAATACAAACCGGGCTTATTCAGCACCAGGCATTACGAAATCTTTGAAAGGAGGATAGACGTTAATGAAAAAAATATTTGCTATTTTTGTCACTATGCTTTTTGTTGCTTCTTTAACTTTTACAATTGTTGGTTGCAAAAAAGCTGAAGAACCAACACCGACAGAGGCTCCTAAAGTTGAAGCTCCTGTTGCTCCGGCTCCTGCTGATAATGCAGTGCCGGCACCTGCACCCGAAGCAGCCCCCGCACCCGCAAAATAATTACTTCAGGATAAATTTGCAGAAAAATCAGTCGGACATTCATTTTATGAATGTCCGACTTTTTTTATTTAAGATTTCAAATAGAGTTTAATTTTTAAAAATGTGTTATAATAATATGAAAAATATCAATGGTTCTATTTAAAAATTAAAATCGCCTTATTTTTTTGGAAAAAAAGAAAAAAATATTTCAAAACCGGTTTCAAATGAGGATGAAATGATGTCAGATAAAAATGGTGACTTATTTAAAGGCTTATTGATTGGGGGATTGATTGGTATTGTGTGTGGTATTTTATTTGCTCCGAAAAGCGGGAAGGAAACACGCGATGATATAAAAAATAAATCCGGTGAGCTTTTCATCAAGGCCAGAGAAAAATATGAAACAGTTGCTGAAAAAAGCAGGATTGCCTATGAAAAATCCGTCCAGCAATTGAAAAACATGAATTTATCGGCAAAAGAAACGGTGTTGGGAATGGAAAATAAAGCTGGCGAATTGAGAAGTCAGAGTGTTGAAACCATTCAGCGTAATAAAAATAGATTTAAAAAAGCGATTGATGCCGGTTTGGAAGCGTATAGGGAAGAAATCGATAAAGAAAAGGTTTGATAATTAATTTTGCCAGTGATTTTAATTTTACTGGAGACTAATCAATAAAGGAGATAATTAATGAATCTGGAGATTGCCCTGTTTATTTTAGTCATTATTCTTATTGTTTTAGTAATTTTTTGTATTCCGGTTATCTGGCAAATCTGGCGTGTATCCAAGGATCTTTCTGTCACTCTTCAAACTTTAAATCAAAGTCTGCCTTTAATTATGAAAAATATGGAAGAGATAACGACAAATGTTAACAGTTCCACCGCTTTAATAAATAAAAAGATTCAGAATTTTGGCAACTCATCCGGCCTTGCCGGTTCATTCTTAGGTGACATTTTTAATAATATGCAGTACCTCGTGCCACTGGCCTTAAAACTGCCGATTTTCCGGATTATCAGGAATGTCGTAGCGGTGGCCAAAGGTATGAGAGTTTTTGTCGACGTTTTGTTTAGTAAAGAAAAAGATGAAAAGTTGAAGTAATTGCAATGGCTAAGGTGACATTTTCCAGTAAATGGGGCAGTGTAAAGGTTCAGAAAAAGCCGGTTGCGTCAGTTTCGCCGGCGGGGAAGTCGGCGGAAGAACTGGTACGAGAAATAAGAAAATCACAAAAATTGCCGGCCGGCGAAGATTACCGGGGAAAATCGTTGGCGATAAATGGTCTGGTCTGCGCGCGCTGCGGCCGTGAATTTCCCGAGTCGAAAAGGCAACTCCTGACCGTCCATCATAAGGATGGCAATCACAACAATAATCCTGCTGATGGAAGCAACTGGGAAAACCTTTGCGTCTATTGTCATGAAGATGTTCACAGCCGGGAGGTATTGGCGGAATATCTGGGTGATGGAGCACACGGCAAAGAAGTCAGCCTGGTATATAATGATTCACCGCAAAACGTTGGGTCCGGTTTACTGGCAGAAAAGTTGAAAAAGGCACTTGAAAAGAAATAAAAAAATTAGCGGATTATCAGGTTTGAACTTTTGTTTTCTTTGACCAGCTTGTCACCTATTGAAGTTCCACAGTAGACACAAGTATAGTCGTATTTTTCGCCTTCCTGAAGAATGAGCAGTAATCTTTTCCGCACGGCAACCGCTCTTTTACAGTGGGGGCAAAATAATTCTGTTGCGTCAAAATCTTTATAGGTTTCTCTCATTTTTTCTTTTCGTCCTCTGGAATATTTTCCCAATTCTTAAGCCAGATTGCAGCTTCGCTGTCACTGGGCGCGCGATAATCGCCTCTGGGTGATAGGGAACCTCCAGAGCCTACTTTGGGGCTGTTGGGAACGCAGGAACGTTTATACTGTGAAGTTTTAAAAAATCTGTATAGATATTCATGAAGCCATTTTTTTATTTCTGTTAAACTGTAAGAATTTCTTTTATCAGTGGAGATGTCAGGCCAGAGGCCTTTGGTTTTATCCCTCCAGGCGTGATAAGCGAGAAAAGCAACTTTTGTCGGCAGGTAGCCGAAACGGGTTATATAAAAGTTATTAAAATCTTGTAACTCATAGGGACCTATCGTGTCTTCCGTTTTTTGGACAAGCTGGCCTTTCTTCTTTGCCGGAATCAATTCCGGAGATATTTCCGTTTCCAGCACGTCGATAAGTATTTTTGAAACTTCCGGCGAAAACTGGTTGGTATTTGCGACCCAGCGGATCAAATGCTGAATCAGGGTTTTTGGTACACTGGCATTAACGTTATAATGCGACATGTGGTCGCCTATGCCGTATGTGCTCCAGCCCAGGGCCAATTCGCTTAAGTCTCCGGTTCCGACAACCAGGGCATGACGCATATTTGCGAGCCGGAAAAGATGCGCCGAACGTTGTCCCGCCTGAACATTCTCAAATGTTATGTCGAAAGTTTGTTTCCCTTTCACATAGGGATGTTTGATATCTTTGAGCATTTGCAGGCAGGCCGGTTTTATATCAATTTCATTGGCCTCCACTTTCAGGGCTTTCATTAATTTCAAGGCATTATCATAAGTTTTTTTCGAAGTGGCGAAGCCCGGCATGGTGTAGGCTTTAATATTTGATCTCGGTAATCCTAAAGCGTCCATGGTTCTGGCACAGACAATAAGCGCGTGGGTCGAATCCAGGCCTCCGGAAACGCCGATGACAATATTGGATATCTCCGACGATTTAAGACGTTTTGCCAGACCCTGAACCTGAATATTATAAGCCTCGTAGCAGCGTTGGTCGCGTTTGGAAAGATCGGCGGGAATATAAGGAAAACGCTGTACTTCCCTTTGCAGAGGAATTGATCCGCCGGGGACGTTTACATCAAATTCAACTTTCCTAAAGGATAAAATCTTTTCTTGATGAGAAACAGCGTTCTTGCTGAAAGACGTTAAACGCATCCTGTCCTGAGCCAGGCGGTCAAGATCAATATCACTGTAAATTATTTGAGCCTGCTGTGAGAAACGGGGTGATTCGGCAAGCAGATTGCCGTTTTCATAAATCATGGCGTGGCCGTCCCAGGCTAGGTCTGTTGTAGATTCGCCGGCGCCCGCTGCGGCATAAAGATAAGCGGTTACACAACGAGCCGATTGATTGGCGGCCAGTTCGTGGCGGTACTCTGATTTGCCGATGGTAATGTTGGATGCGGACAAATTGCCCACAACGGTGGCTCCGGCCATCGCCGCGAAGCTTGAGGGCGGTATGGGAACCCAGAGATCTTCGCAAATTTCAAGAAAGAAATTAAAATTTTTTATATTAGCGACTTGAAAAATAATGTCCGCGCCGAAAGGAATATCTTTTTGTCCGGCTAATTCTATTCTGGAGGAAAAAGCCGCTGATGCAGGCGTGAATTGTCTGGCTTCATAAAATTCGCGATAGTTGGGCAGGTAGGATTTAACAGCAACCCCCATTATTCGTCCGCGGTAAAAAACAACCGCGCAATTAAAAAGCCGGCAATCGATCTGGAGCGGTGCTCCGGCAACGATGACCGTGTTAATTTTTGTGGAAGCTTTTTTGATTTCCGAGATGGCATTTCGAACACCCTGGAGGAGCGCTTCCTGCTGAAATAAATCATCATTGGAGTAGGCGGATAAGCCCAACTCCGGGAAGACGGCGATTAATGCCTTATTGGAGGCAGCCTTTTTTGCCAGTTCAATGGTCTTTTGCGTGTTAAAAAAAGTATCGGCAACCTTGACTTCGGGGATACAGACAGCAGTCCGGATAAAGCCGTGGTTGTAAAGATTTAAAAAAATTTTCATCCTTGTTGCTGGCATGCGGTTATCCTTTTTCTACCAATGCGTAAGCGCTGTGATTATGGATGCTTTCAAAATTTTCGGCCTCAACGCAATACCAGGAGAAATTATCATCTTTATTTAATGCTACCGCAATGCTGCGGACTACGTCTTCCACGAACTTTGGATTTTCAAAAGCCTTTTCCGTCACATATTTTTCGTCTACACGTTTCAACAGAGAGTATACTTCACCGCTGGCGGAATCCTCAACAATTTTTATCAAATCTTCAATCCAGAAAAATTTTTTGAAGCGGACTTTTGTTGTTACGATACTGCGCTGATTGTGAGCTCCGAATTTACTGATTTCACGGGAGCAGGGACATACTGTTGTGACGGGAACAATAACTCCCACTAAAAAATCAGATTGATCTGCGCTGCTTTCACCGGAAAATATGCAGCGATATTCCATGAGGCTTTTTGCCTTGGAGACAGGCGCCGTCTTTTCCATAAAGTAAGCGAATTCAATTTCCATGTGGGCGGAATGGGCACGAAGTTTTTGTCTTGTTTTTTCTAAAATCGATTGAAAGGTCTTGATGTTGATCTGGCCTTTAAATTCGTTAAGCGCTTCAACAAAACGGCTCATGTGCGTGC
>CAYMWM010000140.1:0-7959 GCA_964394185.1 uncultured Smithella sp.
TTTTGGAGTTATCCGGATATTTCCGGCCGTGGAGTCATAAATGGAAAAAATTAAGGCAGTAATCGAAGCTCTGATTTTTGCTTCCGAGAGTCCGTTGGTGCCGGAGAAGATTCGCCCTGTTCTTCCGGATGTGGAGAAATCGGAAATTAAGGAAATCATCGATCAGCTTATGGCAGAATATCATGAACGGCAGGGCGGCATCATCCTTCAGGAAGTTGCCGGTGGTTTTCAATTTCGCACCAATCCGGAAATCAGCCAGTGGGTAAAGAAACTCAAAAGCACCAAACCTCATTCATTGTCACCTCAGACGATGGAAACGCTGGCCATCATTGCTTATAAACAGCCCATTGTTAAATCAGAGATTGAAGACATTCGCGGAGTGGACGTGGGCGGTCCGATCAAAGGCCTTCTGGAGAAAAAGCTCATTCGTATTGTCGGGCGTAAAGACGTTCCCGGCAAACCGATTATTTACGGAACAACCCGCAAGTTCCTGGAAGTTTTTAATCTGAAAGATATCATGGATCTGCCGAATTTAAGGGAATTAAGGGAGCTTAATCGGCAGCAGGAACAGGTGGAACTGGAAATCGAAAATGAAATAATTAACGAAAAAAATCCGGAAGAAGAAAATGCGGGAAAAGAAAAGACCGTAGAAGCAAAAACCGGGGAAATTAATATCAAAGAAGAAATAATCGAACAGGGAAATGCCGAAGAAGTAAAGACGATAAATGCAGAAATCGAAACAGTTGGCACAGAAGAAGAAAAAATCGAGGGAGCAAAAATCGAAGCAGTAGACATTGAAGAAAAAAATACCGAAAAAGAAAATATCGGAGAAGAAGATATTAAAGAAGAAAAAATCAAAGAAGAAAAAACTGAAGATAAATCAGATTTATGAAAGAACGCCTGCAAAAAGTCATCGCAACCGCGGGATTTGCTTCGCGGCGGCATGCGGAAAAATTGATAACCGAAGGACGTGTCAGTGTTAATAATGTCGTGGTGAAAAAGCTCGGAGAAAAGGCCGACGCCGCAAAAGATATTATCCGCGTTGACGGCAACATTATATCCACAGAAAAAACAAAATATTATATAGCCTTAAACAAGCCCGCTGGCTATGTCACCACCCTTCATGATCCCCAAAACAGGCCGACAATCGTGGATTTATTGAGTGATGTACCGGAACGCGTCTATCCGGTGGGAAGACTGGATTATGAATCCAGAGGACTGCTTCTTTTAACCAATGACGGCGATTTTGCTCAGAAAATACAGCATCCGCGTTATCAAAAACCAAAAGTCTATAAAGTTAAAATCCAGGGACATTTTCCTAAAGAACAATTAAAACAGCTGGGTAAAGGCATCAAACTGGACGATGGCCTTTTCAAACCGGAAAATATTAGAGTGGAGAAGTTCAATGATAAAAGCTGCTGGTTGAGGCTAACCTTAAGAGAGGGAAGAAACAGAATCATCAGGAGAGGATTTGACGCTATCGGTTACCGGGTTGCCGGCCTTATGCGTGAATCCATCGGCGACCTCAAACTGGGCAATTTGAAGGAAGGCGCGTGGCGGCATTTAACCAAAAAAGAAATAAACCAGTTGCTGGATAACGCGATAAGGCAAAAAGAGTAAAAATTTTCTTGACTTTCGTCAAAAAATCAATATAAAAATCAGCATAGAAATAATAAAAAAGCATTATTATCTTGCTATTGGTAGTTGTAATCAGGATTAAGGAGGGGCTATGAACAAATCCGATCTCATTGAAGCTTTAAGCAGTAAGTTAAACTTAACAGAAAAAAAGGCAATTGATGTTGTAAATCTTATTTTTAAGGGTTTCACCGACGAATTGAAGAAAAGCGGTCGTATTGAAATAAGAGGCTTTGGCAGCTTTGTCGTTAAGAAATACGGATCATACACAGGAAGAAATCCAAAGACCGGCACGAAAATTCAGGTTGAACCCAAGAAACTGCCTTTCTTTAAAGTCGGAAAAGAACTTAAAATTCGAGTAGATAAAAAGAAATAACAATTATTGCCTGTATTATGAATATAAAAAGGGAGGCATTTTTTATGCCTCCTTTTTTTGTCTTTGGGATTCTTCTTTAACCGAAATTAACCCAGATTAGCATTAACGAAATCCCAATTAATCAGGTTCTGAATAACGGCAGCAAGATAATCCGGCCTCCTGTTTTGATAATCCAGATAGTAAGCGTGTTCCCAGACATCAATTGTCAGAAGGGCTTTTTGTCCATGCGCAAGAGGTGTATCGGCATTAGCCGTTTTCGTTATTTTTAACTGATCAGCGTCTAAAACCAGCCACGCCCAGCCGCTGCCGAACTGGGTAGCGCCGGCGTTTTTCAATTCTTCAAAAAATTTATCGTAATTTCCCCATGTAGCGTTAATTTTTTCCGCTATTTTACCGGTAGGCGCGCCTCCTCCCGCTTTTTTCAGGCACTGCCAATAAAAAGAATGATTCCATACTTGGGCGGCATTGTTGAAGATACCGGCTTTGACTGCGTCTTTGGCGGTAATTTTAATAATATCTTCCAGTGATTTTTGTTCGAGGTCTGTACCGGCGATAAATTTATTTAAATTATCCACATAGGCTTTGTGATGTTTGCCGTAGTGGAAATCCAAGGTGTTGGCGCTGATAACGGGCGCCAGGGAATCTTTAACGAAGGGTAGTTCCGGTAATGATATAGCCATAATCACTCTCCTTTTTTTCTTTTTATAATAATTAGCGTTTCGGGTTTGTCAAATTTTTATTTCACATTTATTTATGATTATCCAAATGGGCCATGTGCCTGAACCTGAATTTAAGCCAGTTCATATAAATAAAGGTGAAAATAGCGAAAAAAAGCGATGGAATGGCAACTTCCTGATTAAAAACGGTCAGAGCTATGCCGCCTGCCAATCCGTATTCCTTCATCGTCCCGTTCAGGATAAAGGAATTAATCCTGTCTTCCTGCGCGTGAAAATAAAATCCGACTTTCCTGATAATAAAATAGAATAAAAAAGTACTGATAAAAGCAATTAATGCGATAATAATAAGATCAGCAGACCAGTTTAGAAGAAAATATCTGCTGTTTGCCGTTATGGCATAAAATACGATAAAAGTACTATAATCCATAATGGTATCATCATGCTCATTAATCATTTTATCCCACTCTTTTTCAACAATGATTCGGGAAATTACAAGCGGCAATGCGATCAAACATAATATCAGCACAATAATGTTCCAGTAATTTAAATGGATATATTTTAAAAAACCCAGACCCACTAAGGGCACAATTAAAAGTGTTCCTAAATATGTTCCCGCCACAGACGTGAAAACATAATTTTTCTCGATGCGCAATAAATCGCCCATCAGGATTATTTCCAGTGATAACGGCATGGCGGCAACCAGCACCATGCCGACCCAGAGCTCCTGCTTTTGAATCAAAAAAGCGCCTGCCAAAATAATAAAATTTCCCAGAAAAATAAAATTCATCAGGTTGCTCTGGATGGATGAATACAGCAGAGAGCCGGGATTGCTGAAAAAGCCACGGGGAAACCGAAGCAGTGTAATGGTTATAATAACCGACAATGCGGGCAAAATAAGAATTCTACCGGCGAGCAGACCCCCGGGGAAAAAAATGCCGCAAATCAACGCAATCAGAAAAATGATATTCGAACGATAAGCTTGAAAGGGAAGAGCCATATTGTTTTACCTTTTAGAGGGCAATATTTTTTTCGCTCCGAAAACAATTAAAAGAAATCCTATATTTAAAAGCACAATAGTTCCTCCCGCCGGCAAATTCAGTAAGAAGGCCAATAATAATCCGCAAATGACCGATAAAACCGAAAAAAGGACAGACGATAAAATGGTCATTCTAAAGCTGAAAGACAGTTGCAGGGCGGTCAGGGGAGGCAAAATCAACATGGCGGAAACAAGCATAATGCCCGCGACTTTCATCGCTAAAACAGCGGCTATTGCAGTAAGTAAAAAGAGAATCGTGTTTATCCTTTGTGTTTTTACACCCATGGTTCTTGCCAGCTCTTCATCGAAGGTTACAGCAAGAAGATCGTCATAGAAGATGATGACCATCGCTATAACTATAAGAAAAACAATGAAAGAAAGGATGAGCTCCGTCTGTGTCACGGTTAAAATATTGCCGAAAAGATAACTGAACAGGTCAATGTTATAGCCCTGGGATAAACTTACCAGAATAATACCTGTAGCAATGCCGATCGAAGATACAATGCCGATGGCTGCATCTCCCTGGATGATTCTGGACCGCGTTAATCTCAGAATGGCCAGAGATGAAATCATCACCAGAGGAAGCGCAGCCAGCGTTATATAGGTCGGGCTGATGCCAATGAGCATGACCACCGCAACACTGCCGAAGGTAATATGAGCCAGCCCGTCGCCGATTAGAGAAAAACGGCGCAAGACAAGAAAGACTCCCAGTATGGAGGCGATGGCGGCTATCAATATTCCCGCGATAAAGGCGTGTTGAATAAATTCGTAATTGAGAATGTTGCCAAGTTCCATCACGCGCTGTCTCCCGTTCTGTTATGTTGATGGCAAATCATATGTTGACTGTCTGATCCGAAAAATCCTGTCATATCGGGAGAAGAGCAGAAGTCCTTAAATGTTCCGTAAAATATAATTTTTTTGTCGAGATAAAGAAGATTGCGCGCGTATTTTCCGATAATGCCGGTGTCGTGTGTTATCAGAACCACGGTTGTGCCCTGCCGGTTGATTGCATCCGTCAGGGAATAAAAAACATCCCTTGTTTCCGGATCGAGTGCGGTTGTCGGCTCATCGAATATCAGCAGTTCCGGTTTTCTGATTAAAGCTCGGGCCAGCATCACTCTTTGTTGTTGGCCGTATGACAATTCACCGATTAGACTTCCGGAAAGATGCGCTATGCCCATCAGATCAAGTGTGCTTTTTAAATTCATCTGATTTTTTGTCATTCCCAACTGAACAATTTCTGCCACGGTAGAGGGAAAGTGGTGATTCAGCGCGCTGATTCTTTGCGGTAAATAACCGATTTTATGCCACTGATGAAAAGACGTTAACGGTTGACCGAAAATATTTATTTTACCTTTGATCGGTTGCAGAATGCCCAGAATATTTTTGACAAGCGTACTCTTGCCCGAGCCGTTGGAACCGGCAATGCCCAGATACTCGCCTTTTTCAACGGCGAAGGAAATGTCGCTGATAACTTCTGTTCCGTTATAACAAAAGGTTAAATTGTCAATCCGGATTATTTCTTCGGACATTTCATTCCTTTCTTTAAATTGATCAAATTATTTTCCATGATGGAGATAAAAGTCTCTCCGGCATCCATATCGGCTTTTCTGATGTCATGTCCATTGTTGAGTTTTAGTAAGCCCGATCCGGTTTCTTTGGCAATCGTTTGAGCCAGACGGGGATTCATCATGTCTTCATAAAAAACGTAGGACACTTTTTCACTCCTGATCTGTTTAATTAAAGATAAAATCTTCTGCGGCGAGGGCTCTGCGTCGGCAAAAACATTACTGGCTGCTACATATTGCAGGTTATATCTTTTGGCGAGATAGGCAAAAGCCCAGTGACCGGCATGAAGGATGGTGTTTGTTTTACAGTCTTTCAATTCCGTACGATAGCGCTGATCCAAAACCATTAACTTAAGTTTATAGTCATGGGCGTTTTTTTTGTAATAATCGCTGTTGCGGGAATCCTTTTTAATGAATGCCGCAGCGATATTATCCACCATCTTCTGAGCGTTATCCATATCCAGCCAGATATGCGGGTCAAAATTGGAAATATGTTCATAGATGTCTCCATCTACATTTTCGTGCTCATGTTCGGATTTTTTGTTGAGCGGCAGCAAGTCGGCGCCGTTACCTGTTTCAATGGCGTGCATATTGGTGTTTTTATCGGCGGCATTGATGATTTTGTATGCCCACTGTTCCATTTCGAAATTGGTAAACAGAAAAAAATCGGCTTTGCTGACTTTGATTATATCATTGGGTTTAAGCTCGTAATGATGAGCGTCTATTCCCGGCGGCAGAAGCATGGTTACGTTAATTTTATCACCGCCGATGTTGCGCGCAAAATCGTAAATAGGGAAGATTGTGGCAATTACGGTAATCTTGTTATCAGACCGGCCTGATTCTTTTGCCGGTTGGCACGACAGAAGAAAGCAAAACAAAATGAGAAGGCAAAGAAATGTTTTTTTAATCAGCATATTTATTTCCTGTTCTTATAAAGTGGTTTTTGTGTCTTTGCAGATTTGCGGCAACAGGCGCAAAGCCCGGAAATATTAATTTCTATATCATCAATCGTACAATCATTACCGGAAAGAATCGATTCCTGCTCCCGGGAAAAGGGAAGAGGTGCCAGACAAATAAGCGCACCGCAGATTCGACAACTGAAGTGGGGATGCAACGGCTTATCAGTCGTTGCCATCTCAAAATAACTGGCGCTGCCTGCTGACGGGATTTCCCGGATAATGCCGTGTCCTTTGAAAAGGGATAAAATGCGGTAAACGGTTACCTTGTCAATTTTGGCTTTGGTTTTCAAATTCTGGCGGATAGTGTTTACGTTTAAGGGCATTTCCGCGTTAAGCAATATATCCAGAACAGCAAGACGCTGCGATGTTTTGGATATACCCGCCTGCTTGAGCGTAAAAAGCGCATTTTGAGTTGAATTCGTAATCATGAAAGACGCCCTATCAAAAATGCAACCGAGTTGCAACAATTATCTGTTCATTAAATTAAAGAAAAAATAAAAAAACAGTATTGACGAATTCGATACATGCTGTAAATTATAGGTAAAATTACTCAAGGAGGATAAACCATGAAACCTATCGGTCCTTTAATGTGGGAACACAGATTGATTGAAAAGATGTTGGCTTCCATGATGCGCCATATCGATCAGATTGAGAAGAGCAAAAAGGTTAATCCTCTGATTATTGATATAGCCGTAGATTTTATCCGGACTTATGCAGACCGGACCCATCACGGGAAAGAGGAGGAAATTCTTTTCCGTGATCTGGCTAAAAAAGATCTTACGCCGGAACTGAAGAAAATTATGCAGGAACTGCTCGATGAGCATATCTGGGGAAGAAAGACGACAGCAGCGCTCGTTGCGGCAAAAGTAAAATATCTGGAAGGTGACAATGACGAGTTGCCCCGGATAATCGATCTAGCCCGGCAATTAGGCAATTTCTATCCCAAGCATATCGAAAAAGAAGACAAACATTTCTTCTATCCCTGTCAGGAATATTTTGACAGGGATGAACAAAACAAAATGCTCAACGAATTCTGGGAATTTGACCGCAAGATGATTCACGAAAAATATAATAAGATTTTTGAAGAATATACCGGATTATAGGACTGTTAACCGGGAAAACGTTTCCGTTGGGGAAGCGCAACAGTAAATAATGACATTAAACCGCACTGCTTAGCATATATTGGAATACGCTTCGCAGTGCGGTTTTATGTTGTGCCTCATTTCTAAAAATTTTGAACAGCCTTTAAATAAGTAGATTTGATCAACACCGCTTATCTTTTAATATCTCCAGCCCAGGAAACCGAAAGCGATTATATTCATAAAAATTGGTACGGCATATATGATGCCTACCGTCGTCAGTTTGGCCTTCATGGATTTCAGACTGATGACCAAAATGGCAAAACAGAAGAAGTGGAAATAGCCGAAAAAGAAAATCAACCATACACCCTTGAAAGATAAATACCAGAAAGGGTATTCCCAGACGAGGTGACCGCCGATGTTGAGGATGCATTCGATAAAAACGCAAAAGACGCTGAAACCAATCGCCCAGAACCATTTTTCGGGCAATCCCAGGATTTTCACCTGTTTGCTTTCCGATAGTGAATGATAGTAAATAATGCCCAGGAGAAGAAACATAAACATAATTTCAATATTCCATCCCACCAGTGTCCTGAGAGCCGTGTCGCCGGGCGTTGTCCAGAAGGCGG
>CAYMWM010000141.1:0-7940 GCA_964394185.1 uncultured Smithella sp.
TGGAGCCGTAAGTAGGCACATATTCCACATTGTTTCTGACCCAGTTGTAGATTTTAACAGGACTGTAGTTTAATTCAGCGGCTTTGGCCCTGATAGCCGGTGTCAGTTGCACATCGATGGTTTCGGCAAGATCGGCGCTTGCGGGTGCATCGTGGGCCAGAGCTAACTCCATCGGTTCCAGCAATGATTGCTTGTTCTCAAATTTGGGCAAATTATTTACAAGGCCTGACAATGGGCCATTTGAAGCCAAAAGAAGGGGTTTATTACTGTTTGTTGTTTCCTGTCCCATCTGCATGGGAATGGCAGAGGATGGGATTGACGCGCTTTGTATGTGCCTTCGAGATGACGATGAGGCGGTGTGTTTGACATCCTTCTGAAATTCTTCCGGTGATGTTCTTGGTTCTTTGCGCTTGATGTCGGAGATACGATGAGGAAGTTTGTTCGGGTCTAATGGTTTGTGGCTTCTTTTAAAACTTGCCTTATCCAGATGCTGCCGGATTCTTTCGGCATTGGTTTCAAAGTTCGTATCTGTTTTGGCATTATCTGCCGCATCCAGATTGGTTCTTAATTCCTGTAAATTATCTTCATAGTTTTTAACAAATTTATAATGCCTTTGCAGTATTTCCTGGGGCAACCCGGCATTTTTGAGTTTATTTTCCGTATCTGTGAACTTGCCTCTCATCTCTGTATCCAGAGATTCTATGGCGTCTCTTTTTTCTCTTAATTTACTTTTCCTGCTGTCTAAAGATGATTTATCGGAGATAATACTATCGATATCGTTTATGGCCTTCTGAAATCTTTCCTCCGGCCTTTGTTCCTGTTTTTGACTGGATGATGAAACCTGTAATTCATTGTAGGCTGCATAGGCAATATTGAACAATCCGCCCATCGTCCAGGTAAAAAAGAAAATCATCAGATAAGTAACAGCTCTTAAAATCCGTTGACGCATATTATATTCTAACCTTAGTATTATAAATTATTAACATTCTTAGCAGCACGAATGTTGGCTTATTGCGTAGTCTCGGCAAAAACGATGGATGCCAATACAGTTTGAATTAATAATGCAATACGTTTTCTCATGAGTGCTCTCCTGCAACGTTTATAGATCTCAATAAATAATATTAAGAATAATTTTTAGGTGAATTATTTTCTTCTTTAAATAATCTGGTAAATTGTTCATGCGCTACAATATTTCTTTTATGTATCAAATTGAAGAAATATACAGCCCATAAGACAGATATTAGGAAAAAAATCATTAAAGAATCTAAAATTGTAACACTATCATGGCCAATAAAAATCTCTTTATCACCAAAATGAAAAAAGTCAGTACCTCTTGATATAAAATAAATAATTACGACCATTGTCTCTAATAACAAACCCCATCTTCCTATTCTCTTTGCTTTCTCACTAAACCGCACTGCTTTATTAATTTTTTGTAATATTACATCCTTATTGAAATTATTTTTTTTAACATATTTAATAGCCCATTTATCTAATGAATCTAAATTTTTCGCATTTATTAATATTCTAATATCTGACATGAATAATAAATAAATAATCAGTAGATAAACAAACTCAAAGCATATTGTTATAATTAATACGATATTAAATAAGCAAAACTTCGACATACAAAACACTCCTCATGCAATAATATTTTTGTCTGTTATTTACAGTACTATAAATTTTATTTATTACAGCTAGCAAAATTACAGCTAAAATTACTATAGCAACCATCCATAAAACTATTCCGTGGGGGTTCGGGGGACATAACACTTAATTCAATTTTTCCACGTCTGTCGATATAATTAAGTGTTATGTCCCCCGAATCTCCTTTACTTATTATACCAAAAGAGTTACCTAATTAGTGAGCATTAACAACCATCCCTTTTATTTCTTCTTAGCTTCTTTCCATTTCTGAATTTCTTCTAATTTCTTTTTAATATCGCTTGTTCTTGTCCGATAACCCTTTTCAGAATAATATAGTGCCTGACCATTTAATTCCTGAATATAGTTATTATGAAATTCTTCTTTTCGTGAAAGTTCATCAATAAGTTTTTCCTCTGTTTCTCCTATAATACCTTTCTCCCAAACAGTTTTGATATTATTTACCCACTCTTTATCTTTTATACTTTTACCAATCCACATGAAAAAATCATCAAGTTCCGCATCCAGGGGATCATAAGTAAAATCAATCCAATTTAATGGGTGAAAGAAATATCTTGCAATATACTTATGTTTAAATAAGACCTTTTTGTCCTCGATAATCTTAAAACAGCGTCGAATAATTGATATACAATAATGCCATTCAATCTGAATATCAGGTTTTCCAATATTCCATCTTTGTTTGCCAATCTGGAAGAAAAGATTATTTGCATCAATATAGATTGCGGCAAAATCCATTTTCATCATGAGGGGGTTCGGGGGACATAACACTTAAATCAATTTTTCCACGTCTGTTGATATAATTAAGTGTTATGTCCCCCGAACCTCCCCAAATGATTCAACATCAAACCAATAGATTCGCTTTTTAGAAAAATAATCTGGAAGTAATGGGCTCAGATCTTGAAATATCAATTTTTACTCGCCAGTCAACCCTTCACAATTATTTTGTCTGATGCTTTATGCGTGATTTGATGTAAATATTACTGTTTTAAAATAGTATTGCAAGAAGAATATTTGATTGAATGATGAAAGCGGTACTGGATTGCCACGCCGTGTGAGACACGGCTCGCAAAGACACGTTTGCTTTTTCCTCCTCCGTCGCTTCGCGACACCCTTCGACAAGCTCAGGGCACCGCCTCCTCCAGAGGAGAACACAGGAACGGTTTGTAACCGTTTCATACATCTAAAAATAAAACTGGATTCCCGATCAGGTCGGGAATGACACAAGAGGCAAGAGATTGCCACAATTTGCGGATTACCGGTTGTAATCCTTATGGCCCAAATGTGTTTCTGCCATCCATTCATTTTGGCTTTATAAATTTACCCAGCAGTATCATAAGTTTGCTTGAGAACCAGTCCATCATCCAGGTGGGCCAGATGGCAAAGTTGTAGATTAATAACCTGGCCTCATAACCCACGACGTAGCGGGCATTAGGGCTTCTTGTGCTGAGGGCGCGAATGATTACCCTGACGGCCTTCTTCATGGATATTCCCATTTCCGCCTGCCATTTAGGGAAGACGCTCAACGTCTTCAGTTCATTTTGGTAAAGGTCTTTGGCCTGCCGCGGGATGGATGCAATCAATTTCTCAGTGCTGGTGTCTATCTTCTCCCACATAGGTGTTTTTATGGTCTGCAGTTCCACCAGGGAAACTCTGATTTTCCAGGGACGAAGTTCTATCCTTAAAGCATTTGCCACAGCCTCAATAGCAAATTTTGACGCGGAGTAGGGTGCCATAAGCGGCAGCGTGATCCTGCCGCTCTCGGAGCTTGTGAACACGATTCTTCCCTGCGCTTTGCGTAAGAGCGGCAGAAAAGTCTGCGTCACGAAGACGTTGCCGAAAACGTTGACCCGTATCTGCTGTTCAAATAATTCAATAGGTATTATTTCCAATGGCCCCTGGACCGATATTCCCGCGTTGTTGAAGAGCGCGTCCAGACCGGCGCCGCCGAGTGCTTTTTCAATCTCCAGTGCGCCCCGTTTCACGCTTTCATAGTCGACGATGTCCATGATGACCGGCGTGACTTTATTGGAAGAGGCATCCCGCAGCTTTTTGGCGTCAGCCTCTTTTCTGACAGCGGCGAATACACGCCAGCCCTTTTCGGCCAGTTCCAGCGATGTTGCCCAACCGATACCGCTTGACGCGCCGGTCACCAGTATTGTTTTATTCACAGTTTGCCTCCTTATATCATGATTGTTTCCACTATTGACCTTGTTTACTTGTTCCCCCTCACTTCTGACAGCCTGGATTTGCCGATTATTATCTTCATAAAAAGTAAATATGACATATATGTCATATTGTCAAGATAAATATGACACTTATGTCACATTTATCTTGATCTTTTAAATAGAATAGTATAAAAGTATGATTTTATAAGAGATTAATAATTTCATTTCGGAGTACACTTGTGACTTTATCAAAAAATAAAACCAGAATACCGGTGCAAAAGCGCAGTATTGAAACCAGAGAAAATATTCTCAACGCAGCCTGGACACTTTTTGCTGAAAAGGGATATTTCAAGACAAGCACGCATGATATGGCCGAGCAGGCCGGCATAGCAACGGGCTCCTTTTATGCCTATTTCAACAACAAGAAGGAAGTTGTCATAGAGTTAATCCGGCGTTTCTATAAAGAAGCCTCTGAAAAGGCGCTCTACAATTTTCAAATACAAATCGGCGACACCGCCGGGGAAAACCGTGATACCGTCAGAAAGCTTGTTCGATTTGTTATTCAGTCTTTAAAAGAATCCCATGCCATCAACCCGATGCTTCACAATCAGGCCACCGCGCTGATTCTTCTGGATGAAGATGTGAGAAAAATCAACAGCGAAGAAGAGAAAAAGATCATCGCGCTTTTAATCACTTTATTGCAACGGATTAAACCATTGATTCGTGTGGATGATATTGAAGCCGCCGCAATACTGCTATTCAAGACAAGCGATGAGATTATCCACCGCATCATGATTAACAGAGAAGAGACCGGCGCGGAGCGGCTGCTCGGAGAGCTTGAGGATATGATTTGCAGTTATCTTTTTGCCCCCTGCGGGGACAAGAATCCGAGGGTTCGGGGGACATAACACTTAATTCAATTTTTCCACGTCTGTCCGGGGTTCGGGGGACACATAACACTTAATTCAATTTTTCCACGTCTGTCGATATAATTAAGTGTTATGTCCCCCGAACTTCTCCCCCCGAACTTCTCCCAATGACACCGGAACGGTTTGAAACCGTTCCCTACAAACTACATTTTATTATTTTCAGGGCTGATTTAAAATGCTCAGATGCGCGGCGTGCGAAGCCTTGGAAGTGAGGCGTACTTTTTGCGTACGCCGCAACGTCAGATGAATGCAATTAGGAGCTGTTCAAAAATGTGCAGATGCAAGGCGCACAAAAATCGTACCGCGAGGCGTATATAGAAATACGTTGAGCGGTGCGGTTTGCAGTGCAACCCCGGCCTTCGCCAGACTCACCGTTTAGGACTGTTCAAAAAGGTTCATATGCAAGGCGTGCGAGCCATGAGGAATGAGACGTATTTTTTCATACGTCGCAATGACGAAGGGCGAAGCACAACGCAGCAGATGACCTTTTTCAACAGTCCAGAAACTAGTTTTTTGCCGGGTACCCTGTAATGTCGCGTATCTCCTTAAACAGCGGCTTCAGCTGACCATACATTTTCAGGTAAACCTTGTTGTACAGATCGTTGTAAAGAATCTGATTTGCCTTGATCGGTTCAAAGACTTTTCCTGTCCGGGTCATGGCATTGACCGCCGCCGGAAAATCGGGATAGATTTTCAGGCCGACCGCCGCGTCGATGGCCGCGCCGAGCGCCGACGTCTCAAAGGTATGCGGCCTTTCCGCCGCCATGCCGAAGACATCCGCCGTGATTTGCATGGCCGCGTCGCTCTGCGATCCGCCGCCGGAAACCTTGAGCCTCGTTACTGGAATCTTGGTCTTGCGCTGGGTGAGTTCGCCGCCTTCCCGCAGGCCATAGACCAGTCCCTCGAGAATCGCCCGGTACAGATGCGCGCGGCTGTGGACATCGCCGAAACCGATGACGGAGCCTTTCGCGTAAATGTCCTGGCCGCGACCCGGAGTCCAGTATGGTTGAAGCATCAGCCCCATGGAACCGGCCGGAACGTTCTGAATCAGCGCGTCAAAAAACTTTTCCGGCACGTCATTATTTTTTTCCGCAAGCTGGCATTCCTGCAGGCCGAACTCTTCCTTGAACCAGCTTATCATCCAGAAGCCCCGGAATATCGAAATCTCGGTGTAATAAGCATCCGGCACGGACGCTGGATACGGCGGCATCATCGCCTGAAGCTCAACATATTTGGGCGTCGCCACATCGAACGTGGCAATCGTCCCGAAGCTCAGGCAGCCGGTTTCCGGCGTCAGGCATCCGGAACCGAGGATTTCGCAGCCCTTGTCCGAGCCCGCCGCGAACACCGGCAGTCCCTCCGGTATACCGGTTTCAGCCGAAGCCTTTTTGGTAATCCTGCCCATCACTTCCGACGGTTTGACAAGATCAGGCAGTTTTTCCTTTTCCACTTTGAAGAGCTTCCACTTAAAGTCATATTTTCCCGCCCACTGATAGGTCTTGTTATCAAACGGGAGGTAACCGATATTGTTGCCGATGGAATCGACAAATTCGCCAGTGAGGCGGTGCGTGAAGAAGCCCGACAGAACCAGATACTTATGTGTTTTTTCCCAAATCTGGGGTTGCTGCTGGCATATCCAGTTGGCTTCGCAGTCCTGAATCGCGCCTTCTACCGTATCGAGCAGTTTGATGGTTTTGAGCAGGGGACGAAACGCGCCGGGAAGAATTTTAGAAGAGTCCGCCTTCCTTTGGTCAAGCCAGATAATCGCGGGGCGCAGCGCTTTGCCGTCCTTGTCCACGTTAATCATTGTGGCGCGCTGTGTGGTAATGGTCACGCCGACGACATTGTTTTTGAGAGCTTCCTGCTTTTGCATAAGCCTGGCGGTTGTCTTGCATAAAACATCCCAGTAGTAATCCGGCTGCTGTTCGGCCCAGCCGGGATGTTCCGAAAAATAAGGCGGAATGGGCGTTTTGACAATATCCAGAATGTTGCCGCTGGTGTCGACAAGAGCGGCCCGGATGGACTGCGTGCCTGCGTCTATGGACAGGATTAATTCCTTCGACTTCATATTTCCCTGCTGCATAATTTCACCTCGCTGTGTTTTGCGGATATTAATAATTAAGCATGCCCGATTACTGTATGCCGACGATTAATCAAATCCCAACTGCCCGCCCGGATTCATGATTGAGTTGGGGTCAAAATGTTTTTTGAGCGCCCGCAACACATCCATCTGCACCTTTCCGATATGGGTTTCCATCCAGGGGCCGATCATGCGCCCCACGCCGTGATGATGGCTGAGCGAACCGCCGAATTTCTGAATGTTGTCGATGATGCCGCGCTGGAATGTTATAAATTCCTGAGGATCGTCCATGCGGGCGATGAAAATAAAATAAAGATTCGTGCCCTGCGGATAAAAGTGCGAGGCGTGCGTCATGCACATGGTATCCGGCCGGGTCTTCATATAAGCGCGGACGCCTTCATGCAGGCGATGGAGATTATCCCACGTTACGGCGGCTTCCAGCGTATCGATCAGGATGCCGTAGTCGCCCAAATCTTCCCTCATATAAGGTTCGGTATAGCGTGTGTGCGCCCATTTACGGGAAGCATAGCCGCCCAACGACATGGCGCCGTGTTTGCGCGCTATCGCCTTGATCTTGCGCATGACCAGTGCGGTGTAATCCTTGTCGCCCTCGGCATTGCCCAGACACAGGCAACGCTGCATCGGCTTGAATCCACGCAGTTCAAGAAGCTTGCCACCAAAATCCGGCATGCCGTAGAGTTTCAATCCCCTGTCGGTTTCCTCGGGATCGGAAATTCTATAAACAGCCGGTTTCCCGAATTCGGATTGCATGATTTCGCGGCTTGCGTTTACCGCAGCTTCCCATGTGGGATACATAAAGCTGAAGTTCGTGCGGTTTTCGGGCATATGGCGGAATATCTTCATGGTCACTTCGACCAGAATGCCGAAGGTTCCTTCGGAGCCCTTCATGATGTCGTTGATGTGGGGACCGGTGGCCGTGGCCGGATATTCCATTGTTTTAAAGTTTCCCGCCGGCGTCACGTATTCCTGACTGAACACGATGTCATAGGCGTCGCCGTAATACGTCGAGGCCTGCCCGGAACCCAGCGTCACAACCCAGCCGCCCACCGTTGAATATTCGAAGGACTGCGGAAAATGGCC
>CAYMWM010000142.1:0-7860 GCA_964394185.1 uncultured Smithella sp.
TCCGGCTATTGGAAATTATCCTACGTCGCTATGCTCCCAGGATAATTGTGGGTCTGATTCCCCGCTCCTGGGAGCGCAAGTGCCTTTGGATACCCCCCTGCTTGCGGCGGGGTTGTTCATTCAGTAATCGTTGAAAAATCCGTCCCTGCGGGGCTAAAAATAAGGAGCCGCAATGCGAAACATAAAAAAAATAGGCATCGGAATTCTGGTTTTCGTTGTCATTTGGGGCATAGCCGGTTTT
Organism: uncultured Smithella sp.; assembly: GCA_964394185.1. Classification (GTDB taxonomy): domain Bacteria; phylum Desulfobacterota; class Syntrophia; order Syntrophales; family Smithellaceae; genus Smithella. The sequence goes on from CAYMWM010000142.1 coordinate 242, forward strand.
TTTATTGCGCCGCCGCTTCTCAAGCCCTTCCTGATGGAAAAAATATCCGCGGCGCTGCACCGTAAAACCGTCATTGAAAAAATCAGCATAAATCCTTTCGCCGTGTCCGTTACGATTCAGGGATTTTCGCTGGAAGATCCCGGAAGACCAAAACCGTTTGCCGCATTTGACAAGCTCTACCTTAAAGCCGATTTGACATCTTCGCTGTTCCGCCGGGCTCTGATTTTGAAAAAAATCACGTTGACCCGTCCTTATTTCGGTATTGTCCGCACGCCCGACGGCGCCTACAACTTTTCCGATCTGCTTTTGCGCGGCGAAAAAAAACAGAAACCGGATGAAAAAGAAACACCCTTTCATTTCTCTTTGAACAATATTCAGATTATCGACGGCGGCATCGACTTTGAAGACGAGCCAAAAAACACAAAACACTCCGTACAGCAGATCAATCTCTCAGTACCCTTCATTTCCAATATCGAATACTATCTCACAGACTATGTGGAACCGAGGTTTTCCGCTGTCATCAATAAAAATAAACTCGAGCTTGTCGGCAGGACCCAGCCTTTTTCGACATCACGCGCCACCCTTTTTGACATTAATGTGCGGGATTTGGATATTCCTTTCTATTTGAATTACATTCCCGTCAAAATGAACTGCAAATTGAAATCGGCGCGGCTGGACACGCAACTCAAAATCAATTTTATCATCAACAGGGATAAGTCTCCATCACTCGTTATTTCCGGCGACGCCGCCTTAAGAAAAGTCATTCTTGATGATTTGCAGGATAAGACGATTCTGCAACTGCCGTCTTTAGCAGTAAAAATGGCCTCAGTTGAACCATTTATTCCAAAAATCCATCTGGCGCAGATCGCTCTGGATTCGCCTGTGCTGGTCATCCGGTGCGATAAAAAAGGTGAATTCAACATTCTCAATCTGACAAAAAAACAAACGGAGGAGTCAAAGCCCGGGAAGGAAAAATCCGACGCCGGGCCTGAAAAAAAACCGCCGTTAGAATTCCTGGCGGATAACGTGCTTCTGGATAAAGCCGATGTGACGTATATCGATTTACGAAAGTCCGAGCCGGTGAACATCCATCTGATGCCGCTCAATCTGAAAGCCGCCGGTTTATCCACGCGGGAAGGAGAAACGGCAAAAGCCGAACTGGACTGCCGCTCCGGGAAAAACTCGGCACTCAGGGCTGCGGGAACGTTGTCGCTGGAACCGCTGGGCATGAACCTGAATTTCGATTTCAAAAACATCGCTATCCGGGCGTTCCAGCCTTATTTTACGGATACTGTTAAAATCGATGTCAACAGCGGCGCGGTTTCCTCCGCAGGAAATTTTTCCCTGTCAAAAAACAAAAAGGGTGAATTGGTCATTGCCAGTACCGGAGACATTTTTGTTTCAGGCCTTGCCACGGTGGACAAGGCGCAGTCCAATGATTTCCTGAAATTCAAAAACCTGGCGCTGAATAAAATCAGGTTCGGCTATAATCCTTTGTATCTTCATATTAACACCGTGTCGCTTGCCGATTTTTATGCCCGGATCATCATCAATTCTGACGCTAGCGTCAATATTCAGGATATATTCGGCAAAGAGGAAAAAGACGCTGAAGGAAAGGCAAAAGAAACAGCGCCCGCGACGTCTCATCCAAACAATCAAGAGAAACAGCAGGTTGCCGATATTAAAATTGGGAAGGTGGCTTTCAAAAACGGACATATCGATTTCAGCGACAGGAATATTCAGCCCAACTACTCGGCCAATATGCTCAATTTGAGCGGCAGTGTGACCGGGCTGTCATCAAAGGAATTTTCCCGCGCCGATGTTATGCTCAGGGGAAATTTGGGCTACGGTTCCCCTATCGATATCTCGGGGAAAATCAATCCGCTGGCCAAAGAATTATTTGCCGATATTAAGGTCGGTTTCCATGATATCGAATTGAGTCCGGTGACCCCATACGCCAGTAAATATCTGGGCTATCCCATAACCAGAGGGAAGCTTAATTTCGATGTGTCCTACCTTATCAATAAAAGAAAGCTTGATTCGCAAAATAAAGTTGCGATGGATCAGCTGACTTTCGGCGAAAAGGTGGAAAGTCCCGATGCCGTCAAAGCGCCCGTGACGCTTGCGGCCGCGCTTCTGACCGACCGCAACGGCCGGATTAATCTCGACCTTCCGGTATCGGGCAGTCTGGATGATCCCGAATTCAGAATCTGGCCGGTTATCTGGCAGATTATCGTCAATCTGATTACCAAAGCGGCGGCTTCCCCCTTTACCCTTATCGCGTCTCTCACCGGCGGCGGAGAGGAACTCAGCTATGTCGAGTTCGATTACGGAAGCGATGCCGTGACCGAAGAAGGAAGGAAAAAAATATCCCTCATCGGCAAAGCGTTGTATGACCGTCCCAACATCAGGCTGGATATAGAAGGATATGCGGACGCGGAGAAAGACAAAGCCGAATTAATAAAAGAAGAATTTAGCAGGAGAATGAAAGCGCAAAAGCTCAAGGACACGCTGGCGAAAGGCGGACATGACGTTACTCTTGATCAAATCAGTATTTCAGGGCAGGATTATGAGAAGTATCTGAAAATGACGTACAAAGCGTCAAAATTTTCCAAACCGCGCAATATATTCGGCATGGAAAAAGATGTTCCGCCCGAAGAAATAAAAAAACTGATCATGGCCGATATCGAAATAACGGAAGGCGATTTGCGCGGGCTAGCCGCCCGGCGCGCCCAAAGCGTGAAAGAAATCCTGCTTCAACCGGGCAATATCGGCGCTGAAAGAATATTTATTGTCGAACCTTCAAGCTTTGCTCCAGAAAAAAAAGACAAGGTGAAAGACAGCCGGATAAACTTCCGGCTTAAGTAGATCATCCTCATGCTGGTTCACTATAACCCGAAAGCCGCATTAAATATCTCAAGGCGGAATAAAATAACGGGAGTCGGTTTAAATATAGAACCATTTTGTAGAAAATGAATATTCATGTTTTTTTTAATGAAGGACAAAAAGTTTTATTTGATCGTTATTTTAAATCATCCTTAAAGGATAACTGGCGTATCATCGTACATCCTATCAGTGCATCGGTTAAAGATCAGAACTTCGGCACGCAGGGTTTTAAAGCAATTATCCACCAAAAAATGGACGTTCTTGTCAATGAAATATTGCCGCAGGAAAAGAATAAATCCGGTTTTATAATGAGCGATGTTGACATTCAGTTTTTCAAACCATGCGCCCGGATTATCCATGATTGTCTTGAATGTCATGATATTGTATTTCAAAGAGAGCTGCCCAAAAAAAACGTAGTTAATACCGGTTTTATTGCAATGCGTTCAACACGGGATGTAATAAATTTCTGGGGAAAAATATTATTCGAAATAAAAGAAAATTTGAATAATACGGGTTTTATTAATGAGCAGAAGCTTGCCAATGAATTATTAAAAAAAGATATTCAATTAAACTGGGGCGTTTTCCCCGATGAAATCTGGGCATGGAGCAACTATCGGTTATCTCCGCCCAATGTCAATCTGCCGGATATATGTCTGCATCATGCCAATTGTACAGAACCTGAAGAAAACAAAACGAGTCTTGATTTCAAAATTGAGCAGCTGGAGCTTGTAAAGAAAATAACCAAAAGTAAGACAAGATACATGTTTTTTATCATGAAAAAAATCTTCAAAAGCGTTTTTCTCATAAATTGAGGCGGGTTTAATCTATACGGACTGAATCCGCAAAAAAGTCATTCTCCTGTGCGGTGGCCGGACAACATGATATAAAATATTCAGAGAGAGGAATATGTCTGAACTATCCATAACCAGAGGTTATATTCCCGGCGCTATCGGGCGGATCGCGGAAATGCACGGCAGATATTACCATGAAAACTGGGGATTCGGCCTGATCTTTGAAACTATGGTGGCTACGGAACTCTCCGACTTCCTCAAACGTTATGATGCCGGACGTGACGGATTCTGGATAGCATCAAACAATGGCCGGGTTGAAGCCCACATCACCATTGACGGGACAGACTCGGAAACGAAGGGCGCGCACCTGAGGTATTTCATTGTTTCGGATGAGTTCAGGGGAACCGGCATCGGCCGGGAGCTCATCACCCGGGCCGTTGAATTCTGCCGCGAGGCCGGACACAGGAAGGTTCATCTCTGGACCTTCGAGGGGCTTCATGCCGCCCGTCATCTCTATGAATCGGCAGGATTCAGGCTCGTCGAGACGCAAAGAGGCTCGCGATGGGGCGTGGAAGTTACGGAACAGAGCTTCGAACTCCATCTTCCGTAAGTGAACAAAATTTGCGGCGGGCAACAATTCCGTCCGTTCGGGAATATGATTTTTCAGTCATCGGAATCCTGTGGCTGGCGGAGGATGAAAGATGGAATTGGAAAACTGGTATGGTCCCCGGATTTCCAGGATTTTTCTTTGGGGAATTGTCTTGACAGGAATTATAAAATTACTTAATTTAACATTCACAATATCTGATTAAAAAGCGCATCAAGAAATAAACTGAAAATGGTATTTCATCTGGTTTACGGTTGTAAAGGCTGTTGCACCAATAGTTTTTGCAGGATGGCGTTGTCCTGAGCCGGCAGAACAGCCCCTGAATCTCGCGAAGGAATTCCCTTTGCCTGTCGAAGGGGGTTCGACGCGCCGGCGGTGGATAAAAAACGGATGGCATTTAAATTATTTTTTAACCAAAACAAAGGAGATTAAAAATGAGAGATGTTTTTTATTTCGATTCGATGCTGACTCCCAAGATCATCACTTTTGTCTATTGGCTGGCGTTATTCTTTGTCTGTATTGGCGGATTGGGCATGATGTTCGGCGGCCAGTTTACATTCGGCAAATTTCTTATGGGCATCGCCGTCATCCTGGGAGGCGGCCTGCTGGCGCGCATCTGGTGCGAACTGCTGATTGTTCTTTTCAAGATTTATGAAAACATCAAAATAATTGCTGATAAAAAGTAATACCGGAATATTGCCATATCCTGCGCAGGTCAACGCCTGACGCCGGTTTACGGTTGTTCCCTCAATCCCCTCCTTTTCTAAAGGAGGGGATTGAGGGATTATTTGTTAAAATCGATATCAAAGTTCAGTCTCGTTATTTCTATTCGACCGAAATGTAGAACCGGGCTGTAGGAAACGGTTAACGGAATCTGGGGACGGAATCTGGGGACGCCTTACCAGTTTTTTAATGCCATGTTTCCTCCTCCATCGCTGCGCGACACCCTTTAGTGAGCCTGTGGATTCCGCAAGGAATCCCAAAGCGAACTATCCCGCAGCCTTCAGGCTGTAGGGACGACACGCTCAGGGCAACGTTTTAAAGACACGGGATTGCCACGCTTTCTGAGAGAAAGTAATGACGTTAAAACGGAACGGTTTGTAATCGTTCGCTACTTGAGATTGATGGTCAAATGATTCACAATGACGCATTTGTTTTATCCTCCTCCGTCGCTGCGCGCACGGTATAATTTTTCCAACAAGGATAATTCGACTTACAAATTTTAATGCACGTTGTTTGTAGAATTTGAGTTTCATAAAAGCGTAGATCTCATTATTAGCGAGCTTCACTAAATATAGTTGACTTTCTCCAAATAGTACAATAAATTGATACATACTGGAGACAATATGCATAAGAATCATTTAACTTTGATGCATGAATTGCGAGACTACGCCTCGCCTAAGGCTCGCCTGACCCGGATGATAAAGTCCGGTGATGTGATTCAGGTGCGCCGGGGAATCTTTTTAGACGCGAAGGAAAAGTCCGGCTATTCTCTCAAGAGTCTGGCCGCGGTCATTTATGGTCCGTCTTATATATCCTTTGAATACGCGCTGGCCCATTACGGGCTGATTCCGGAACGCGTTCACGTCGTCACGTCGGCAGCTTATAATAAAAACAAGAATCGCCGCTTTTCCACTCCGCTGGGCGATTTTTACTACTACTATCTGCCCGCGGCAGTCTTCCCCTACGGCGTTGTGCTGGGTTCGGAAAACGATCAGAGTTATCTGATCGCCACGCCGGAAAAGGCGCTTTGCGATACGCTCTACAAGACTCGGGGCATAAAAAGCCTCAAGGCGTTCCGTGCGCTTCTGTTTGAGGATTGGCGCATCAATCGCGAGGCCTTGCTTTCTCTGGACAGAGCAAGCATTCTATTTCTCGCACCGCTATACCGGAAAATAATATTCCGGCAGCTTCTGAAATGGCTGGAAGGAGAGGCGAACCATGCATAGCGCCATTGCTGATATGCTCAAAGCGTATGAATGCCGCACGGCGGATGACTACCGTCATGCGCTCAATGAAATCGTTCAGGAGATTGCGCTTTTGGGACTTTATCGCAGCGGTTTTTTCGCGCACGCTGCATTTTACGGCGGGACGGCCCTGCGCATATTTTACGGTCTGGATCGCTTTTCCGAAGACCTGGATTTTTCCCTGCTGAAAGGTGATAAGAAATTTGATCTTTCGTCCTTTACGCAGGCTGTGCAGGATGAACTGGGCGCCTTCGGTCTGGAGATGACGATTCAAGAAAAGGTCAAGCAAAATGACTCTCCGGTTAAATCGGCTTTTATTAAAGGCGGCACGCAAATTCATATTATGAAAATCGCGTCAATTCAGCCGCCAGTCACCGGTATCAATCCTCGCGAACAAATACGGATTAAACTGGAAGTGGATACGCAGCCGCCGCCCGGCGCAACTTTCGAAATGAAATATCAATTGCGTCCGGTGCCTTATTCGGTGCGCCTCTATTCGCCTTCGTCACTTCTGGCCGGGAAAATGCACGCACTGCTTTGCCGGTCATGGAAAACGCGGGTCAAGGGGCGCGATTTTTATGATTATGTCTGGTTTTTATCCAAATCAATCCCGGTCAACATCACGCATCTGGCCATGCGGATGAAGCAGACCGGACATCTTCCCGCCGATGCTGTATTAATAGAAAAAGATTTGAAGAAGCGTTTGCATGAGCGTTTCACTTCGGTTGATTTTTATCAGGCCAAAAAAGATGTACTGCCATTTATCAGGAATGCGGAAGTGGTTGAGCTTTGGTCCGCTGATTTTTTCTGTGCTATTACGGATGACAAACTGAAAATTGAAAAGGCTAAAAAGGATGCCTGAGGAAAATCCGGGGACGCCTTACCGGTTTTTTAATGCACCAGTTTCCTCCTCCGTCGCTTCGCGCCACCTCCTCCAGCGGAGGACAGCGGAACGGTTTGAAACCGTTCCCTACTTGAGATTGATGGTCAAATGATTCACAATGATCGAGCATCAATAGGCGCACTTAAAACAGCCCCATTAATTCCTGTTGCATCATAGGCCATGTTTTGTTAGTTTTTGCGGCGAAATAAGTTTTTCAAAAACAGGAGCAATACGGGGTGTCCAGACGCATTGTCGTTTTATCCGAAGATATAGCCAACAAGATTGCCGCGGGCGAGGTGGTGGAGCGTCCCGCGTCCATCGTCAAGGAACTGACGGAGAATTCCGTTGATGCCGGGGCGACGGATATTCGCCTGGAACTGGAGAAGGGCGGCTGTGAGTCCATCAAGGTCATTGATAACGGTTCGGGCATCGAATATGAGGATGTCCCGCTTGTTTTTGAAAGGCACGCCACCAGCAAGATTCAC
>CAYMWM010000143.1:0-1851 GCA_964394185.1 uncultured Smithella sp.
GCAAAAACCTGGACCTAAGAAGAAGGTGAATTAAGTGTTATGTCCCCTGAACTCCATCGGGTTGTACATGCCTGGTCCATGAATAGATTTTTATTATCGATGGATTTTAGAGCCTTTCAAAATACCGTCTTTAATACATTAGTCTTTCAAACAACCGCAATGTTCTGCTCCAGAGGATTGTCATGATTTTTTAGGTCATGCAGGAAAACAACATATTCAAATCTCAAGTTTTTTAGTTCTCGTTAATTGACTTCCGGGCAATCATCTGATTTAATAATCAAACGATCGTTTTTTATAGAGTTGAAAATATGACAAAGACACCTCAGAAAACAGCACAAAGAATAGCTATCTTTAATTATATTAAAGATAGTAACCTGAATCCAAGTATTAAAGACATTTATCAACATGTTTCCGAAAGATTATCCAACATTTCCTTGACCACGGTTTACAACACTATTGAACTCCTTAAAAAAGAAGGTTTGATCATTGAATTGCCTCATACTACCGGCAAGGAAGGAAGAAGATTTTCTTCCAATCTGACAACTCACGATCATCTTATTTGTAATTATTGCGGTACTGTTGTGGATATGAAATTTGATTTAGACCGTTCATTGCTCGATAAAAATAATTGTTACGGTTATGATATCCATACAGTATCTTTAAATATCTACGGCATATGTCCTGAGTGTAAAACAGAAAAGGATACTGAATTCAAAGAAAAAAGCCCAGAATATCAAATCAAGTCATCCGTGACTAATGGCATTCTGGAAATTGTCCTTACGGGAGAGATGACCCATTATAATGCTGAAAAAATGTTGTCCGAAATCATAACGATAGAAAAGTCGGCCAATGTTGAAAAGGAGTTAATTGATCTCAGAAAACTCGAAGGACGTCTAGGCAATGCGGAAATATTTAATGTTGTCAGGAAATATCCTGCCCATAGATTACAAAAGAATATTGCCATCGTAGATATTCTGGCAAATACTCAACTTGCATTTCTTCACGAAGCTGTCGCATTAAATGCAGGTTTTAATTTTAAATGGTTTAAAACCATCAATACGGCGAAAGCCTGGCTTAAAAAGTAAGCCGAAGATATAAAAGGGACGATAAGACCACTCTTTTTCACTTCGTCATCATCAGATCCTTAGATCCTTCCGTTATCTGCATTGAAGCTCTGTATATGAGATAACGGTCAGACACGTCTTGACCTGATGTTATCCGGCATTGCCCGGAATTTATCCAGCAGCTTCGCGACGCCGATTTCCACGAACACCTACGTCCCGCCGGAAGCGACAGGCGGACCGGGCAAGTTGATCAAAAAAACAGCTCCGAACCGTGTTCGGTCAACCTACTTGCATCCGTCCCATCCCTCAAAGTGCCAGCGCGTGCCAAGGTTCTTCTTGGTATAAAAAGTTACCACCACATATGAGGGCGGAATATAAAGAGGGCTTGGGTGATCTGTATAATAGACGAGAAACTCCTTCCGCCCTTCATTGATAATTGATTGATAAGAGCTCTCTTTTTTTACTGGAGACAGTATAAAAAACGCACCCTTGTGTGTCAAGAATATTTTGCCACAAGATATGGGGTGCGGCTTTATTGATTACGAATTGCAAGGCAGTATAATTTTTAAAATTGACGTTGTGTGGATAGCAGGAAGAAGCTTACTCAAGACTTGATATAAAATTACACCTTTTCAAAAAATATTAAGAAAACAAATCCTGTCTATTTGACTGTTCCACTGCCCTGCCCCGACATTCCAGGATATGTGTAATTTAGAAAAACTCGTCATGCCGGCGCAGGCCGGCATCTAGAATTCATTATTGTTCCTGGATTCCGGATCGCGCTTCG
>CAYMWM010000143.1:1861-7737 GCA_964394185.1 uncultured Smithella sp.
CGGAATGACGGGACAGGAGATTGCCAATAACATGGGGACATCATACTAGTTTTCGCATCCCTAATTGCGCCCGGTGCGCGCATTTTTTATAAACGCGTCGAGTTCAACCGGCTTGGCCCGGACGGTGCCGAACTTGCGGAAAACCGGCAGGCCCTGTTTTTCATATGTCCTTGCTGTACGTTCCGCCACGTCCAGATAGAGCGATTTTTTTCCAGCCGGTAATCCATTCAGGCATTTTACCCTCCGCCGTTTCCTGCTGTTGGGCCAAATCAAAAAGACTTGGCTGAAAAGAATGGTAAATTTCTAAACAGTCGAGTCGAAAAGACGCGACTGAACTTCAAGAAACAATATTGGTTCCCGGCCTTTGCCGCGATGACTACCTTATGACAATGATAATGTAGAGATTCCAATCGCGCCACATTTCGGAACGGTTTGTAACCGTTCCCTACTTTTCATATCCGGCCTTTGCCGCGAATGGTTAGAAACCATTCACTAACCGGTCCATGACACCCCGGCTGTTGAGCCTGGTCTTTTTGACTTTGCTCAACATAACGATCGAGTCGAAAATACTCGACCGGACATGGCAAGCCGCAGCGGCGGCATATCGCTGTTTACCGCCGCTTGCGGCCCTTGAAATGTAGCCCTTTACGCTTCGCTTGCGGCCTGCTCGACGCGGGCGGAATCGTCATATTGGATATGGAAACCGACATTGCCTGCCGCGGCCAGAAGCGTTGCATCCGCAACGATTTTGATAACACGGTTTGCCGCCGTGGAAGAATCCGGGTCGAATATCAAATCCCTGTTCACTGCGTCGGGTACGCCGTCGAGCGTTGTCCCGGCGGCCCTGTCACCCGCGGGAACGGTCAGGGTATTGACTGCCGTCGTGGAACGGCTGATGATAATGGTTCCGGCGGCAACCATGTTGCTATCGCAGGCCGCTCTCGCGGAAACAACAACGCCCCGGCACGGCGCGGGAAGGTAAAACACCGAGCCCGCGTCGGCAACCGGCAGTATAAAAAACAGATCTTTCATGATGGTCTCCTTATGTTGTATTTTTCAAAACCGATGCCGTGGGGACTTTCGTCCCCCGGTTATCGGTCAACCGGCTTTTAAACCGGCTCGGTCAGATTGGTATGCAGCACGTGCATCTTCCGGTTGGAGCAGTACAGATTGCCTCTCCAGCGGGTGTCCGCCGTGATGACATCGGGCTGTCCCAGAACGGTTTTGGCCATCCATACCGGTGTAGTGAAGTTGTAATCCTTATGGCTTCTGAGGCTGAGGAAATTCAGATTCAGTGCGTAAAGATACCCGGCGGCCACATTCACATCGGCCACGATGGGCGCACCCTTGTGCATGATATTCTGCCACCCGGCCTCGATCGCCCGGGTTTCGGCGTATCTCTGCTGGGGATGCAGCGAACGCTCGTAGCCGTCGCGCAGGTCGGCGGTGGTGACAATCCAGTTCGGGAGCATGCCTTCAAAATCGCCCATGTTCGGCTTGCGGAATATCTTCTGCAGGACCTCGAAGGATATGGCTTCCGAATCGGTGATGACGTTGGCCTTCCAGTCGGGCATGCTGTCGGCGGCAATACAGCCGTACTCGGTTGAGGTTGAAACGTTGAACAGATCGCCCAGGCCGTTGATGCAGTTGGGGTTCGCGGCGGCGGCGATGACCTGCGCGGCCATTTTGGTGCGGACGGCTTTCTTGATGCTGTTCATATACTGCCTGGTCAGTTCGATAATCTCCTCGTCGCCCGCATTCTCGGTCAGATCGTCGAGGTTGAGGGTATTGGAACCGTAAGCGCCCGCCCAGCGGAAGCGCGCCGCGTCGATGATATCAACCTTGCTCTGGTTGATAACGGTGGTTGCGCCGTACTCGCCGGAATTGGAGGCCTGATATTCGAGCGGGATTTTGACCATCCTGCCGCCGTCCACGATTTCGTGGGCTTTGACTTCCCAGTTGTCTTTTGCAACCGCATTTCCCATCAGTTTCCACAGAAGCGCCGACGCCACATTCAAAATGTCGGCGGGATTGCCCTTGTTCATCCAGTAATAATCCGTTGTCGCGTTTAATTGATTAATTAAGCTCATGGTTGTTCTCCTTGTTGTCTAAAGGCAAAGGCACCCTGACGGTCAGATTTCGCCCCGTAATTTTCTCAGGACGTCAGCCATGCCGTCATGAAGGTCTTTGCCTGTTGCTGTGGCTTTTGGGGCAGGTTGAGGGGAGTGCCCCTTCGTCATCACCCTGCCCGTGGAATCCTTGCCCTGCTGAAGTTCAAGGATTTTCCTCATTTCCGTATTTTGGGACGCGGCGGAATCAAGCTGCGCCGCGCTTTCGTCGGCCTGAAGCTTGAAGAAAGCGGATATTTCGTCATGCATGCCTGTGGCATCGCCGGCGAGAAAATCACGGATCCGCTGCTGTGTTTCCGGCTCGTCAAACCGGGGATTGTCCCGGAGAAATTGCTGACGGGATTTTGCGGCCTCGCGTTCGGCGAGCTCCTGCGCCCTGCCCCGGACCTGCCCCAGTTCATTTCCCTGCGCGTCGAATTTATTTTTCAATTCGCCGTGCCCTTTGATTAAATCCTGAACGGATTTATAATTCGTCCCGGCGATGAAACCGTTTTCATCAATCTCAAACGCGTTCGGATCGGGGGCTCCTTCCCCCGCCTGTCCGCGCTGATTCATCAACGGTCTCGCCAGCATTTTCAGAATTCTCATTGCTTTGTTCATCTTCCTTTCTCCTTCTCGGCCAGTTTTGAATTTCGGGTTGTCCTTTTCAGGCCCGGGAGGCCTGGTTGTCCGATACGGCCAAACACATAAAAAAAGCCCGGACCCTCCGGCGCTCAATGCGTTCTCCGAAGAATCCGGGCTTTAAGTATCTCGTTAAAGACTTAACGTCCCCGTTATGTCATGGTCTGATTGCCTTCCCCTATTTGGGCGCAAAAATATTGTCCCGGCAATTGCTGCGTATATCCGCCGCGCCAATGAATCCCTGCGACATATTCAGTTCCAGCGTGATTTCTACTCTGCCGCTTTTCTTTTCGGCAATCAGGCGGACGAGCTGATGCTGCACCGCCTTAAGTATTTTTTCTTCCTTCTCCTTCATCCCCTGCACACCAGATGGTTCTTTTTCAGATAGGCGTCGTACTCGCTTCTGGACTGAAGCGGGCGCTCCCCGTGCTTCTGCAATACCTCGCAGGCGGAGGACAGCCATTTGACGCCGGTAATGGAATCGCACCGAATCGAATTGAGCGCGATAACGCGCCGGGCCATCGCTCCGCACAAACAGCGTCGGCGCCCGGGCACGCGGCTGATTTTGTGAAGGACATCGCATTCCCTGCCGCAGCGGCACTGATACGTATAAACCGGCATGGCCTTACCCCTTCGCGGTTTTGATGATTTCGCCGGTATCGGGCACAATCAGGCCGGTGACCGCCTGACGGTATGTCCTGATAAGGTTCTCTTCGGTCACATCATAACTGACAAGTCCTGCACCGCCGCTGAACGCCTCCGGCTTCCACGGAAATTCGCCGATGGCAAAACGGGTCATTTTCCCTTCATCCTTTTCCATGATTAACTGCCTCGGATTCCGCAACGCGATAACATCCTTTTCGGAGTTCATTCTTTCGCCGATAATCAGCCCCATGCCTGTATTCACCAGTGTAATCATCTGTTTCCTCCCGCTGTTTTTGTCTGGCCGGGAACCATGACGAACTGTCTGATTTGAGCCGCCTGTTCCTCCGGCAATCCTGAATCCATTAAAATCCTCAACGCCTGGTCAACCTGTGATTCCGCCGTGCGTTCCAGTTCCTCCTGCCGGTTCGGCCAGTTGAGCGCTTCGAGCAGTCCCTTCTGGCCGATGGCTTTCTCTTCGTAGAGCCTGAAGGCCAGTTCCTGCGTCTGCAAAGACGTGCGCGGCATGGTCGAACCGCTTTCGATGACGTAATTATATTTACCTGATGCGAACCTCACGCCGTAGAATTCGACGGGTTCATCTTCCACATTCACGGAATCCGGCTTCGTCCCGAAATTCTGATACAGGCCGATAGCCCAGCGGCTTCGCTGTTCAGCCAGATAATCAATGGCGGAAGTTTTCGCCTGCATCAGGACGCCGTTGCGTTCCTGAAGAGCGGCAATCGCCTGCGCCGCGATAATGCCGCCGGGCGCGACGCCTCTGTCGGCGTCCTCAATCTGGTAAATCCGGTCGAAAAACCGGACGATCAGATTCAGGACTTCAAAGAACGTCTGCGGCAGATTCGGGACGGTCATGAACTCGATGCGCGCGTTGGGGGTTGAAGGCATCAGAATAAGCCTTCCGGCGCTCTGAATGGATGATTCAATCATTTCGCGCGTGATGCCGCAATTCTTCTGCACAATCAGCGGCGGCGTCATGACATTCGTTACATAGGCAATCAGTTTGGAAAAAATCAGGTTAATCCTGCCGATTAAATCCCCCACCTGCTCGGCGGCGGAAAATCCCCAGATAGATACGCCGTCCTTATAGGAATTGGCATAGTAGAACGGCAACCGGCCCCACGGATAGGTATTGCGCGCCAGCTCATCGGGCAGGACGGGATTGAGATTGGGATTGGCGCTGTCGTCCAGAACAACAAAACCGCTTTTCGCGCCCGCGTCCGTTGTCTGTGTGAACGTGATTTTACGGATGCCGTCGCGGTAGACGGGCACATCCTTCTGCCCGAATAAAGGCCGCCCGGTGATGGGATCCAGCGCCTGTAAGCCGTTCGCCGCATTGATAATCGGGGTTTCCGTCAGCTTTGTTCTGTAATCCCTGAGCCACACTTCGATGACGAGACAGCGATCCAGCGTTTTGTCGTCCCCTTTCTCCATTTGCCGGAGTGTCACGGGACTTGCGTAATGGCCGATGGATTGATGGCCGATGCAGCCTTCCGCCTTGTATTTCTCGCGTTCCCTGCCCGTCAGATCACAGGCTTCGTCTTTGGCGATATTTTCCACACCGTAGAACGATTTTACTTTTGAAACGAAATCCACATAGGCAAAGCAGATATAGGGCGCTTCTTCATCCAGTTTCCCGTAACAGCCGGGCGCAGGAAAAACGCAGAAGGGGTCGGTCACATCAATGTCCGGCCTGTCTTTGAACTTATCCCAGGAAGGCCGCTCGCCGGTGATGCCGTAAATTTCCATCATTCGCGCAGTATGGCGGACTTTTGGAAGCTGGTCGGTTTCCTTCCACCACTTTTTCAGGACCATGCTCAGGATTTTTTCTGTGCCGTTGCTCGTGCCGTCGAGGTCGACGACTTCACCCACCGGATTGCGCGCCGTGATATTGCCGACGGTGCGCTCCACATTGGCAAAATACAGATTAACGGGCGTCATGGCCTTTTTAGCCGGTGAATAGCCCCTGCGGCCTGTCTGCTCACGCGTCTGCCGGCCGCGATAGAGAGCATAGTTACTGAGAAAATCTTCCGGCTTTCCGAGACGTTCCTTTTCCGCCTTTGCCGCCTCATAAAGCCTATGGGCAAACGCCGCGACATCCTCATGCCCCTCGGGCGGCACATTTGTCAGCGACCAGCTATTTTTCATTGACGATGTCTCCTTCGTTCATGTGTAGCGAACGGTTTCAAACCGTTCCGTCCCCCTTCCCATGAGATCGCCACGCCGCATGAGATGCGCCTCGCGATGACACCACGGCTGTCATTGAGGCGCTGCGCAATCCCCACCACTGTCATTGCGAGGAACGCAGTGACGAAGCAATCCCTCTTTTATTCGTAGTGCGAACCTTCAGGTTCGCTTTTTCACGGGTCTGAAGACCCGCACTACTTTTCTGCCTTAGGAGCGGTCGAGTCGAAAAGACTCGACCGAACACAGCAACCTCGTTGTAGGGAACGGTTTCAAACC
>CAYMWM010000144.1:0-6229 GCA_964394185.1 uncultured Smithella sp.
GGCAGTTGGCCGAGCCGGTTGTTGCTTCCGAAGGGATGGAATTGATCCATGTGGAGTGTATAAAAATGCATTCGCGCTGGATAATCCGTCTTTTCATGGATAAGGAAGGAGGCATCACTCTTGATGATTGTGCCAATATAAGCAATCAGTTAGGCGATATTTTTGATATTCGTGAAGTTATTAACGGCTCTTACACGCTGGAAATTTCTTCGCCCGGTTTCGACAGGCCGATATCGCGCGACGCGGATTTTATAAAATACAGAAATTCCAGGGTGGATGTGAAAACAGGTGTTAAAATTGATGGAAGTAAGAATTTCCACGGTATTCTTGTTGATTATATCGAAGAAGGAGGCCGGAAATTTGTTTTGGTAGAAGTTTCCGGGAAAGTGTACCGGATACCAAGGAATGATATTTTAAAGGCGAATCTCGCCGATGCGGGGCAAAATTAAAAGGGGAATTAATGCCGGCAGGCTGAAATTCTAATATATCAGCGAAAAAAAGGGAGGAATTTTCAAATGTTGCCAGAACTTAAACGTCTGATTGAGCAGATGGGTAAGGACAGAGGAATAAATAAAGAAATTATTATCGAAGCCCTCGAAGCGGCAATGCTTACTGCTGCAAGTAAAAAATTCGGACAAAATGTGGAAATTGAAGCCCATTACAATGATGAAACCGGAGAAGTAGAAGTATTCCAGTTCAAAACCGTTGTCGATAAGGTTTTGCATCCGGAAACACAAATTTCCAGAGAGGAAGCCAGAAGAACTCTTGATGAGGGTGCCGAGCCCGGTGACAGTCTGGGAATGAAGATTGAAACAAGCGCCTTTGGCCGGATTGCAGTTCAGTTGGCAAAACAGATAATCATTCAAAGGGTGAAAGACGCCGAATGCGACAATATTTATGATGAATATAAGGACCGCAAAGGAGAACTGGTAAACGGTTTTGTGCAAAGATTTGAAGGCGGCAGCATTATCGTCAATCTCGGACGTGCGGAAGGAATTGTGCCTCCGGCGGAACAGATTCACCGCGAGACTTATAAACGCGGTGAAAGAATTCGTGCCTACATTGTCGATGTAAAAAAGAATGCGAAAGGATTGCAAATCATTCTTTCCCGAACGCATCCTTCATTCCTGAAAGCGCTCTTTGAAGTTGAAGTTCCGGAAATTTCCGAAGGACTCATCGATATTATCAATGTTGCCCGCGAACCGGGTAAAAGAGGAAAAATTGCCGTCCGATCCAAGGATAAAGATATTGATCCGGTAGGCGCCTGTGTAGGCATGAGAGGATCGCGTGTACAAAGTGTAGTGCAGGAATTACGCGGTGAGAAGATAGATATTATTCCGTACAGTGAAGATGCTGCTAAATATGTGAGCAGCGCCATTTCTCCGGCCAAAGTCAACAGGGTATTTATTGATGACGAAAACCGCACGATGACGGTTATTGTTCCCGATGATCAGCTTTCGTTGGCTATCGGTAAAAACGGACAGAATGTCCGTCTGGCGGTGAAGCTTACCGGGTGGAACATTGATATGAAGAGCGAATCCATGGCCAGCGCTCAGGATGAAGGAAAAGAAGGACAGAACGACCTCACAAAGATTGCCGGGGTTGGACCGGCAATGGCGGAAAAGCTTTTCAGCAAAGGGATTAAGAGCATTGCCATGGTTGCCGCGACAGAACCGGAATTGCTGTCCCAGATTCCAGGCATAGGCGAAAAAACAGCCCAGCAGTGGATTGAAATGGCAGGTAAAATTTTAAATGAGGAAATATCCGGTAACAAGAGTGATTCATAATATGAAATTCAAGAAATTTAATATGGAGATTTTTGCGCATGCCTAAGAAGCGGGTTTATGAATTGGCCAAAGAGCTCGGTTTGGAAAGTAAAATTCTGATGGGTCGTTTGGAAAAAATCGGCATTTCGGTTAAGTCAGCTTCCGGATCTCTGGATGAGGCTGAATATGAAAGAGCGAAAAAAGAACTGACGGCAGGTGAACTTCGCGAGGTCGTGGAGCAAAGAATAAAAACAACTGTCATCAGGCGTCGTACTGTCGTTACCGCTGTCGAAACACCTCCTGAAGAAGCATCGGTCTCCATGGTGGAAGCCAAAACTCCGGAAAAAGTAGTAGCTGAAGGCAAACTCAAACACGAGAAATCTGCTGAAATTCAAGCTGAGATACCCGTGGAAAAAGTATCAAAACCGGAGAAGTCTGAAAAGGAAAAGCCTGTCGAACAATCTGCACAAAGAGCAATTCATCCAACGGAAAAAGTATCTACAGTTGAAGCAGCAATGGTGCCTGCCACTCATCCCACGACTGAAAAAATATCTGCCGATGAAAAGATTCAGAAAACTGAAACAAAAGAGGTACAAGAAGCCCAGCGCGCTGCAAATGTAACTCCGGCTGTTACATTAAAACAATCTCCTGCTTCGGTAAAATCGACAATAATCACCAAACATAAAATTATCAGGCCTGAAACCGGCAAAGCTGCTCCTCTCAAGGCACCCGTGAAACCGGGGGAAAAAATATCAGCTCCGCCTCCGGAAAAGCCTAAGAAAAAAAGCAAGTATCAGGTTGAGGTATTTATCGAAGAAGAAAAGAAAATACCCACCCGTAAGATATTAGAGAAGAAAATAGAGAAAAGACTCAAGAAACAGGATGAAGAACAGGAAGTTGTTTTTACCAAATGGCGTGAGAGTAAGAAATCTGCTCCTGTCAAAATGAAGAAAACGGAAATTACCGTTCCCAAGGCGATTAAGAGACGTATCAAAGTTGGAGAAACGATTACCGTCGGCGATCTTGCCAAGAGAATGGGTGTAAAGGCAAATGAAATAATCAATAAATTGATGGCGATGGGGGTTATGGCCACCATCAATCAAGCCATTGATTATGATATTGCCAGTATAGTGGCGGGTGAATTCAGTTTTCAGGTCGAACCTGTGGAAGCGGAATTTGATGAAACCGTATTAAAAGCTCCATCATCTCCTGAAAGCCTTAAATCGCGGGCGCCGGTTGTTACGATCATGGGGCACGTTGATCATGGTAAAACGTCACTTTTAGATGTGATACGACAGTCAAATGTCATTGACGGCGAAGCCGGTGGAATTACCCAGGCTATAGGCGCTTACCATGTTCACATAAAAGACAGGGACATTGTTTTTCTGGACACTCCCGGACATGAAGCATTTACGGCGATGCGGGCGCGTGGTGCACAGATAACCGATATCGTCGTGTTGGTTGTGGCCGCCGACGATGGTGTCATGGGACAAACCATTGAAGCCATTAATCACTCCAAGGTTGCCGGAGTACCTATAATCGTGGCAATTAATAAAATTGATAAGCCGGGTGCTGACCCAGAGAAAATAAAACAATCTCTCATGGAACACGGTCTTTTATCCGAGCTATTGGGCGGCGAAACGATTTTCTGTGAAGTATCTGCTAAAAAGAAAATCAATATTGAAGAATTGTTGGAAATGATTTTATTGCAGGCTGATGTTATGGAGCTGAAAGCCAATCCCGACCTCCCTGCCCGCGGTATTATCATTGAGGCGAAACTGGATCGCGGGCGCGGGCCTGTGGCGACCGTTTTAATTCAGGAAGGCACTCTTAAAGAAGGCGATTCCTTTGTTTCCAAGACTGAATCCGGCCGTGTGCGGGCGATGATTAACGATCAGGGCAGGCGCATCAAAGAAGCAGGACCTTCCATGCCCGTTGAGGTTATTGGTTTTTCAAGTGTGCCTCAGACCGGGGCTGAATTCTTCTGCGTGGAAGACGAAAAGAAAGCGCGCAGCATTGCCGACTACTGGACCAGAAAAGCGCGGGAAAAAGAGCTTTCTTCCTTCTCCAAAGTTACACTGGAGCAACTCTATCAGAGAATTAAAGAAGGTGTAAAGGAATGTAATGTGATTATAAAAGCCGACGTGCAGGGCTCGATAGAGGCGATTGCCGATGCCCTGCACAAGCTTTCTACGGATGACATAAAACTCAGAATTATCCACAGTTCCACCGGCGCCATCAGTGAAACCGATGTTATGCTTGCATCCGCTTCACAGGCCATTATTATTGGATTTAATGTGAGACCTGATGCGCGGGTAGCGGAAGTTGCCCAGCAGGAAGGTGTTGAAATCAAGCTCTATGATATTATCTACAATGTTATTGCGGATATGCGGGCGGCTATGGAAGGACTTTTGGAACCGGAATACAAAGAAGTGGTTCAGGGGAGAGCCGAGGTCCGCGAATTATTCAAGGTACCCAAAGTCGGTACCATAGCAGGCTGCTATGTGACGGACGGAAAGATAATGCGCAGCAACAATCTGAAACTGGTTCGTGACAGCGTTGTTGTTTTCGACGGGAAAATTCTGTCGTTGAAACGTTTTAAAGACGATGCCCGTGAAGTGCTGGCTGGTTTTGAATGCGGCATCGGTATTGAAGGATTTAATGACATTCATCCGGGGGATGTCATTGAGGCTTATTATATCGAAAAACTGGAAAAAAAATTGGAGTAAAAAAGTTTCAGGTCTTCAGAAGATAGGTGGTTTTCAGGAGACTTTTATGGTTGTTGGATATGGAATCGCAAATTTACGAATCCCGGAAAGCGGCTCTTTAAAAAGTAAAAGAAGCGTTTTAAACAGAATTATAAAACGCGTGCAGAATGATTTTAATGTTTCTATTGCAGAAACCGGTCTTTTAGATAACTACAAAATGGCTGAAATAGCTTTTGCGGTTGTCGGCAATGATTCACGCTATATTAATGGCAGGATTGATCAACTGCTCAGGTTTATTGAAAATCTGCAGGTTGCTGAAATATTGGACAGCAAAACGGAAATTATGGTTGTTACCAGTTTTCTGGAAACAAGTGATTGGGAAGTAAATAAATACGATGAGTTTTAAAAGAGCGGACAGAGTTGCCGAATTGATCAGGGCGGATATGTCCGAAATAATCAATAAGGAAGTTAAGGATCCCCGCTTGAATTCGGTTACCATAACATCCGTAAAAATTAGTGATGATTTGCGTAACGCCAAGATTTATTTTGTGGAAATGGGTAAAGACGAATGTTCCGCTGAAGTCAAGGCCGGCCTGAGTAAAGCCGCCGGATTTATTCGCCGGGAGCTGGGCAAACGGTTGCAACTGCGCTCGGTGCCGGAAATTTTATTTATTCATGATGACTCATTCGGTTATGGTAACCGCATTGAAAAATTATTAGCGCAGATAGCGCAGGAAAATAAAAATGATCAGTGAAATAATCAAAGCAATAAACGAGGGTCAGAATTTTTTGATTACCGCCCATGTGAGGCTGGATGGGGACGCTCTGGGCTCGGAACTGGCTTTTTATCTCATACTCAGAGAAATGGGGAAAAAAGCCGTTGTTTATAATCAGGACCGCACCCCGGAACGTTATCTGTTTTTGCCGGCCGCACACAATATATCTCATACGCTCAATAATGTTGAACAATATGACACCTGTATTGTTCTTGATTGCAGCGATTTGACCAGAGTTGGAGATGAAGCGGAAAACATCAGAAAGATTAAAAAGATTATCAATATTGATCATCATGTTTCGAATAATGGTTTTTGTACTTTGAAAATGCTGGATGCCAAGGCCAGTTCCACCGGAGAGCTGGTGTACCGCTTGATGCGGGAAATGCGCGTTAAAATGTCCAGAGATATTTGCACGAATTTATTCGCGGCGATTATTACTGATACAGGCAGTTTCCGCTACTCGAGCACAACAAGTGAAACATTAATCGCAGCTGGGAATTTGGTGGAAAACGGAGCCAATCCGCAACGAATTGCCGAAAATATTTATGAGAATGATTCTCCGGCAAGACTCAAGCTGATGGTTAAAGCGCTGGACACCCTGACTCTGGATTTGGAAAGTAAAGTGGGGTCCATGGTGGTTACACAGCAGGATTTAATGGAAACAGGTGCCGCCTGGGAACATACGGAAGGATTTGTGGATATTCCGCGTACGGTCAGGGGTATCGAAGTTTCCGTGCTTTATACTCAGAGGGGAGAAGATAGTTTCAAGCTGAGTCTGCGTTCCAAGGCAAAAGTTAATGTGGAAAAGGTGGCAAAAAGATTCGGAGGCGGGGGACATATTCATGCCGCTTCATGCTGGATGAAGGGTGATATTGAAACAATCAAATCGCAGATTATTGAAGCAGTTAGGGAACTTTAAAGTTTATGATGAATGGTGTTATCGTCATTGACAAGCCGGCGGGCAAAACTTCGCACGATG
>CAYMWM010000144.1:6250-7544 GCA_964394185.1 uncultured Smithella sp.
AGTGAAGTGAAAAAAGCATTGGGAATAAAAAAAGCCGGGCACACAGGGACACTCGATCCTATGGCCACCGGGGTGCTTCCGGTGTGTCTGAATGAAGCGACAAAGCTGGCGGGTTTTCTCTCCGGCGAAGACAAGGAATACCAGGCAACCATGCTGCTGGGCGTAAAAACGGATACGATGGATACCGAGGGTAACATGATCAGCCAAAGTTCAAATTTTGTGTCCGAAGAAGAAATAAAATCGGTGATTTCACGAATGACGGGAAAAATCAAGCAGATTCCACCGGCATATTCAGCTGTCAAATATTGCGGCAAACCTTCGTATAAATGGGCTAGAAGCGGTGTTTTGCCGGATTTAAAACCGCGCGAAGTGACCATTCACAGCATGACTGTTGAAAAAATCTCTTTTCCCAGGATTGTTTTCCGCGTGGTTTGCTCGAAGGGAACGTATATCAGGTCACTTTGCTCGGATATAGGCGAAATTCTGGGAACGGGAGCATGTCTTTGCGGCCTGCGACGTTTGAAAAGCGGAATCTTTTCAGAGGATGTGGCTGTTGTTTTAAGTGAGTATACCGGCAATGGCAATAAAGAAGAACTGGCGAAAAAGGTGCTGCCCATGGCTGAACTGCTGCCTCTGTTGGCGACGATTGAATTAAAGGATCTTTTTGCGGCAAAACTGCGCAACGGCTGGCAGCCTTCCGTGGAAATGCTGCGGCAACAAGATCTTCCCTTGCTAAAAGCCGGGGATATGGTAAAATTCAACAGCCGGGGAAGCCTGCTGGCGGTTGCGCAAATGCTTGATCCCGTTAGCAATCTTTCCGAAGCTGACGGGAAAGCGCAGGTGGCCAGAATTGTCCGGGTATTTAATAACTGGTAGACGGGACAAATTTTAAAAATAAAGAATACAAAAATATTTTAAGGAGGAAAAAGCGTGTTAAGTTCGGATAAAAGGAAAACAGTCATTAATGATTATCGGTTACATGAGAAGGATACGGGGTCTCCCGAAGTCCAGATAGCTCTTTTGAGCGCCAGAATTGAATATTTAACGGAGCATTTCAAGGCGCATAAAAAGGATCATCATTCACGCCGCGGTCTGCTCAAGCTGGTTGGTCAGAGAAGAAGGCTTCTCAATTATATTAAAGACAATGACATAGAAAGATACAGAAGTGTCATTAAGCGTCTAGGACTCAGGAAGTAAAGAAATTATTCAAGGGCGGAAGGCATAAGGCAACCTGATCGTTGGGCGCGGCATTTCAAATGCCTGCGGCTGTTGACTTATGCGTTTCGCCCTTGAG
>CAYMWM010000145.1:0-7487 GCA_964394185.1 uncultured Smithella sp.
CAGGGCAAGAAAAATTCAGAGATTCCTTTCTCAGCCGTTCTTTGTTGCCGCGCAGTTTACAGGAACAGACGGCAAGTTCGTTTCCGTTGCGGATACAGTAAGAGGCTTCAAGGAAATATTGGAAGGCAAACATGATGATCTGCCCGAGCAGGCTTTCTGGATGGTTGGCGGTATTGAAGAAGCCGTGGAAAAAGCCAAGAAAATTGCTGCTCAATAATTAGTAGCTGGAGAACGTCAATGGCTGATGATTTAATGCTGGAAATAGTATCACCGGAAAAAATGGTTTTTTCGGGCAAGATTGAGGAAGTTACTCTTCCGGGTACGGAAGGTGAGTTTGGTGTATTGCGCGGTCATGAAGCCTTTTTAAGCTCTTTAGATATCGGCGAGTTGAATTTTGTTAAAGAAGGTAAAAGAACCCATTATGCAGTAAATTACGGTTATGCGGAAGTTACCTCCGACAAAGTTACCATTCTGGTTGAAACGGCCGAAAGGTCTGATAATATTGATAAAGACAGAGCTCTAAAAGCAAAGGATAACGCTGAATTCCGTTTGGGCCAGTTGAGTAAAGAAGATGCTGAATACGAAATAATTCGCGCCGCTCTGGCCAGGGCAATATCACGTATAAGTGTTGCTGATAAACATTAGTTTTTCGTAAGGCTTTGACATATAAAAAGCAACAAAAAGCTTTTTTTGGCTTTTTAACCTAGACTGTTTTTTATTGTTGCTGATTTGTAAAAATTAAGATTCCCTCTGATTCTTCGAATTTATTATTAGAGGGAATCTTTTTATTTGGAAACTTTTATAATATTTAACGATCTAACTTTCAAAAATATTTTCAATAATAAGCTTTTCTTCCAGAAGTTTATTGGCTTCATTTAATTTTTCCGGAGCGGAATATACGGCTACGGATGCAGAACCTGCCGCTTTAGAAAAATAATCAGCCAATGCATCCCTGAGTTTACGCGGAGTTGATGATAAAATATCATCCCTGAACTTTTGGCGCATGCCGTCATTAACTCCGGCGAAACTTCGCATGAGAGAGGTATAGCCACGGCCAGCCGGTCCAGATGGTTTGTCAATCATGCCGATGGTGCTGATAATGGCCTTTCCCATTTCATCTTTTGATATTTCGTTTCGGGAATAGTGCTCTTTCGCATTCTTGAACACCTGCATCGTTTCTACAATGTGCGGGTCGCGGTAAGAAAGGAAAGAGAATAGTCCCATGGACGGGTCAAATGAAGACATTCCTCCGTAAGCGCCGCCCTGTACGCGGATATGCTTATAAAGATAACTATTGGAAAGCTCTTTCGCCAGAAGCATTAACAGAGGGCAAAGAGGATCGGTGTAAGCGGGAGCCTTTAAAACATAGGCAACATAGGATACCTGAGCCGGTATGGTAATTCCGGCAAATACAGGTGATAAAGCAATTTTTTCTTTGGTATCTTTCGTTGCCATCGCGGGTAGTTTATCAAGAAGCTTCCCGATATGTTCTTTGACTATTTTCAATCCATCAGCTTCAGCGGTCAAATTTACGACGAGATTTCTTTTGTTAAATAAAATTTTGCGCAGTTCCTTCAACTTTTCAGTAAAATCCTGTTTTGACGATTCGAAATTATTGGCTGTATTCTGTACGAATTTCAACTGCGTGCGTCCATGCCACTGTTCGTCCCGGTAAGCCGGGAGGGTGAGCGCGGCTCCTGCCGCCATTCTGGCAAAAACATGCCCGGAAGGAACAATAGCCGATTGAAGATTGTTTTTTCTTTCCGATATTAAATCCCGCATACGTGTGTCATTGCTCAAATCACCTTCACAAATGACATCGGTGAGAATATTTATCGCTTTTGGCAAATTGCGGTAAAGCGCTTTAAAGGAAAAGACCATCTTTTGCCATGTATGATCGGCATTAGCAGAAAAGCCGCTGATAAGGTCGTAGCCGAATCCTCCCATATTCAAGGCGATAAGTTTGGCAATTTCTTCATAAGATAAACTGGCGGCGCCCATTCCCGTGATAATCTTCCCAAGTAACGGTAAATAGGGCTGAAGTTCTTCTGGAACGGCTGTTACATCAAAAGCCAAATCCACATAGGCGATGCCGTTGGTAAAAATATCATGTTCAAGCGCCGGAACTTCTCCGATGAGTGAATCCCGCGAAGGGATTGTATCGATTGCTTTCGGAATATCTTCGATTTTGAGTTTGGGGATTGTCGCCGCCGCTTCCGGGGAGTCCTGATCGGATTGAAATTTTTTCAGTTCCTTTGCACGGGCATTTATCTGCGCCAATTCATTTTCGGAAAGAGAAGCTTTCAGCTTCGCCATTTTTTCCTGATAAGCTTCATCTATTTTTTCGTTGAAATCAGCGTCCGGCTCCATAATTGAAACAACGCGATGGCTGTTGTCGATAAACCACTGACGCGTCATTATCTGGAATATTTGGGGATCATCCGCCCAGCGCTGACGGATGCTTTCGATTGCCCGGGGAAAATCCAATCCAATCAACGGGTCTCCGTCATAGAGCCAAGTCTGGAACACGCCGCCCATCAGACTAATTCCATAAGGATATGACCCGCGAACGATTTCTTTTCCATGAAACTCGACCTGATGCAGCACGCCTTCGATCAGTTCATGGTCATATCCGCTGTCCACAATACTTTTTAAACTGTCAAAGATAAGCTTTTCAATTTTCTGCGCGTCCGAACTATGCGCGTTTCGCAAACCGGCGCAAAACATTAATTGTTTAAAGTCGGCTTCAATGCCGCTTACCGGCGACAAATCCTCTCCCAGGCCGGAGTCAATCAGCGCCTTGCGCAGGGGACTGGCGGCGCTGCCCACAAGAAGAGCCGATATAATTTCCAAAACGAGGGATGTTTCATAATCGGTGTTATCGGATATCATCCAGGCGATGTTTACCATCGTTTTGCGCTCTAATGATTCATCTTTCCCGATGGGGTAAAAGTCCTTGATAACGCGGGGCTCGGTCAATCTCTTTTGACTTTTAATGGATGAGTCTACCTCCACACGTTTAAAACCGGCCAGCATTTCACAAAGAAATTCCAGATGCTCGGACGTAGGAATGTCTCCGTAAATAAAAAACTTCGCATTGCTTGGCGAATAATAAGTGCGGTGAAATTCGCAAAACTGTTCATAGGTGAGTGTGGGAATTACATCGGGATCGCCGCCGGAATCAAAAGCATAAACGCTGTCGGGATAGAGATTCTCCTGAATAACCTTAAACATCAGGGAATCAGCAGAGGAATACGCCCCTTTCATTTCGTTGTAAACAATACCGGAAGTAATCAGACTGCTTGATAAATTATCCGTTTCGGAAAGTTCCAGATGGTGGCCTTCCTGAAAAAAAGTTTCCTTGAGCATCCGGGGGTGCAAAACCAGATCCGTATAAACACGCGCAAGGTTGAAAAAATCCGTTTTAATCTGGCTGGCCACCGGATAAATCGTTTTATCGGGATACGTAAAGGCATTGATAAAAGTTTGCAGGGTGGAACGCATCAGTTCCTTGAAAACGTCCTTTAGCGGATATTTTTCCGATCCCGCCAGCACGGAATGTTCCAGAATATGCGGCAGTCCCGTTGAATCGTAAGGCGGAGTGCGAAAACAGATTGCGTATAAATTTTCGCGGTCGAATGAATGCAGATGCAAAACTTTCGCGCCGGTTTCCAGATGCTCGATTTCATAAGCGGTAACCCGGATAGCCGGAAGCGGTTTAACCCGCACTATCTTAAATCCATATAATTCATTTCCAGCCTCAAGTGCCGGTTGAGGGTAATCTGATTTATCTGACATTTAGTAAAACTCCTTGTTAATTATAGGTATTTTAAAACAATAACGTTTTTTAGAGGTTGAATAGCGGGTTGGCTGCCGCCCAGATTAAAGTTAAAATCGTCAGCAGAAGGCAGGCGTAAGCCAATAGTTTTATTGCGGCGCTTTCCATTTTGTTGTCGTTATAGCCCATCAGATATGAAAGCGCTATTCCCGAGAATAATCCGCCGCCGTGCGCCCAGTTATTGATGCCGCTGAAAAATAGTCCAAAGATTATTAATCCGATGACCCACCCCATCGCCTCTTTAAAAATAACCTCTCCGTAAAAATCACCCCGGCTCTTGCCGTAATAAAGAACCGCGCCGATTAATCCGCAGACACTGGCGGAAGCACCGATGGTAAAAGGGACGCCGAATAAAACGGAAGCAACTCCTTTAAAACAAAAGGGCCAATCTGATACAGCGCCATCATATTAAATAAGATATGAATGATTCCTCCATGTAAAAATGAAGCGGAAATCAGACTCCAGTAACGCTGATAGCCCATAACGGGTAAAGTGCCGCTCGCTCCCAATAAGAAAAGGCTCTGATTTGACGGTGACAGGAAACTGAACATCCCTTGCCCGAGAATACCGCTCGGGTCTAAAAGCAGCGCCAGAACGTAAAAAGCGATGTTAATGTAAATGATAACCATGACCGGATGCGAACCGAAAAATATTTTCCTGATGGAGCCGGCGGCGTTGTGCAAACCGGGGCGAACAAGCCCGCAGTATGGGCAGGTCGGTTCGTCGCTGCTGATTAATTTGCGGCAATTGGGACAAAGCACCACGGATCGTCCGGTCTTCCTACGTGAATTTTCTTTCGGGCATAACAATCCTCAATACAAATTTTCATTGGTAATAACAACATTATTAAAAGTTGTAAAGAAAAATGCCTTCTTTGGTTGACGGCTTATTTGGCTATATGTTATCAACGCCTAAGGAGAATTGTTTTGCAGATAAAAGAGCGCGTGGTGATAAAAATTGATTCAGTGGCTTTCGGCGGGGAAGGCGTGGGCCGCATTGATAATTATGTGGCTTTTGTTCCGTTTTCCGCTCCCGGTGATGAACTGGAAATTGAAATCACGCAGGTAAAAAAGAAATTTGTCCGCGGCAAAATATTGAAAATCATCCAACCGTCGCCGTGGCGCGTAATCCCTCCGTGCCGTTATTATGAAAAATGCGGCGGTTGCTGCTATCAGCACCTCGATTACCAGCATCAGTTAGCCATAAAGACAAAACAGGTTCAGGATGCTTTCCGGAAAATCGGTAAAATTGCCGAGCCTCCAGTTTCGGGAATCATCGCCTCGCCTAGTGAATATCATTATCGGGGAAAAGCCCAGTTTCATGCCGAAACAACTGCAAATGGTTTGAAAATAGGATTTCTGGATGTTTCCGGCGGCAGGCTGATCAATATTGACCATTGCGAAATCATGGAAGACACCATCAATGAAAAAATACGCCTTTTGCGTGAAAGCAAGCGGGTGAAACAAAACGATAATGACCTCACCGTCTGGTCGGAATGTTTGGCCGGTGACACTCACGACAAAGACTCGGTCGTAAGAGTTATTAAAGGAAAGAGCTTTCTGGTGCCGCGCGACGGATTTTTTCAGGCTAATTTATATCTGACGGATAAACTGGTGGATGAAGTCTGCCGCCTGGCCTCGTCCGATAAAGTGAACACGTTGATTGACGCCTACTGCGGAAGCGGTCTTTTTTCTGTTTTCCTCTCCCCTTATGCCAAGAATGTTATCGGAATAGAAATAAATGAAAAATCTGTAATGTACGCCGGGATCAATGCCGAAAATGCCGGTGTAAAAAACGCCGGGTTTATTCATGACGACATGGAAACTGTTTTACAGACCGGATTTCTGCCTGTGGGAGACAGGGCGGATATAATTGTCCTTGACCCTCCGCGCACTGGTTGCGATAAAACGGTATTAAAAGCGATTGTAGATTTGCAACCTTCGAAGATTATTTATATTTCCTGCAATCCGGCTACGCAGGCAAGAGATGTTCAGTATTTAAGTGAATGCGGTTATCATCTGATAAGCCT
Source organism: uncultured Smithella sp. (assembly GCA_964394185.1). Lineage (GTDB taxonomy): Bacteria > Desulfobacterota > Syntrophia > Syntrophales > Smithellaceae > Smithella. The sequence continues at coordinate 5,868 of CAYMWM010000145.1, forward strand.
TCAACCGGTGGATATGTTCCCGCAGACCGAACATATCGAAGTGGTCGGTTTTCTGGAGAAAAAATAAAAAAATTGCAATTATTTAGGGGAAATTTTATCTCATTAATGATAAGAAAAATTGATAGATTTAAATTAAAAAAATTGTTATTAGCAAAAAATATATAAACGATAAGGAGAGGAAAGATGGCATCAAAGAGCAAAGATGTAAAAATTGAACAACTCAGGATATTTGAGAAAAAACTGGCCCTGCGGTTGCAGCAACTGGAGCAGAAAGGAATCGCCAAGGAAAAAGCCCAGATTGATCCTCTTGTGAAAAGTCTGAAATCAAAAATCAGAGAGACAAACGTAAGACTCGCGGCAATCGCTAAATTAGTGCAGAAGAAAGAGGAATTAGCCAAAGCCAAGGAACAGAAACTGATCGATGCGGCGGCAAAGAAAGAGGAAAAACCGGAAGAAGCACAGCAGGAAGAGGCCAAGCCCAAAAAGAAAGCAGCGGCGGATAAAGAATCCAAGAAACAGCCTGTGGAAGGCGGGGAAGCGGCGCCGAAAAAAGCCAAGAAACAACCCGCGGAAGGTGCCGAAGGCGCAGAACCTAAAAAGAAAGCACCCAAGAAAAAAGAAGAATAAAATTTCTAGAATAATTTTTATAAAAGAGGGCAATTTTTTCAATTGCCCTTTTTTATTGGTGCCTTTAAACTTTTGTTACAGATGTGATGATAATAAAAAAACACGGTTGCAGGCTTCTCGCTACGGTATCATCACCATCGTGATTAAAAAAACTCATCGAAAAACTGTCACAGGCACTCGTACGCCGCGTCTATAAGACGCTTCGCCCGGGGATCGACCAGAATAAACGTATCCATTTTGTTCATCACGTAGCCGAATCCCAGATTGGCATCCGGATCGGCAAAGGCAAAGGAGCCGCCCGCGCCGGGATGGCCGAATACCTTTTTGCCCGGTCCCATGCTGCCGGATGGGTTATCCTGATTCAACATGAATCCCATGCTGAATCTCGTCTTAACTTTTAGAACGGCATCCTCACCGGTGGATGTTTCCTCTGAACACCGGCGAATGGAATCCGGTGTCAGTACCCGAATGTTCCCTTCTTTGCCGCCGTTGGCAAGAATACCGTAAAACTTCGCAAGAGCTCTGGCGGTTGCCTGGCCGTTGGCGGAAGGGATCTCGGTGTTTCTCCAGGAGGGGCTGTTGACGCCCGTGATGATGCTGAAGGGATTGCCAAAGGCGCAGGATGTCGCGCCAAAAGGATGCATGATGATTTCCCCGGTTAAATTTATGCAGTCCCGGTGTATCGTGGGCACCCGCACCATGACCATGGTCGCCGACCGGTGATGATAAAGCCCATGCGTCACATTGTACGGGCAGTGCTTTTACGATTACTATAACAGATGTAACGGGCAAGAGAATGCTGACTACGGTTTTCCCGTAGCTGGGCGCGTGGCTGAAGAAGGTTGATGCGTTATCGGGCAACCAGGCAATCCAGTTTTTAGGGTAGGGAACGGTTACAAACCGTCACTTTTATTTTTCATTGACGGATGAGCATTTGAGTTTTGTCCGCATTCTCCCACGTATGCCCGTAGCTGACCCCCTTTTTTAAATTGT
>CAYMWM010000146.1:0-7453 GCA_964394185.1 uncultured Smithella sp.
GCAAAAACCTGGACCTAAGAAGAAGGTGAATTAAGTGTTATGTCCCCTGAACTCCGAATGGCTTCACGGGAGTATTAAATTTGGAAGAAAGTAATGCACTCAGCCCCGATAGCAAATAGATCGAGAAATAAAAGGCAGGTCATGAAAGCATATATAGTATGTATCATTATATTTGCAGGTATTACCACCGCTTTCGCTTCACCTTGCCCTTGTAATGAGTTTAATAAGAAACTGTCGCTCATAGGTTTTAGAGATATATCGTCTGTTACTCAAGCCGCAGATGAATTAATTAAATATGCAAGAAATCAAAAAAATACTTGCAGGGAAGAGTTATTGTTTATATTTCGACAATACTATTTGAATTGTCTTGAAGCATATAGTGTTGGGGTAGATTCCTTGAAAATAAATGAAGTCAATGAAAAAAAATTTAATAAATCGCTTGCGGTAATTGGTTGGTCAGTTAAATCAACAGAGGGTAACTATTACATCGGTGAATCAGCGGGGTGGTTTGAAACTAAGTTTAAAAAAGTATTAACAGATCCTTACAAAGAGTATTTTCGTTTTCGATCAAAAGAAATTCGTGAAGGTTTTTCGGAGGATGCAGGATTATTAATTACATGGAATCAACTTAGATATAGAATTATCTTCTGGGAAGCCTTTTTAAAAAAATATCCATACTTTCCTGAAAAACAAAGCATACAAGCATATCTAAACGTATATGTGAGAGTATTTTTAAGTGGCATGGATAACTCTCTAATATACGATTATACGAATAGGACCTTGCGTAAAGATGTTAGGAGTGCGTACGAAAAATTTATTACAGAGAATAAGACTTCAAAATATTATAAATTGGTCAAAGACTATTATGAAATGATAAAGAGAAATAACTATATTATCCCCAAAAATGTTAATAAATATTTGAAAAACAAAGAATATGAATCTTATTTAACTATACAGCCACCAACATATTAATAAAACACATTATAGAATTCAGAGTTCGGGGGACATAACACTTAATTATTGATAACCATAACATTTTTGATTTAATTAAGTGTTATGTCCCCCGAACTCCCCGAACTCCAGTAACAGCGCCGGATTAATTCCCCGGATTAACGGGTACGGCCCGGTGTGCACAGCGTATGATTTCAATTCACCGTATAATCCACATCCACAAAGTCTTCAAAGAGCAGCGTGGATTGCGTGCCGTTGAACATCTGAATTCTCAACTGGTCGATATGGACATCAAATCCGGCATCGATACTGAATACCGCCGTGATGGTGCCCGCTCCCGTCGGAAACAACAGCGAGCCGCTGGCCGAGTAATGCGGCGTCATAACGCCTTCCGTAAACGGTCTGATAAAGATTAAGACACCGCCCGCGTCCAGCGTGTTGTAATTGACGGTGACGGTGACATTCTGAGACAGGGCCAAAAGGGCCGGCGGCGCCGGGTCCAGATTGGTGATGGTCACCGAATTCGCGTTCACCGTGTAATCGACAGGGATCAATGTTTCAAACAGCACGGTGGATTGATCCTCGTTATACATCCTGATTCTCAGGTGGTCGATGTGAACGCCGGTGCCGGAAAATATCAAGAATTTTGCCGTGCCGGTTCCCCCGCCCGATGCGTACACCGGCGAGCCGCTGGCTGCGCAAGAGGGTGTGGGAGCGCCTTCTGTCATCGGCGAAAAGAATACACGGGCGCCGCCCGCCTCCAGCGTATTGTAGCTGAAATTAATGTTGACATACTGATTTAACAGCGGCCTCCCCGGTGAGGCCGGATTCAGATTAGTGATGGTCACGGAATTCGTATTCACGGTGAAATCGACATCCACGAACGTTTCCAGAAGCATCACGGACTGGTCTGCGTTGAACACCTGAATCCTCAACTGGTCGATATGGACATTGGTTCCGGCCGTCAAATGAAATGCCGTCGTATCGGTTCCGCTTCCCGTCGGATACAAAGGCGTTATCTCGGCGGCATAGGACGGCGTCAGGGCGCCTTCCGTGAACGGCCTGATAAATATCCTTACTCCGCCCGCCTCGGTCGTCGTGTAGCTGAAACTGATGGTGATATCCTGATTCAAGGACAGAAAGCCCGGTGAGGCCGGGTTCAGATTGGTGACGGTTACGGTATGATTCGCGTGCGAACCCGATGATGAACCGCCGCCGCCCCCGCACGCGCTGAAAAATCCAAGTCCCGCAATGAGCATCGCGGCTATCATAAACAAGAATCCTTTTCTTACACCTTTTTTCATTTCCCCCATCCTCCCGTTATTATTAATTGTTTAAGGAACTGTTTCGCTGACATGGACGGGTATTGAATAACATTATTTTTGCCGCAGGTAAAGCAGATAAACATGGGGAAAAACATGGGGACACCATACTAGTTTTTCGCATTTCACCAAAAACCAGATTTTATAAAAACTAGTAAGGTGTCCCTGGATTATCTATCCTGGATTATCGGATTAAACCGAATGCGCACAATTCCCGCAACCCGCACGGGCGGAGAAACAGATTGATTATTTTTTCTTATTCATTTAAAAATCAGCCAACGGATTATCAGCATTATTTTACCCGGAGGCGCTGCGCCGCAGGATGAACGGCGTTTCCCCTGCCGTGGCAGTTCCCGGCAGGCTCTGCCGTTTCCGATAGATGCGCAATGACTTTTTGTCCTGTTAGCCGGGAAGGAGGATGAAATGAATTTTACCGGGCTTGCGAAGCTGTTCGCGCTGGCGGTAACGCTGCACAATCTGGAAGAGGCGCTGCTGCTTCCGGCATGGTCGCAATCGGCGGGGCTGTGGCACCCACCCATCGGCGCCCGGGAGTTCTATTTTGCCGTAACGGTCCTGACGCTCTTCGCTTATGCCGTGGTTTATTTTGCCGTGACCCGCGGCAGGGAGAGCATGGGCGCTTATATATTGTCGGGCTACGCGCTGGCCATGCTGTTGAATGTGTTCTTTCCCCATGTGATTGCTTCCGTAATCATGCGCCGCTATGCGCCGGGCACCCTGACCGGCCTGCTGCTCAATCTGCCCGTTACCTTTTTGCTGCTTCGTCAGGGAATCAGGGAAAAGTACATCCACGCGCGCAAACTGGGCTGGATTGCGCCGCTGGTCGTTCTGGGACTGCTGGCGGCCATTCCTCTGCTGTTTTTTACCGGCAGGATTTTATTCGGGACAGGTTAACCCGGACAGGATAACGGATTTGGTTTTCACGTTTTGCGCGCGGATTGTCTGGATGTTGTCTGGCTTTCTTGCCACGGTGTTGTTGGGAGCGGCCTGAAAGGCCGTGTCCGCTATCGCGCTTATTTTTCCATAAACGATTTGCAGAAGGCGTATCCCAGCCGGGTCATTCCGGCTAAACGTTCGCGCAGTCCTTTGCCGTGAATCACATCGATAAGGCCCTTCATGCCGTCGTACTGCGCCTTTTCAAAGGGATGCCACCAGAAGTTTCCCCGGTTAAAAGGGATGGCGCTTATGAGGTCGTCCACGATAACCTGAGGCTGGGTCATTTCGGCGAATCCGATGTCGCCGTGCGTCCGGCCGATGCCGCTTTCCTTGAATCCGCCCCACGGCGTTTCGGCAAGGCCGTGGCACATCAGGTGGTCGTTGATCATACAGGCGCCCGCGATAATCCTGCGGCCGATGCTTACGGCTTTTTTCCTGTTTTTCGACCACACTGAACAGGTAAGGCCGAGGCTGGAATCGTTGGCCAGCGCTATCGCTTCGTCGATGGTCTCAAAGGGCATGACCCCGACAACCGGCCCGAATGTTTCGTCCTTCATGACGAGCATGGAATGATTGACGTCCGTCAGTACCATGCAGGGCATGAAATTCCCCCTGCCGTTTTCCGGCGCTTTGGATTGCGCGTGGATTTTCGCGCCCTTCGCCAGAGCGTCGTCAACATGTTCCCAAACGGTCATCATCTGCTTGCGGGTGGTCATGGCGCCGATATCCGACGACGGATTCGTGCCTTCGCCGACACGCAGTCCCCCGACCCTTTTCTTCAGCAGGGACAGGAATTCGGGATAGACTTTTTTATCGACGTAGATTCTTTCCACGCCGCCGCAGGATTGTCCCGCGTTCTGCATGCCCGCCCAGACCGCGCCGCGCGCGGCACGGGACAAATCGGCGTCATCGCAGACGATCATCGCGTCGTTGCCGCCAAGCTCCAGCACCAGGGGCGTCAATCTTTCGGAAGCCTTCTTCATCAGGTATTTCCCGATAGTCACCGAGCCGGTGAAGAACAGTTTGTCGATGCCCGCATCGATGAAAGCATCACCGGCCCGGCTTCCGGGCATATTGATGTACGTAAAAACATGTGCGGGCAGATTCGCGTATTCGACGCATTCCCTGAGCATGTGCCCCACCACCTGCGTTTCGGAGGCCGCCTTCAGAATAACCGTGTTGCCGGCCAGGAGTGCCATGACCACTTCGGAAAAGGGAATGGCAAACGGATAATTCCACGGCGAGATAATGCCGATTACGCCGTACGGCACGCGCGCAATGCGGCTTCGCTTGTTCATCAGCAGGATACTGCCGGTGCGCAGTTTCCTGTCTTTCAGAAATCGCGCCGCGTTTTTGCAGTAGTAGGACGTAGCCAGGGCGGCCGGGACAACTTCATCAATCATCGCGTCGTAAAGAGTTTTTCCATTGTCAATTGAAATTGCCCCGGCTGCTTTGGCAGAATTCTTCTGAATGTATTCGGCAAACTTCATCACATAGGCGGTTTTCTCTTTCAGGGGGAGCGCCTGCCACGCGGGCTGGGCGCTGCGGGCGTTTTTTACCGCCGCAATCACATCATCGGCGGTCTGGACGGGGTACTTCGCTATGACTTCACCGGTCGCGGGATTCGTGCAGAGAGTGACTTCGATTTCCCGGAGGGAATCTTCTCCGGTTATTTCTGATATTCGCGCCGCGCCCGATGCCTGTGAAGTCATATCCCCCCTCTGATTATCCGGTTCTTGGTTTGATTAATGTCGAATATAGATTGTCGACAGTCGACTTATTACAGGAATGCGATTATGTCAAGAATTAATTATTGTCTTATGTCGACAATTTTGGTAAGGTGCTATAAAGTGAAGGGAAACAAAGTCATATGACATTTATAAAAGCGGCGCAGTTGCCGGAACAGATTGCCGAATACCTGGCCGGAAAGATTATTCACTTTGAATTGAAGCCGGGTGAGCGTATTCTTGAGGCCAAAGTGGCCAAGGAGCTTGGCGTCAGCCGCAGTCCCGTCCGGGAAGCCCTTTATATTCTCAACCGGCAGTTTCTCGTGGAATTTTCACCCTACCGCGGAGCGGTGGTTGCCGGTTTTTCCATCAAGTTTATCGGGGACATGTACGACGTCCTGACGGCCCTTTACACGCGCCTCGCGCAGAAAGGCCTGCCGCTCGCGACCCAGGAAAATCTCAATCAGGTGATCCCGATAATAAAAGCGATGGAGGAAAGCGCGGATAAGCAGGATTTTGCAGGCTACTATGACGGAATGTTCCGGTTTACCCTGTTTTGCATGAAAGCGGTCAATAATCCGATACTGGAACAGATCGTTCTCAATCTGTGGCCGAGCAAAAGGCGGATGGAATTCGCGACGCTGTACCGGCGCAAAAACAGCCTCCGGGAAAACCTGATTTTTTTTCAGAGAGGCACCACCGCATACATGGAGGGGCGTCTCGATCTGGTTGAAAAATATATCAGTGAATATATCGAACATGAGAAAGAGTGCGCAATCGGACTCGCGCGGGAATTCAATCAGGATGTCAGTTAAGAAATTTAAACAGCCCAAAAGCAAGAGGTATTCAATATCTCCCTTTGTATGCGGAACAACATGCAGGGAAAAGTTCAATACGGAATGTAACCGATGCAAGGCAAGATAAAGAAATCCGCGAAGCACTACAACAGGCCTGTCTTCAATATTCAGTTAAAAACCGTTCACGAAAAACTAAGCCTTCGTATCCGGGAAGAGGAAGCTTCGTATCATAACGCGATGAACGCGCCCGACACGCTCATGGGGCATCTGGACCGGACAGCCGCTTATGCCGTGCGTCTGGCGTCAAAGGAAAATGTCGAGGCATTGAAGGCCGAACTGGCAGGCCTGTTTCATGACGCAGGAAAATTTCACGGCGGAAAATACCATGAGGGAGATAAACCGGAAGAGGAATACTCCGTCGATGTGCTGCGGGAGCTGACTGCGGACAGCGGTTTGAGCGCTGATGTCATGGAGGATGCGTCCGATGCGATCCGCCGGCTTTACCGTGATGATTCCAAGCAGACGCCCCTGAGCATGGTTCTTTTCGACGCGGACAATCTGGACAAAATCGGGTTCCTCGGCATTGCGAATTACTTCATCAAATCCGGTTTGCGGGGACGGAGCATTTCACCGGATATGATTGCCGATCTGACCATCGAACTGACATACGCCCGGTATGCTTCGCGACGGTTTTACACGAAGACCGGACGCGCGATTGCCGAACGCAGGTCGGCGGACACCATCCGCTTTATCCACGGTTTTCTGGATTTGCTCAGGGAGGACGGGCTGTTTGAAGCGCATATCGAACGGGCGCAGGTATCGGATGTGGAGCTGGATGTCGTGAAACCGGCGGCCTGTCCCTGCGGCGCGGCTATGGAAATCAGCCGCACATGGATCGAACAGGGCGTAAAGTGCACGGAGATTCATCTGGAGATGGCCTGCGGCGCCTGCGGACACCGGCATAAAATAAAGTTCTGCCGCCCCATGTTCGTCGTGTGACATGCATCCGCACGGTTCAGCCATCATTGTCAATCAGAACGAAATCCGTTAAAAAATCCGGCCGCATCAGGCAAAACCGACGTTTCCGCAAAGGCTGTTATATGCATTGCCTTATCCTGTCTGTATTTGCATTAAAGATAACCAGCCATTTTTTTAAAAAAGATAATCCGATTTGCCGGTTCAGGGAAAATCCGTTCTTAAAAAAAATCAAAATGGCGTCTTGACAAGTTATGAGCATATGCTTATAATACCCTCAAAGGAGTGATTAAGAAAATGACCCGACCGAAATGCTATCGCAATGTCTGCGGCATGCCGGACAAAAATTCTTTCAAAAAAAACATGGGGACACCATACTAGTTTTTTATAAAAAACTAGTATGGTGTCCCTGGATTATTTTTGTCCCTGGATTATTCCTGGATTATCCATTTGTCCGGGCGTTGATTTATATCAATGCAAGTCCGCCGTTAAACGTATATGGAAAGCCTGAATGTTTTAATTTTAAAATGGAGGCGCAGTATGAGCAAGCCAAAAAAATTTCAGATCGGCCGCCGGTCTTTTTTGAAACTGACGGCGGGAGCGGCGGTTGTTTCCGGCATCGGATTGCCGAAACCCTCTTATGCCGGAACGGATACGGGAGAGAGGCTCTCAACGCTGATTGATCTGAGCCTCTGCGACGGTTGCGCCAACCGGAAGATACCCGCCT
>CAYMWM010000147.1:0-3376 GCA_964394185.1 uncultured Smithella sp.
ATTTATGCCTTCGGGCTTCATTGGGCACAACATCAATATCGGATAATTCCGGGTCAGGTTCATGATTGATCGTCGGCAGTATAATATCCTTTTTCATTCCCTCGATCGTCAGGGCGGCTTCAATGGCGGCGGTCGCGCCCAGTGTGTGTCCCAGTTGGGATTTGTTCGAGGAAACGGGAATTTTTTCTATTTTTCTACCGAAAACGTCGCGCAGACACTTCACTTCCGTAATATCGCCTTTGGGTGTTGATGTGCCATGGGCGTTGATATACTGAATATCTTCCGGTTTAAGCCCGGCGTCATCGATGGTTTCCCTGATGGCGCGGATAATCGTCGTCATGTTGGGGCTGGTATAGTGGTGAGCATCCGATGTCCACCCAATACCGAGAACCTCGGCTTTCGGCTTTAATCCGTAAGCCTTGATGGCTTCATCCGCCGCCAGAACTACAACACCGGCTCCTTCCGAAAGGACAAACCCCTTGCGGTCAATACTGAAGGGGCGTGACGCTTTCGCCGGATTTTCATAGGCGCGGTCTTTGGCATTCACCTTGATGGTGGCGTTCATGTTGGCAAAGCCGTGAATCAGCTCCGGCAGAATAGGCGCATCGGCGCCGCCGGCCAGAACAAAATCGCAATCGCCGTCCCGTATCATTCTCGCTCCGATGCCGATGGCATGATTGCCCGAAGCGCAGGCGCCCTGTGGCGAAAAAATCGGGCCGGTAAATTTCAAAAGCATTCCCGCCTTGCCGGAGGGAACATTGGCGCATAAATTGGGCAGAAGATACGGACTGACCCTCAGAGGACCGCGATGTTCCAGGTCGTGCATGGCGATGCGAAACGCGTCGGTGCCGTTAAGCGCCGAACCGATGAGGCAGGCCATTCGCGGTGCTATTTCCGAATCAATGGAAATTCCTGCATGATGCAGCGCCTCCTTGCAGACAGCCATCGTCAGAATCACGAATGATGCGTTCCAGTTGTATACTTCCTTGGCGTCGGTGAAATCAAGCTCCAGCGGATACCAGTCCGGAATTTCTCCCACAACGTCGCAGGCCGATTCCACTTTACAGCGCGTTACTTTTCTGAAACCCGCCTCGCCCCTGACCGCCCTCTTCCACGTCGTTTCAAACGTGCTTCCCAGCGGTGTGGCCGTACCGTAACCAACGACAAATACTTTTCTGTTTTTCGGAGCCTTCATATAGCGATTACCCTTTATTCAATCCTGCGCAAAATCAGGCAGGAATTGCACCCGCCGAAACCAAACGCGTTTTTCAGCACAAATTCCTGTTTTAAATTTCTCACGCCTTCGGCAACACAATCAATTTCAATTTCCTTATCGGGAGCATAGTTAATCGTCGGCAGCAAAATATCTTTCTTCATCCCTTCTATTGCCAGAATGGCTTCAATGGCGCTCGACGCGCCCATTGCGTGTCCCATCTGCGATTTATTGGCCGAGACCGGCGGAATATTTTTACCGAAGACATTGCGCAAAGCGTCAGCCTCCACCTTATCGCCTATTTTTGTTGAGGTTGCATGGGCGTTAATTGCATTAATATCCTCTGGCAGCAATCCGGCACTGGAAATGGTTTCTTCAATGCATCTCTGCACCGTTTTCAGATTGGGGGAAACAAAATGACTGGCATCCGATGTCATTGACCATCCGGCCATTTCTATGTTGGATTTAAGCCCGTGTACCTTCACAAATACATCGGTAGCCATAATAATGCAGCCGGCTCCCTCCGAAACAACAAATCCGCGCCTGTTTACGGAAAAAGGACGGCTTGTTTTCTGAGGAGGTTCCTGGGGTTGTCCGTCTTTCGGACGATATGCGCCATTCATTGTGGCAAATCCTGCAACAATCGGCTCCACGAGAGGAAAATCCACCGCGCCGCCGATAACCACATCGGCCATATTCCGCTGCAATAACATTTCGCCGATAATCAGCGAAGTAATGCCGGTGGCGCAGGCCGTAATCGTCGAACAGATTGGACCCGTCGCGCCCGTGAGAATGGAAACCTTGCCGCCAACCATATTAATGCAGGAATTGGGATTTGTAAAAGGATGAGGCATCTTGCCTTCGGCAATCATGAGTCGGTCGGCCTGAAGGACGGTGTCCAGCCCGCCAACGGCCGAGCTGAACGTAATTGCCACCCGGGGCGCTAGCTCTTTCGTAATTTCAATCCCGCTTTTTTCCAAAGCGCGGTGAGCTACCAGCAGGGCGTATTTGAAAATAGGGGAAGTCCAGTGAGCCAAATCCCTGGGCTGTAAAAAGGGATAGGGACGCGTGTCAATTTCAGCCACTTCACCGGCAACGCGAACGGGAAAATTGGCGTCCATAGGGAATCTGGTCAGATTTCCTATGCCGCAATCTCCGGCCACAGCCCGCTGCCATTGAGTATCCAGATCCGTTCCCAAAGAAGATACGGCATCGTAACCCAATATGAATGTTTTCTTAGAACCCATAGTAAGTTATTGGATATTACCAAGGAATAAAGTGGTAGAGTTTGGCAAACATTTCATAAACTTCAATCCAGTTTTGCAGATCTTTTGTGGATTTTAAATGTTCGCGTTTGTTGACCATGACCCAGCTCATATGCGCCGCGCCGTCCTTGCAGGTGGAACAGTCGCGCGTCGCGGACGTGCAGCAGCGATGAACGGTTTTTAAATCGGATGCCCAGCGGGCAAAATGAATCAGACGCCGTGGTCTGTTTTTTCTGTTATCCAGCGACTCCGTGACGGACGGGCATTCATTCCAGCCGAAGTCCCTTCCCATCATTTTTCCCGTGGTAATGATTTCGTGATAATATTTACAGGAAATGACAGTCTGCGGATGATGATCGAGCATCTCGTCCATTTCTGAACGCAAATCCTTTAGTTCGCCTTCGCGCCACGAAAAACCGTCCACGCCTTCATCATTGGACAGAAGCTGTAAATGAACTTTCAGGCCGACATCCCTGATTCTTTTGATGACCGGTTCAATCTTCCCTACCTGACGCGGCGTTATGGTATAAAGATAATAAGTGAAAGCGTCCCCTTCGTAATTTTTACTGGAGATCGCAAAGGTATCGCGTCCCCGGAGAATCTTTTCGTCTTCACCGCCGCCCCAGAGGGAAATTCCCACCATCATATCGGGAAACCGGTCACGGGGAACCTTAATCAGGCCGTTGGTGGCGCAATAGGAGGGCAGACGTTTGTAAAAAGCTTCGACGCGATCCATGCACAAAGTCGGTTCTCCGCCGATGAGAATGGCGAGATTAACACCACGCTCTTTTTCGCGATCAATAAAAGCCTCCCACTTTTTTATATCCATTTCTTCCTGCGCCGCCTGATGCTCTCCCGAAGAAAAGAAAAAACAACCCTTGCAGCGCAAATTACAGCG
>CAYMWM010000147.1:3386-7115 GCA_964394185.1 uncultured Smithella sp.
TCATAGATGGAACTGCGGATATTCAAGCTGGAAATTTTTCTGTATCTTTCATGCCATTCTTTATCCAGCAAGGAACTGACTGTGTTCATCAATATTTCCCCATCTATTTTTTCTAATTTGCAGCCGCCTGTGGCGGTTCAATAATTTTATCGCAGAGATTTTTACCTTTTTCGTAACCCGTCACCCATACAGCCAGATAGGTATCCACATAATCGAGCCACGATTTAAAAGTATCGGCGCTGTTCACATGACGGTAAAGACGCGCCGTGACAACCGCAGAACCGGCGGCGTAATGCCGGCAATCAACGCAATCGGTATCCGGCACACAGCAGGCAACAGAGCGGTCCCAGTTGAGGTCTGTCCTGTACTGCCTAAAAGACCTGCCCAGTCCGATATCCTGCGAAGGATTCTGACGGGGATATGAACAGCCGTAAAGATCATGCAAACCTTTTTTGTGCGTATGCGCCACGGCGTTGTAAACGGAAAAAAGAACATTGCGCGGATATTTATTGAGAAGCTCAATCATCTTTTGTCTTATCCGCGCGAAAGATTCATCATTATGCCGCAGATTTCCCGTATAACCGACCGGCGAGGAAAAAACATTAAAGGTCAGTTTACAGCTGTGAGCGACAAGCTCGTCGGCAACTTCATTGACTTCATCTATATTATCACGCGTAAAAGTGTAGACAAAGACCGCGCGCGGGTCATTTTCATAATTCTCAATCTGTTTTTTTAAAAGATTTTTAGCCTTTCTGATTCTCAGGCTGGTTTCGTCATTGCCCCAAACGGATATATGCAGTTTATAGCCGACGGATTCCGGTATTTTTTTAAAGCCGTTGGTTGCAATGCTGCCCAGCGGCATTTCCTGATAGCAGGCATCGAGCAGCTCCGGAACGAGGGAAGGCTCCGCTCCCGCCAGCACAACATATGTAATGCCGCGCGCTTTTTCCGCCCGCATCAATTCGCGCCACGCATCAACATCGCCCACCTCTTGGGCAAACTGTTTTTCGCCTTCATAATAATAACAGCCGTCACAGCGGATATTACAGCGGTTGGACATGTCGTAAGTCGATTCGCGCAGAAAAAAATATTTCCTAACCTTTTCCCAGCGCGCTTTGACTTCCGGCTCGGCCAGCAGATCGGAAAATTTCGGTTTGGCCGGCTCCGTCGTTATTTGATGATTCACCTGCATAGATATATTAATCTCTATCCATTAATGCTTCGACGCTATTTTTTCTTCAATGTATTCGGAAATCAGACGGATGGTTTTTAATTTGGGATAATCGTCTTCGTCTATCGCAATCCCATATTCATCCTGCAAAACCAGAGCGATGGTTGCCAGATCCATACTGTCGATACCCAGTTCATCCACCAGATCCATATCCGGATTGAATGTATCCGCGGTAACATCTTCCAGTTTAAGCTCGTTAATAATTATTTCGGCCACATGCCGGATAATGCCTTTGATATCTTGACTTGCAGGCATCATAACCTCCTTATTTGCTTATTTATATTTATTCGTTTATCCTTTTCGCGTTAATGGTTCCGCTGCTCACTACATTTTCTTTACATATCACTTTAAAATGAAACAAAATTTCCCCGCCGATATCCTCACCGTTTATATTCACCGAAAGTGTATCTCCCGGCCTTACGGGTTGCGTGAATCGGACTCTTTTGAGCGTGTGCAATTGAAGCTTTTCACCTTTTTTGAGAGCTTCGAGCGTAATTGCCTGTCGGACGATATGAATTAAAGCTATCCCCGGGAGAATCGGCTCACCGGGAAAATGACCTGAAAACCAGGGGGAATCAGCCGGAACTTCCGCTAAGGCTTCAATATGATTATTATTCGTTACCTTTACTTCTTTTAATAAACTCCATTGACTTTCCAATAATTATACCCCATTGGCCACCGTCAAAGTTTTATTCACGCCAAAAAGTAACAGTTCATATCACTGATTACTTTTTCAATCAAAATATTTTTATAACGTCAAGAAATTAATGAGAAAAGCTGGAAATGAATATAGAAAATATGAAACATATGAATAAATTTACCAGACTCGCTTTTTGGAGAAAAAAATTAGGGCCCGTCAATATAATTGAACGCTATATTTGAATAATTCTCCTATAATCATATCCTCCTGAATAGTGTACAATGTTTGTCAAGCAAATTTTAATTCATATACTTCAAAATATTTTCAACGATTACCGTCTATCATAATAAATTATCCAAGTAGAAATATTTTTAATTGGCGGTTAATAAGTTTACTTCGGCTCTTTTTGCAACCATATCCGGTGCGGTTTGAGCAAGACTGTCAAGAAAGGAATGTCCTTCTCAAATTTTAACTCCAACCGATCTAACAAATACTTTGTATGTATATGTAAAAGCTTCCCTTTACTGATGGTTTGATTTATTTCCTTCAAATTAATACCAAGTTTTTCAGCAGTTCTGTTGTCTATAAAAAAACCTCCATATGGTTTCTGTAAGGAAAGTATCTGGATTAATTCAGCGCCATTGCCATTACAATTCCACGGGAAGAAATTGAGGTTCATCTCCAAGGTTAAACCAATTTCAGTTAGGCTCTTTTCAATCTCGCGAAGAGATGTCCGGCCAAAATTTTTCAGATCGAGAAGTTCCGACGCAGACTTCTGCACGAGTTGGCCAATCAATTTGATTCCTGTGTCGTTCAGGCAATGCTGTGAACGAAATGACAGCTCCATTTCTTCCTCGATGAGGCATAAAAGAATTCTATTTCGCTGAAAGGCATTCTCCATTTTATTGTTGATAGGTAATATCCTATCGAATACCATCCCTGACGATACGGTACGTTGATAGTTATCAATACGCTGCATACTTATAACCCTCCCTTTTTTTAACAAAAAAATATTCCTTTCGATGAATAGACCAATCCATCTATATTTGGATGAGCATCATTACGATGCATTATTCTATAATTGAGATAAATATCCGGCGTTGAGATTATATGATAGCCGGTGTGAGTCGGCGAAAAATTCAGAAGAAATGTAAACTTAACCTTTATTTAAAATTTATATACATGAAATATTTCTTAATGTCAAATCGGGTACAAATATATGATTATAATAGAAATTATATGATTTTGACATTTGGGGACATCCGCACTAGTTTCCGTACTCTGTACTCTGTACTATCCTCTTTGCTACCTGATACTTGCTATCTAGCACAAAATTACACAATTGTGAACCGGGGGCTGCAAAGCTCGAATAGTATGAGTTCGGGAGCCAATAGGCCCCTAAATATTTTATAATATTAAATACCATCTGGAATTTTCGAGTGCATCATTTCCTTTCGATTAAGCTTTCGCCCATCCACTATAAAAGTTCCATCGCCAACTGCGTGAATCGTTCGCTTCTCTTTTCGTGAATTATCAAAGTATGCCGCAACGCCTTCTAGGACGATGATATTGTGCTTCTCGACGATGTCGGCAACTTTGCACTCGATATTCGCTAAACATTCTTTTATCAGGGGCGCTTTAACATGCTTTCCCTTCACGGGGGTCAACATGAATTTTTCAAATTTATCTGTATCAGCGCCGGAACAGGTTCCCACGCCAACGACCTTGTCAAGCATGTCAACGGTGGGTATTGCAAGAACACACTCCCTGGTTTTACGAAGCGCAGCAAAGGAATAGTTCCATGGCCCGGTGGTCATGGCAAATACCGGCGTAAAGTCCACCACCATGGTCCACGAGA
>CAYMWM010000148.1:0-4198 GCA_964394185.1 uncultured Smithella sp.
TCCGGCAGACCTGACTCAAAATTATGTTCGCCTTTAACAATTGATTCGTAAATTCTTGTTCTACCTGCAACATCATCCGATTTGACAGTAAGAAATTCCTGCAAGGCATAAGCGGCGCCATAAGCTTCCATTGCCCATACTTCCATTTCTCCAAGTCTCTGACCGCCGAATTGAGCTTTGCCTCCCAGCGGCTGCTGCGTTACTAGTGAATACGGACCTATGGAACGTGCATGTATCTTATTATCGACAAGGTGATGCAGTTTCATCATATAAATAATTCCCACCGTTACTTCCTGATCAAACGGCTCGCCGGTTCTGCCGTCAAAAAGAAGAGATTGACCGTTTTCCGGCAACTCGGCCTTTTTCAACATTTCCCTGATTTGCTCTTCGGGACATCCGTCAAAAACAGGACTGGCTACCAGCATCCCTTTTTTCAGGCGTCCGAGAAACCGCCTGATATCTTCGGTGGAAGCCTGATCCATGAATTTATCAAAATCCGGTGAGGAGTATGTTTTCTTTAATTCATTTTTAATATCGTTGAGGTTGGATTTTTTCTCCCATAATTCATTCAAGCCTTCGCCTATGGATTTAGCAGCCCAGCCCAAATGAGTTTCCAGAATCTGTCCGACGTTCATTCGGGAAGGAACGCCCAGAGGATTTAAAACAATATCAACTGTTGAGCCGTCGGCAAAGTAAGGCATATCTTCTTCCGGCAGAATACGGGATAAAACACCTTTATTACCATGTCTTCCGGCCATTTTATCTCCGACAGACAGTCTTCTCTTAATCGCGATATAAACTTTAACCATTTTAATGACACCGGGCGGAAGCTCATCGCTTGCTTTGATCTTATCCATTTTCTCCTCAAAATGGGCGTTGACAAAATCAATCTTTCTTTCAAGGGAAGCAATAAGATTGTTTATTTTTTCTTCCGAACCGTCATTTTCAGCAATGGCTATTTCTTTCCAGCTTACGAAAGGCAAATCATTCCAGACCTCTTTTGTAATCTTGTCACCTTTCTTGAGGATGGTTTTTTTCTTGGCATCAAATATTTTCACGGCAGCGGTTTTTCCAACAACCAATTTTGTAATATCTTTCTTGATGGTTTCCGTGAGAATGCGGATTTCGTCATCCCGGTCTTTTGTGATCTGCTCAATGGCGTCTTTTTCTATAGCCTGTGAACGCAGATCGCTTTCCGCGCCTTTTCTTGTGAAGATTTTGGCATCGATAACAGTTCCTTCAACACCGGGAGGAACGCGTAAAGAAGTATCGCGAACATCACTGGCTTTTTCTCCGAATATGGCCCGTAACAGTTTTTCTTCGGCGGATAACTGAGTTTCCCCTTTCGGCGTAATCTTGCCGACAAGAATATCTCCCGGTTTAACGGAAACGCCTATGCAAACAATGCCGCTTTCGTCAAGATTTTTCAGCACTTCTTCACCGACATTGGGTATATCGCGTGTAATCTCTTCTTTGCCCAGTTTTGTATCGCGGGACATTGTTTCAAATTCTTCGATATGAATAGATGTGAAAATGTCCTCCTTCACGACTCTTTCGCTGACCAGAATGGAGTCTTCGTAATTATAACCGCCCCAGGACATGAAAGCGACCATGACATTTCTACCCAGAGCTAGTTCACCGTTATCAATCGCCGGCCCATCAGCCAATATATCTTTTTTATGAACGCGTTGACCGATATTGATGATTGGTTTCTGATTGAAACAGGTATCCTGATTTGATCTCTGGTATTTCGCCAGATTATAAATATCAACGCCACTGTCTATGCCGTCTTCTTCTGTATGATCGGCCCGGACAATAAGGCGTGAAGCATCGATACTCTCCACGACACCAGATCGTTTGGCCACAACAACGGCTCCCGAATCACGGGCAACAACGGATTCTATACCCGTACCTACCACCGGAACTTCGGGTCTCATTAAAGGTACAGCCTGTCGTTGCATATTGGACCCCATGAGAGCGCGGTTGGCGTCATCATGCTCAAGGAAAGGAATCAACGCCGCCGCGACACTGACGAGCTGCGTGGGAGAAACATCCATCATTTTGATGTCTTCAGGAACCACGGAAATATAACTCCCGCCCTTTCTGACTGATATCAGCTCTTCGACAAATTTGTCGTGCTTATTCAAAGGACGATCTGCTGAAGCAACAATCTGATTTTCCTCTTCAATTGCCGTAACAAAGCGAACATCATCGGAAACACGCCCATTTTCCACCATTCTGTAGGGTGTTTCAATGAAGCCGAATTCATTGACCCTGGCGTAGGTGCTCAAAGATACAATTAATCCGATATTAGGACCTTCCGGCGTCTCTATAGGACAAATGCGGCCGTAATGCGTTGGATGAACGTCACGCACTTCAAATCCGGCTCTTTCCCGTGTTAAACCGCCTGGTCCCAATGCCGACAAACGTCTTTTATGTGTAATTTCAGAAAGCGGATTGGTCTGATCCATAAACTGAGACAGTTGGCTCGAGTTAAAGAATTCGTTGACGACAGCGGAAACAGGTTTAGCGTTAATGAGATCATGCGGCATCATGGTTTCAATATCTTGCAGACTCATTTTTTCCTTGATAGCCCGTTCCATACGCACAAGACCAATGCGATACTGATTTTCAATCAGTTCGCCCACCGATCTTACGCGGCGGTTTCCTAAATGATCAATATCATCAACACTGCAGTCTCCAACACCATTCTTTAAATCAATCAGATATTTTACAGAGGATAAAATATCGTCATTGCTCAATACCGTGGTATCCGTCGGCACATTCATGTGTAATTTATAATTCATTTTGGCACGACCGACATTCGACAAATCGTATGTTTCCGGCTCAAAGAAAAGACTCTTAAAAAATTTAGACGCGGTTTCCGGAGTGGGAGGATTGCTGGGACGCAAACGGCGGTATATTTCCATGATCGCGTCTTCTGTAGTTTCAATTTTATCCATCAGCAGGGTATCCCGGATGGAAGCATTATCCGTATCTTCATCAATATGAATAATCTTCAACTCTTTAATACTTTTGTCCCTGATGATTTCCATGCAGTTTACGGGCAATTCTTCATTGCAGCGGAAAATAACTTCTCCTGTTTGAGCATCACGAATATCCTGTGAAGGAATCTTACCGGAAAGTTCATCTTCATTAACTACGACGCGTTTAATACCGGAGTCAATCATTTTTTTAATAAGCAGTTTGGTGAGCTTGCGTCCCTTCTTGATAATCACTTCACCGCTCTTGGTATCCTTGATATCTTCGGGTACTTTCTGACTGACAAGAGAATCATCAACCGCAAAATAAATCTTTTTGTTTTCAATGATAATCGTATTGACGCTATAAAAATAATTCAGAATAAATTCTGTTGAATTACCCAGCGCCTTCAATAAGATAGTGACTGGCATTTTCCTGCGGCGGTCAATTCTAACATAAAGAATGTCCTTGGAATCAAATTCCAGATCCAACCATGATCCCCTGATCGGAATAATCCGCGCTGAATAAATCAATTTTCCACTGGCGACGATTTTTCCCTTGTCGTGATCAAAAAAGATGCCCGGTGAACGGTGGAGCTGATTCACAATAACCCGTTCCGTTCCATTAATGATAAAAGTACCGTTTTCAGTCATCAGTGGAATTTCGCCGAAATAAACTTCCTGCTCTTTGATATCGCGAATCTGTTTTACTTCATCCGCTTCGCGGCTGCTTTTTCCTTCAGCAGGCCGGTCAACCTCAAAAACAACCAGCCTGACAACAATCTTCAAAGGAGCGGCATAAGTCATTCCTTTCTGAACGCACTCATGGACATCATACCGGATATCGCCAAGCTTGTAGCTGACAAATTCAAGAGAGCACTTCCCGCTGAAATCAGAAATGGGGAAGACGCTTTTCTCATAAGATTGTGTCTGAATATCAATTAAATTCGGGATATCCAGTATCTTTCTTACCTGACCAAAATTTTTTCTAAAGTCTCCCATAGCATCCTTAAAATGATAAATTATATGTTTGAGATTAGGTTATTTAATCTCGACGGTACCGCCCACTTCTTCGATTTTCTTCTTGATATCGGCAGCTTCATCTTTGGAAACGGCTTCTTTGATGGGCTTGGGCACGCCTTCCACCAGATCTTTGGCTTCTTTAAGACCCAAGTTGGTAATAGCGCGGACAACTTTGATAACCTGAATCTTCTCCG
>CAYMWM010000148.1:4228-7110 GCA_964394185.1 uncultured Smithella sp.
CAGAAAGCTCTAATACCGTCATTCCTTCAATAAATTTGACTACATCTTCTTTCGTAATTTTATCTGACATTTTTTTATTCCTTTCTGTATGTTTTTTATTAGTTTAATGTTTTTTTCTTATCGCAATAGGCGTTGAGTACCTGCACCAGGCTTCTCGGAACTCCACTCAGGACGGTTACGAACGACGTCGGTACCGCCGCCATGACCGAAACCAGTTTGCCCAAAAGAACCTCTTTATTCGGTAATTCCGCAAGAATTGTAAGATCCGCTTTGGTTAAAAGCTTCTTATCCAATACACCGACTTTGATATCCAATTCCGGATTTTTCTTGGCGAAATCAACCAGAACCTTGGCCGGAGCCACCGGGTCTTTATAACTCAGAACAACGGCGACAGGCCATTTGAAATGATCGGCAAGAATGCTGAAATCGGTGCCGTCTGAAGCAATTTTCAAAAGCGTGTTCTTGACGACCTTCCATTCGGCATTGGACTTGCGCAATTCATTTCTCAAAGCTTCCATTTTCTCGACATTCATGCCGCTGAAACTGGTTAAAACACCGAAGTTTGCTTCTTTGAGTTTCTTTTGCAGTTCGGATACAATTTGTTCTTTAGTTTTCCGATCCAATCTATCAGCCTCCCTTCTTAATTTATTTTTTCTACTGAGGCCGGAGAGTTAAGCCACATACAGAACAAAAAAACGGTAACCATGACCAAATTCCGATTCCCGTTTTATAAAAATGTTTACCTTCAAAAATAAAGCAACTATTTTCATCTCACGAGTCTCGGCAGGCCGTTTTACGTTTAAACCTCTGTACCTGCTGTCTTCGACCTTTTTTACTTCTTACAACAACTCTCAATATTAATTAAACAGCTTTAATATCGAGAGGATCTATTCTCACTCCCACACCCATGGTGCTGGAGATAGAAATACTTTTAATATAAGTACCTTTGCTGGATGCCGGTTTCAATTTAATAATAGTTTCCAGCAAAGCACTGACATTTTCTCTTAATTTTTCGGCTCCGAAGGATACCTTCCCTACCGGAGAATGAACGATTCCCGCTTTTTCGACGCGGAATTCAACTTTGCCGGCTTTCAACTCCTTGACCGCGTTGGCCACTTCAAAAGTAACAGTTCCAACTTTGGGATTGGGCATTAATCCGCGCGGACCTAAGATTTTACCAATCTTTCCCACGGATCCCATCATGTCCGGTGTGGCAATAACCCGGTCAAACTCCATCCAACCGCCCTTAATTTTTTCGATAACTTCATCATTACCGACCAGATCAGCACCGGCTTCCACAGCTTCCTTTTCCTTTTCTCCTTTGGCAAATACCAAAATCCGTACCGTTTTTCCCAGACCATGAGGCAGAACCACGCTTCCCCTCACCATCTGATCCGCATGAGCAGGATTAACACCCAAACGAACTGCCGCATCCACGGTCTCATCGAATTTGGTTCCAGCCGTTGATGCAACTATTTCCGCAGCTTCTTTAAGAGAATATCGTTTGCCCGGCTCAACTTTAGCCTTTGCCGCCAATATACGTTTGCCTTTTCTTAACATGATAAAACCTCTTATTTATAATTATCCTGTAATTTCAATTCCCATTGACCTTGCCGTACCGGCAATAATATTTATCGCGCCCTCAATGTTCACGGCGTTCAAATCTTTAAATTTCAGTTCAGCTATCTCTTTTACCTGACCGGCGGTAACCGTACCAACCTTATCTCTCTTCGGATCGCTGGAACCCTTGGCAATTTTAGCCGCCTGTTTGAGCAAAACGGATACTGGGGGTGTTTTCGTTATAAATGTAAATGACCTGTCGGCATAAACGGTAATCACCACCGGAATAATCATTCCCTCTTGCTTTTGGGTCATGGCGTTGTATGCTTTACAAAATTCCATAATATTAACGCCATGTTGTCCCAACGCCGGACCGATGGGAGGCGAAGGTGTCGCCTTACCAGCCTTTATTTGTAATTTTATGTTCGCGATAATTTTTTTTGCCATGTTGAATCACCCTTATTAAAATATTATATATTCCGCCAACAAAAACATTAACCCTGTGTTACTTGTATGAAATCCAATTCCACCGGTGTCGGTCGGCCAAAAATACTCACAATAACTCTCAGTTTGCTCTTTTCCGGTTTTAATTCGTCAATAATTCCGTCAAAATTGGTGAAAGGTCCATCAATGATTTTAACGTGATCACCTACGTCAAATTTAAACTTAGGTTTTGGTTTCAAAGTTCCTTCATCAATTCTGAATTTCAAATTTTCCACATCTTTATCAGGTATCGGCGAAGGCTTGTCTTTGCTACCAATGAAACCGGTAACCTTGGGAGTATCTTTTACAACATGCCACGCTTCATCATTCATTTCCATTCGGACGAGTATATACCCGGGGAAAAATTTACGTTTGGAGCTTTTCTTTTCTCCTGAAATCAGTTCCACAACATCCTCTTCAGGAATAAGAATATCGGAGAAATAAGACTGAGTTCCAGTGATTTGAATTCGTTCCTCGAGACTTATTTTTACTTTATTCTCATAACCGGAATAAGTATGGACAACGTACCATTTAAAAGCCATATTAATTAACCTAATATTAATTTTACCGCTTTGGCGAGAGCAAAATCCATGACGCCCAGAATTAAAGAAACAATGAAAACTAAAATGATTACAACTGCCGTAGAAGCCAAAGTCTGTTTCGGAGTCGGCCAGGTAACCTTTTTCAATTCCGTTTTTGCTTCTTTCAGAAACTGAGTTACCTTTTGGATTATTACTTTTACTTTTTCTTTAATTTCGTTCATAATTTCAAATCCTTCAATACCGGGAAAAATGGCAGGCCAGGAGGGACTTGAACCCCCAGCATCCGGATTTGGAGTC
>CAYMWM010000149.1:0-3184 GCA_964394185.1 uncultured Smithella sp.
TCAGGGAAGAAAGCGGCATGGACGTCAAAATCAGGCTCTGCGACACGATGGGCTACGGCGTTACCTATCCCGGAGCCGCCCTGCCCCGCAGCGTGGATAAACTTGTTTTCGCCTTTATCCACGACGCCGGTGTGCCCGGGCATCTGCTGGAGTGGCACGGCCACAACGATTTTCATAAAGCCATGATCAATGCCACGACCGCCTGGCTGTATGGCTGCGCCGCCGCCAATTCGACTCTGCTGGGATTGGGCGAAAGAACGGGAAATCCACCCATCGAAGGTCTGATTTTCGAGTATATTGCGATGAGGGGCTTGAACGGAATCGACACAACCGTCATTACCGATATCGCCGACTATTTTGAAAAGGAAATCGGCGTGAAAATTCCCCACAACTATCCGTTTGTCGGTCTGGGATTCAATGTCACCAGCGCCGGCGTCCATGCCGACGGTCTCATCAAATGCGAGGAAATTTACAACATCTTCGATACGCGGAAGATTTTGAAGCGGCCCATTACCACGACCATCACCGACAAGTCAGGCAATGCGGGCATCGCTTTCTGGATCAATCAGCGATTCAATCTCGAAGGCAGTAAAATGATCGATAAAAGACATCCGGCCATTTCCAAGATGCACAAGTGGGTCACGGAACAGTATGAAGCAGGCCGGATTACCTCTATCTCTCCCGAAGAAATGGAAAAAAGGGTTCGCCTGTATCTCCCCGAATACTTCATGTCCGAACTTGAAAAAATCAAGTTCATGGCCGAGAAGGCCGCCATCGACGAGGTCATCCAGATTATCGAACATCCTCTGATGAAGACGATGAATACCGAAAAGCAGGAGACGCTGATGCAGCAATTTGTCGATGAACATCCCTCCATTCAGTTCGCCTACATCGTCGACATGAACGGCCGCAAAACGACAAAAAACATCACGAATATCGAGGACCGCGCCAAGTATGAAAACTACGGAGTCGGCACCGACCAGTCCGACAGGCAGTGGTTCATCAATCCGCTCCGCACGGGAAAGGTTTTTGTTTCCGACTTTTTCATTTCCAAGATGACGGGCGTCCTGTGCTTCACCGTTTCCGCTCCTATCGTTAACGAAAAAGATGAAATGATAGGCATTTTCGGCGTGGACATTAAGTTTGAAGACTGGGTTAAACGGGCTGAAGACATGGACGACATGGATCATATCGCCCTTCGCGCGGAATATACGGAAATGAAATCCAAGGCCAAGCACGGCCATCATTGACAGGAGTCCGGATTTGCATAGGATTAACCTTGGGTTTTAGAAGATGCGACGCAACCGTTTCGTCTCATTCTGCTTCGGAATCTTAACTTTATTCATTACGTAAGTTATCAATTTTGTTTAATAATATTCTATACCCCTGATTTGTATTGGTAAAAAATCAAATTTTGGGTTAAATATATAAAATTATACGGGAAAGGGATCGCTTTATACACAGACATTGATTATGGAACTGTTTTCTGATTACGAACTGAAAGAAAAAATACATGAAACACGATCGTCGATTATTTATCGTGGTCATAAACAAAATGATCCCCGTCCGCTTATTATCAAACTGCTGAAAACGGCCTTTCCGACGCCTTCCGAAATCGCGCGATTCAAACAGGAATACAACCTGGTCAGAAGTCTTGATGTGCAAAACATCATCAAAATATTCGATCTGGTCGAATATGACAACAAATATGCCATCATCGAAGAAGATTTCGGAGGCATATCGCTCAAGGATAAAATAAGGGAAGAAAAACTGGAATTAACATCATTTCTCGATATTTCTTCGAAAGTATCCGAAGCGCTGGGATTGATCCACAAAAGCAATATCATTCATCTGGACATAAAACCCGACAATATTCTGGTCAATACGCAAAACGGCGAAGTCAAAATAACCGACTTCGGAATTTCAGCCGCGTTGACGCACGCCAATGACGAATTGTACAATCCCGATGTTATCGAAGGAACCCTGTCCTATATGTCGCCGGAGCAAACCGGAAGAATGAACCGGGGCGTTGATTACCGCACGGATATCTACTCGCTGGGCGCGACCTTGTACGAAATGCTGACCGGCGAAGTTCCCTTCAAATCGAAGGATCCGATGGAACTGATCCATTCGCATATCGCGCGGCAGCCCGTTCCGCCCGCCGATCTGATTCCCTCCGTGCCACAGGTCATATCAACCATTATTCTGAAGCTGCTGTCCAAAAATCCCGAGGAGCGGTATCAGAACTGCCTGGGGTTGAAGGCGGATATCGACGAATGCCTGCATCAATTGAACCGGACAGGCCGCATTGAAGAATTTTCGATAGCGGCAAAGGATGTCTCCATCCGGTTTAATATCCCCCGCCGTCTTGTCAATCGCGACAATGAACGCATTGAGCTGATGAGATGCTTTGAGCGCACCTGCAAGGGCTTAAGCGAAATCATGCTTGTGACGGGTCAGCCCGGCATCGGCAAATCCGCTCTGGTCAACGAAATTTACAAACCGATTATCGCCAAAAAGGGTTATTTCATTTTCGGCAAATATGACCAGTTCAGAAAGGACGTTCCCTACAGCGCCATTATTCAGGCTTTTCAGGGTCTCATCCGGCAGATTATCTCGGAGAGCGAGGAGAAAATACAATCGTGGCGGGAAAAACTGCTGGCCGCGCTGGGACAAAACGCGAAAGTCATAACGGATGTCATACCGGAACTCGAGCTGATTATCCATAAGCAGCCCGATGTGCCCATGCTGGGCCCGGAAGAATCGATCAACCGGTTCAATCTGGTATTTCAGAATTTCATCAATATTTTCACGACGGAAGAACATCCCCTTGCCCTTTTCCTGGATGACCTCCAGTGGGCCGATCAGGCCAGCCTGAAACTCCTGGAAAACCTGATGACCACCTACGAAACCAAATATCTGTTTATGATAGGCGCCTACCGGGATAACGAAATCAATGATGCCCATCCCCTTACGCTGGCCCTGAATAAAATTCTCAAAAAAGGTCGGAAAATACACACGATAACGCTCGGACCTCTGAATATCAACAGCATCAACATGATCATCATGAACGTCCTGTTATGCGAAGCCGAAAGATCCATGCCGCTGGCAGAACTCATCGGCAAAAAAACGGGCGGCAATCCGTTCTTTGTCATTCAGTTTTTGAAAAACGTTTATGACAACC
>CAYMWM010000149.1:3194-7017 GCA_964394185.1 uncultured Smithella sp.
ATGGGAATGGGATATCGATAAAATCCGTGAAATGCAGGTCACGGAAAACGTTATCGAATTCATGGCGGAAAAAATATCCCAGTTCCCGAAGAAAACCCAGGACGTGCTGAAAATATGCGCCTGTATCGGCAACCGGTTCGATCTCGAATCTCTGGCCGTTGTTTCCGGAAAATCCATCGATGAAGCGCTTGCCGATATCACTTCAGCGATTCAGGAGGATATGATCAGCATTCATGGCAGCCTCTACAAATTTCTGCACGACCGCATTCAGGAAGCCGTGTATTCCATGATTCCGGAAACGGAAAAAGAGGCCATGCATTACCGCATCGGCACCAACGTCCTCAAGAAAACGGATCCCGGAAATCTTAATGAAAAAATATTTTACATTGTCGACCAGCTCAACCGCGGGATCAGACTGGTCAGCGGAACGGATGAGGAAATTACACTGGCCCGGCTAAATCTGAAGGCCGCGCAGAAATCAAAGAAATCGACCGCTTACGCCTCGGCTTCATCCTATTTGAAAATTGCCATCGGACTTCTGCCCGACTACTGCTGGACAAGCCATTACGAACTCACCTATACCCTGTACAGGGAAGCCATTGAGTGCGAGTACCTGAATCTGAACTTCGATGAAGCCAAAAAATTATTCGATATCGTCGTGAAAAACGTGAAATCGAACATTGACCGCGCCAATCTTCATTCTCTGATGATCGTGCTATACACCTCGCAGGGCAACTACGAAGACGCCCTGAATGTCGGCATCGAAGGCATGAAAATGCTCGGCATCAACCTGCCGAAAAAGGTCAGCGATGCAAGGGTGGGCATGGAACTCTTCAAGCTCAGATTAAAGTTCGGCCTCAAAAAAATAGAAGATCTGACCGACCTGCAGTACGTTACCATTCCGGGCAATATGGAGGAGGCAAAGAAGCTGGCCTCCGAATATCTGACCAGGCATCCGCATAAGAAATTCGATAATCCCGATACGGCATTATGGGAGTTATTATCCTACGCGTATCTGGCCATTCATACCGGCACGGTGGCGTTCTATGCCGATCCGAATTTATTCGCGTATCTGGTCACCAACGGAATTTACAGACTCCTGGACGCTGAAGTCAATTTCGAATATTCCCCGTTTGTATATATTGCCATGGGTTCCATCGTGGGATCCTCCCTCGGTTTTTATCAGCACGGCTACAGGTTCGGACAGACGGCGCTGAAACTCAACGAAAAGATCGCCGACACCAAGAACCGGTGCCGGATAGAATTTGCTTTTCCCATGTTCATTCAGCACTGGAAAATACACGCCCGGCACGATCTCGATTATTTCCGCAACGCCTATAAAAACGGCATCGAAAACGGCGATCTTCTGTTCAGCGGACACAGCGTCAATCTGATCGGCATGACCCGCATCATGCTGGGTGACAACATGGACATTCTTCTGGAAGAATACGTCAAGTACAAGGATTTTCAGCTGGGTGTCAAAGACCCCTTTATCGCCCGCAATTACACGGAAAACACGAGATTTTGCCTGTGCCTCAAGGGACTGACCGAAAAAAGGGGCTCTTTGAACGGCGATGGATTTGACGAGGAGGAGCAGGACCATTATTACCGGTCCGAAAAAAATCTGCTGGCTATTTTCTACTACTCCCTGGTCCGCCTGAGAATGAACTATCTTTTCGGCGAATATTCCAAGTGCCTCGCCTTTCTTCCCGAAATGCAGCAGATTGTGGGTCAAAAAACCGCGCTGGGAAATCTGCACATTCCGGAATTTCATTTATACCAGTCCCTGACGCTGACAGCAACATACGCCGAAGCGAATACCGCACAAAAAATTAAAACCCTGATGACCATAAGGGCGAACAGGATCAAAATGCTGCAATGGGCAAAATCCTGTCCCGAGAACTTCCGGCATAAATACGACCTGATTTCGGCGGAACTGATGAGAATCAGAAGGCGGTTCCGGAGGGCGCAGAAATTCTATCACGCGGCCATCGAAGGCGCGAAGCTCAACGGTTATCAGCAGGAAGAGGCCATTGCCTGCGAACGTCTGGGGCTGCTGTATCTCGATACGAAATGCAAGGATGAGGCCGGTTTTTTCATGCAGAGGGCATACCGGTGCTATCAGGCATGGGGAGCATCCGAGAAGGCCAAAGCACTTGATGAAAAATATCCGTCCTTGATACCCCGGGAATTAAAACAGCAATCAACAACCACAACGGGAAGCCTTACCTCGGGAACCTTTGTCACGGGAACGCTTACCGCGGGAACGCTTACCGCGGGAACCATGACCATCGGCGGAGGCACCGAAACAACCGGCTCCACAAAAATGCTCGACCTGACCACCGCCATGAGGGTCTCCCAGATCATCTCCAGCGAAATCATGCTGGACCGTCTGCTGCAGAACATCATGCGTGAGTCCATCACGAACGCCGGAGCCCAGCGCGGTTATCTGCTTCTGGAATCCGACAGTGAAGAACTGACCATCGAGGCCAGCGAAGACATTGACAAGAACGAATTCATGGTGATGCAGTCCATGCCCCTGAAGGAATGCTCCGAAATCTGCCATTCCATCGTCAATTATGTGTATCACAGCGGCGAAGACATCGTTCTCGGCAATGCTTCAAAAGACGGCCTTTTCATCAACGATCCGTATATCATCAGAATGCAGTGCAAATCGATTCTGTGCATTCCCATTATGAGCAAGGGCAAATTGTCGGGCATTCTTTATATGGAGAATAACCTGACGGAAAACGCCTTTACCCCCGAACGCCTGGAAATTCTCAGGAGCTTCTCCGTTCAGGCCGCCATCTCCATCGAAAACGCCAGGCTGTTTGAACTGGCCACAACCGACGGCATGACCAAGCTATACGTACACCGTTATTTCCAGCTTCTGCTGGATCAGGAGATGAAACGTTCGCGCCGTCATAATAAGAAATTTTCACTCATCATGATGGATATAGACAATTTCAAATCCTTCAACGACACCTACGGCCATCAGCTGGGAGACAAAGTATTGAAGGAAGTAGCCGCCACCGCCCGGAAAATTTCGCGCTCCGAGGATGTCGCGGCCAGGTACGGCGGCGAGGAATTCGTCATGATTCTGCCCGAAACCGATTCCCGTCAGGCTGTAATCATTGCCGACAGAATACGCGAGAGCGTCGCCGAAATAGAAATCCCCCACGGGAACGAAAAACTCCATGTGACCATCAGCCTCGGCGTCTCCACATATCCTCATCACGCCGAAGACAAAGTCGCCCTCATCAGCGCGGCGGATCATGCCCTCTATGCCTCGAAACACAAAGGCAAAAACTGCGTGACCCTTTTTGAAAAGAAACGCCAGCCGCAGGGACAAGGGTCGTAATATTCAGTCCGTTTGATTTTCCTGTATTCAGCGGCAGTACTTTCTATCCCGGGCAAATTTCAGCAGTCTGCAATCGCCCTGTTCGCAGGCTTTTTGCGCATCGGGACAGGCCATCTCCGTTTTGCCCGTTTTTAAATAAATATCCGCCCTCATATTGTAGGCACTGGTGTAATAAGGGCTCAGGCGGATGGTATCATCGAAGTCTTTGAGAGCCTTTTCATATTGACCAAGCTCCTTGTAAGCATTGCCCCGGTTGTAAAAGGCCGGAGCGTAATACGCCTTCAGCCGGATGGCTTCACTGAAGTCCGATATCGCCTGCTGATACCGACCGAGCGACGCGTAGGCAATCCCCCTTTTATTGTAAGCCGAAGCGTCGCCTTTCGTTATGCCAAGCGACCGGTTATAGCATTCGATGGATTCCTTGACCTTGCCTTCATTAAACAACGTATATCCCAGATTGTT
>CAYMWM010000150.1:0-6965 GCA_964394185.1 uncultured Smithella sp.
AATTGCGGACATGGCCGATATGAATTTTGCCGGATGGATAAGGAAACATCTCCAGCAGATAATATTTTTTCTTTTGCGGGTCTTCGGTGACCTTGAAGGCCTTCTCTTCATCCCATTTTTTTTGCCACTTTTCTTCAATGGTAATTGGTTCGTATTTCATTTTTTAAATATCTCCGGATAATGAATATTGACGATTTTCTTAACATATCGGTACGATGAGCGCAATGCCTTTATCTAAAAAGAAACACATTGTGGAATTCGGGAAGTGACTTAACCGTCCCCATATATTGTGCTTTATATGTTTTTGACAAATATAAAAAAATCATTCCCCAGAAAAACGACGTTCAGGTGAAACGGCCAACCGTTTTTGTCAAGGGGATGGTTATCGGAATATTTATTAGAAAGAGGTCATCAGTCCTGCATCCCGCATCTCGAGGCCAAGATTTTCTTGACTTGCAGGTCATCTCTTTTTATACTCCAAGGCGCTTAAAGAAAGTTTTAATAAATCAATCCATTAGCAAAAGGAGGCTATGAAGTGAAAGCATTAATTGCATATTATTCAGACACCGGAAACACAGAAAAAGTTGCCCGTGCAATTTCCGATGCCGTTGATTTCGATAAGGAAGTCAGGAAAGTTTCCGATGTAACGGACTGGAAAGGCTACGACATTATTTTTTTCGGTTTCCCTGTTCATGCGCACAGCGTTCCGGAAAAGGCTGCATCGCAGATCGCAAAAATTCCGGAAGGGCAGAAGATTGCTTTTTTCTCAACTCACGGCTCTCTGCGAGACGGTATTCTGCCCAAGCAGGCCTTCGAGCACGCGCTGGGTCTTTCAGCAAAGCTGAAAGTGTTGGGGCACTTCGGCTGCCGGGGCAAGGTTGCCGAACAGGTTATTGATGCCCTGCAGAAAAACCCTCAGCACAAAGCGTGGGCGGAAGAAGCCGCAGGCGCCATACGTCATCCTGATGAAAACGATCTGGCTGACGCTAAAGCCTTTGGCACACAGATGATAGCAAAAATTAAAGCTTAAGCAAAGTATAGCCCCCGCCAATGTATCGATTGCATTTACGGGGGCTTTTTTATTTTATAAGTTAATCATCTCAAATATTTCAGAATTATTTCAATTATTATTAAATCATTTATCCATCATGGAGATGATTGTCCGAACTTCTTTTCATCAGCGCGCTTTTTTAAAGATGTACAATCGCACCCACTTTTCCAGGCCGATAAACCCGTAAACAGCAATGGCAATGATGATAATTAATAACCAGTCATTTGCGCCAATGGGTGCGCTGTGGAAAATCTTATTCATAAAGGGCGCGTAAGTGAATAAAACCTGCAAAACGATCATCAGGCTGCTGCCGACCAGCACCCACGGATTGGAAAAAATCCCGATTTTAAACATCGATCTGGTCAGCGACCGGCAGTTATACAAATAAGTAAGTTCTGTCATGACAAACAAATTCACCGCGACCGTGCGGGCGACTTCCAGCGGATAACCCATGCCTTTCTGCCAATTGAAAATGCTAAATACCGCCGCGAGCATGAGGAAAGAAACCAGCAAAATGCGTCCAATCAGAATGCCGGATAAAATCGGACTATCGGGTTTACGCGGCGGATAATTCATCACATCTTTTTCACCCGGTTCGAAGGCCAGCATCAACCCCAGAAGTACCGCCGTGGTCATATTGATCCAGAGGATCTGCACGGGCAGAATGGGCAACGCCACACCGGCCATGATGGCAGCCAAAATGACAAGCCCTTCGCCGCCGTTGGTTGGCAGCGTCCATGTAATAAATTTGACCAGATTGTCGAAAATCCGTCGGCCTTCCTCGACAGCGGCGGTAATGCTGGCGAAATTATCGTCGGTAAGCACCATGTCGGCGGCCTCCTTGGAGACATCCGTGCCGGTGATGCCCATCGCGATACCGATATTGGCCTGTTTCAGGGCCGGTGCATCATTGACGCCATCGCCGGTCATTGCGACGACATGGTTGCGGGCCTGCAGTGCTTCGACCAGGCGAAGTTTCTGCTCCGGCGCAACGCGAGCAAACACGGACGTGGTCTGGGCTTTTTCAATCATCTCTTCGTCTGAAAGACTTTCCAGTTGCCTGCCGGTAAGGGTTTCGGGCTTTTCATTTTCACGGCCCTGAATACGGCCGATGCCCAGCTGTCTGGCAATTTCCGTCGCGGTGACGGCATGATCGCCTGTAATCATTTTAACGGTTATGCCTGCCTTGCGGCACACGCCAATGGCATCAATGGCCTCCGTACGCGGCGGATCAATCATGCCCTGCAATCCCAGGAAAGTCAGACCGGACAGACAGTCATCAATGTCCAGTTTATCTTTATCAACTTTCCTGCATGCCAGCGCCAGTACGCGTAATCCGTTGGAGGCGAGTTCATCCGATTTTTCGAAGATGTTTTGTTTGTTCAACACAGTCGGCGTTCCATTGGCGGAGAAACTTTCCGCGCAGGCCTCAAGAACTTTTTCTATGGCGCCTTTCAAATAAATAACATGACCTGATTCGGTTTTGTGCAGCGTAGCCATAAACTGCCGTTCCGATTCAAAGGGAATAACATCCAGCCGGGGCATTTTTTCCATAGTTTTGTTAAGGGAAAACCCCGCTTTGGCGGCTGCCGTGATAAGCGCGCCTTCCGTCGGATCCCCTTCGACACGCCAAAGGTTGTCCGCTTCCACCAGACGGGAATCATTGCACAGTAGTCCGGCGACCAGCGTCTCGGACAAAGCGACAGGCATTTTTCCCACGTCAACGACCACACCTCCTGATAAAACCTCCCCTTCCGGCGCGTAACCGTTTCCCTGTATGTCGAAATATTCGTCACCTGCAAAAATGCTGCGGACGGTCATCTGATTTTCGGTTAGCGTTCCGGTTTTGTCCGAACAGATGACTGTCGTGCTGCCCAGCGTTTCAACGGCCGGAAGTTTACGAATGATGGCCTTGCGTTTAGCCATGCGGCTTACACCGATGGCGAGTGTAATCGTTACAGCGGCGGGCAGGCCTTCCGGAATGGCGCCGACAGCAAGCGCGACGGCGGCCATGAACATTTCAACCACGCCTGCGCCCCGCCAGAGTCCCACGGCAAACGCCAAAGCCGCGAGGATCAGAATGGCAATTAAAAGAATCTTGCTGAATGATGCAATCTTGACCGTAAGCGGTGTGGAAAGATCGGCCGCTTCAGCAATCATTTCGGAGATGCGCCCCGTTTCGGTCTTGTCGCCTGTGGCAACGATGACTGCCTGCGCCTGTCCGTAAGTAACCAGAGTGCCCGCATAGGCCATGTTGTGCCGGTCGGCCAAAATAGTTTCCGGATTCAGCGTTCCTACTTTTTTCATGACGGGTACGGATTCGCCGGTTAGGGCGGATTCATCCACCTGCAAATCACGGCAGGAAAGCAGTCGCAGATCGGCAGGGACCTTGTCGCCGGACTGGATGCGAACGATATCGCCCAGAACCAGATGGATCGAATCAATCTGCATCCATTTGCCATCGCGCATAACCGTTGCCTGTGTCGTCATCATCTGCTTGAGGGATTCAATGGCCTTTTCCGCTTTGGATTCCTGAATAAATCCGATAATGGCATTGACAATTACAACTCCGAAAATAACGGAGGAATCCACCCATTCCTGTAAAATAAGAGTGGTGAGGGCGGCAGCCAGCAATATGTAAACGAGTGGCTGGTGAAATTGCAGCAGAAACCGGATGAGAGGGCCTTTTTGTTTTTTGGCGGTTACCATATTGGGACCGAAGTTTTCCAGGCGGTGTTTTGCTTCGAACAACGAAAGTCCGCGGTCCGGATGCGTCGTCAGCAACGCCGTTACTTCTTCTGCCGGGCAGTGATGCCAGTGTTTACAGATTAAAGATTCCATTAAGTTCACCTCATATGTTATAATGATATTTTATAAATCGGGATAACGGGTTCATCAACGCCCCATTTATTCTCTGTCTGCGTCAAAAAATCCTTTAACGTTTCTTTTGTAATTCTTTCTCTGTAATATCACGATGACGTCATACTTGCTGGAGGAGACCGCAATCAATGTCTTTCACCCCTACAGGCTGTATTTAAAATGGTCATTGACCTCCGGTTTGGATATGGTACAAAATTCAGACCGTTTTTCAAGTAATTTCTAACAGTAATTTTTAATAGTTTTTCCGGGTGAGGATGGTTTCACATTCCGTTGCCAGATCGGCCAGCATTTCCAGTCCGCCTGCATTTTCGACTGCAATCAGCAAATTTTCCAGGCCGTTGCCGATATGGTGAAGAAACGCCGGTTTGTGTTTTTTTAGCCCCAGAAAACCGTAAGCGCCCAGCGCCTGCAAAAGCCTCTGCACGGATCCCATCCAGAAATTGGCAACAAACTCCTCGCGGCTGTATGAGGGTTTCATAAGTTCGTAATAAAAAGTTATCAACTCTTTTCTTTCTTCATCTTCAAATGTCACGTAAGGATCGCAGATGAGCGAACCCAGATCGTAAAAAAGGCAGCCTTGCCGCATGCCCTGAAAATCAATTTGAACCGGCCTGCCGTTTTTAATCATGATGTTTTGCGACTGAAAATCCCGGTGAATCAGGGACGGTTCTATTTTTTGCAGGTATTCTGAAAGCGCGGCCAGTTCTTTATTCAATTTCGCGGCATCCGCCGGCAAAAGTTTTATTTTGCAGACCTCCCAGACGAGATTTTCCAGAAAATAGTCATGCTCCCATTGATAGAGCAGGGGGCCGTAACTTTCGGACAACTGCAAATCGGCGGGAATGGATTTCAGATCAAAGGAGTGCAGGCGGTAAATCTGAGTCAGCACCTGAAAATAATAAGGGCGTCTTTCTTCCCATGACTCAAATCTCTGTGACCACAGATCAACCTCCCCTAAATCCTCTATCAGTATAAAATGCTTCGATACATCCTTGGCGATAATTTGCGGCACTTGAATATGCAGCGATGACATAAATCTGTTGATGCCGTCCCAGTGGGCGTTTTCAGGCACATCATCGCCATAGTGCATTAAAATAAAACTGTCTTTATGCGGCAGGGTCACTCTGAAAAACTGGCGGTCGGAACCGCCCTTCTTGATGGGATCAAGCGTAAAATCAGCAGTTCCCAGATGTTCAGTTAAATATTTGTGTAGTTCCTTGTGCATTAATTAGTTCCATTTATGTCATTTCAGAAATCGCATCCGGCATGTGCCGGAAATACTTCACAGATGCTTGTCCGGCGAATCCGGGGCATTTTTCAAAAGCCGTCTTTACTTAATTTGTTATATTCATCTATCGTTCCCACATCATGCCAGTAACCTTCTTCTATAATTATACCACGAATTGAGCGCGGATTTTGTTTAATCATCTCCACCAACGGCAAAACTATTGACTCTATCCGTCCAACTGTCAACCGTTTTAGAAAACATTTTTCCACAATATAAATCCCGGCAAAAAGACAGCTTTTTACGCCCTGATTTTTCAGAATGTGCCGCATGTCGCAGACAAAACCATCTTCATCAATATTGACGTTGAGCAGCGGCCCGCTCTCACGCAGGGACAGAGTTACTTCCGTGTGCTCTGCAAGATGTTTCTCCACCAACGGTGTAAGCGGCATGCTGGTGATGATATCGCCGTTGTAAACGATAATGCGTTCTTCACCGGCAATCAGGTCTTCGATATTTTTGATGCCCCCTGCCGTATCCAGCAAAACAGGCTCGTGGCGGAATGTAATCGGAATGCCTTTGTAATTATTTTCCGGAAAAGCCCCGGCATATTTTTCCGCACAGTGATGCGTATTGATGATAAAACGTTTCACGCCCACAGCACGCAGATGCTCCATTGCGTAAGTGATGATCGGGCGTCCGCTGATTTCCAAAAGCGGCTTGGGTGTATGTTCGGTTAAAGGCCTGAGCCTCGTTCCGAGCCCGGCACCTAAAATAAAGGCTGTATCAATTTGTTTATTTGCCATATTGCTTTATCCACGAGGTTCTTTCTTAAGTTTCTTCCCGTAATCCGGATCTATTTTTACCAGCGCCGCTACAATAAAACCAGGAATCGTCGTAATCAAAATCCAGATGAAGAAATTTTTATAACCGAGCATTTCCTGAATCCAGCCGCTGCCCATCGCCGGAATCATCATGCCCAGCGCCATAATCCCCGTGCCGATGGCGTAAAACACAGTTTTATAATTCCCCTGCGACACCATAATCATATACATTGTATAAGCCGTAAAACCGAATCCGTAACCGAATTTTTCAACCGCCACGGCGGAACCGACCAGCCATAAGTTCTGAGGCTGATAATGCGACAGATACACAAAAATCAAATCCGGCAGGTGCATAATAAAAACCATCGGCCACAACCAGAACTTCAAACCGTTCCTGTAAATAACATATCCGCCCAGAAGCCCGCCCAGTATCAGTGCAATGACACCGGCTGTTCCATAGATGATGCCCACATCCGCTGTGGTCAGACCCAGTCCGCCTTTGCTGATGTCGTCGCGCAAAAAAGGCACGACCATTTTTGTCAGCTGTGCTTCGGCGAAACGGTAAAGCAGAAAGAAACTGACGATGACAAGAATATCCCTGCGCCGGAAAAATAAAGTCAGGACACGGAAATATTCCGCCAGAAAATTTTTAGATTTATCCCAGGGAGCGCTGATATCCCCGGCAGGCCTGGGCAGAACAAAAAAATGATAAATAAACAAAGCCAGAAAGACCGCCGCCACGCCGATAAAGGATAACGACCAGGCACCGGCTGCCGGGTAACCATATTTTTGCAGCATGCCGGCCAGAAACACCAGGCCGCCTTCAGCGGCAATGGTGGCAATACGGTAAAAAAGAACCCGCACACCGACAAAAGCCGCCTGTTGCGGGGTATCAAGCCCCAGCATATAGAAACCGTCGGCGGCTATATCATGCGTGGCGGAACTGAAAGCCATAATCCAGAAAATCGCCAGGGAGTAGCGCACA
>CAYMWM010000151.1:0-6136 GCA_964394185.1 uncultured Smithella sp.
TAAAGCAAAAATCGAGGTAACCGACGTGGGCAAAGCGCGCCTTTACTATTCATCCGTTGATCAGAAAGAGGACGGCTTGTATCTGAGTTCGTCGCGCGCCGTTGGAATTGTCGGTATCGCCGACGATCTCGCCCATGCGCGAAAGATAGCCGATGATGGAGTCAAGGCCGTCAAAGGCCCTGTGGCTTATCGCGCCGATATCGGGACGGACGCACTCATACAAAAACGCATTGACCACATGAAAAAGATACGAAAAGATTCTTTTTAAAAGACGTATCATGGTGTCATTGCAGCAATAAAGTTTCAATGATAATTTGAGAACGATAATCATCCGGAGCGTTTCATGTCCAACATGCCTGGAAGCAAGAACCGGCCCGCACCTTTTATGCGCCTTGATTTTCTGGATGCCCTGCGCTGCTTCGCGATGATATACGTGGTGATCAGCCATCTGATCGTTATACCTGAACCAAACCTATTGGTTCCCGCATCCATCAAACCATTATTCGTCAACGGCGGCGTTGCCGGAGTGAGTCTTTTTTTCGTTTTAAGCGCTTTTTCCCTTTCCTACTCCATGAATGCCCGCTCGGGCGAGATGATGCTTACGAAGCGATTCTATATCCGGCGTTTCTTCAGGATTGCGCCCCTGTTCTATCTTATGATGTTACTGTACTGGATTCGCGATGCCGCCGGTTTCAATGTGCTGCACCCCCTGTCGGAAGTACTCATCAACGTTTCGCTCCTGTTCAATTTCGTGCCTGCCTATATCGGCGGCTTTGTGTGGGCAAGCTGGACCATCGGTGTCATCGTTTTGTTTTATCTGCTCTTCCCTTTAATAAACCGATACATTCGCAATCTCTATTCGGCGCTGGCTTTTTTTGTGGCAGCAGTCCTGATGTCGCGGGGCTGGTCCTTCTTTGTCATAAATTACGGGGAAGCCACAGGATACCTTAAGGTGACCGATATCACATCCGTTTGGGAATTTGGTTTTCTACAAAATCTGCCGGTACTGGCCTGCGGTATCGTCATCTATCATTTATATTATGATTACCTGATAAAGATGAATCAGAAGAAACGGCAGAGGGCCGGGCTCATATCAATCATTTCTTTTATTATTTTTTATGCCGCCCTGCTTACCGAACCCATGCAGAATATTATCTGGGGCAAGAATATCCTGCATGGCATTTGCTTTTCCTTGCTTGTAGTAGGATTGGGATTGAAGCCGTTCGGTTTTCTGGTCAACTCCAAAATCGTCTATCTGGGCAAGATCAGTTACTCGATGTATCTTTTCCACCCATTAATCATTTTCACAATTATTCCCGCTTATCGCTTTATTTACGGCCAAATGCCTGCGGATATTTTAGGATATTTCACATCACTTCTGGTTACTCTTATTCTGCTTACCATTATATCGCTGATATCCTATAGATATATTGAACGCCCGGGAATGACTTTAGGAGAAAAATTAATCCGCAAATAATGACGACAGGAATATAAAATAACTCTAAACGAATAATATCAGGGAGGAAGCTATGCTGTTTAATAAACCGGTAACGCAAATCATCCGACAGCGCAGATCAATCCGGAGTTACACGGATAAACCGATTGAAGAAGAAAAAAAAGAGGCTGTCAATAAGTTCATTTCATCCAACACAACCGGGCCGTTTGGAACGAGATCCCGTTTCATTTTTATAACCGCCTCCGCGCAGGAGAAGGAAGCTCTAAAGGGACTTATCACTTACGGCATGATAAAAAATCCCATGGGCTTTATCATCGGCGCTGTTGAAAAAGCCCCGCATAATCTGGAAGACTTCGGCAATCTGATGGAAAAAAATATTCTGATGGCTACCGACCTTGGTCTGGGTACGTGCTGGCTGGGAGGAACATTCAGCTCGAGCCGCTTCGCGCAAAAGATCGGGTTAAAAAACAATGAGGTCATGCCGGCTGTAACTCCGGTTGGGTATGGTGTGCAGAAAATTTCTTCGAAGGATTCTCTGGTTCGCGGCGCCTCCGGTGCCGATAACCGCAAAGAATGGGGTTCATTATTTTTCCAGAACAACAAACCTCTTTCAGTCGAGCAAGCCGGGAGTTATGCCGCGCCTCTCGAAATGGTTCGGCTTGCTCCATCAGCCAACAATTTTCAACCCTGGAGAATCGTAAAAGAACCCAACGCAAATATATTCCATTTCTATTTAAAACGGATACCGGGCTTAAAACAATTTTTCTTTATGAAATCAGACCTGCAGCTTTTGGATATAGGCATCGCGATGTGTCATTTTGCTCTTGCTGCCGATGAAGAAGGATTGAAAGGAGAATGGAAAGTCAGCAATTCCCGGTTGGGGGATGTCGCCGGTAAAATGGATTATATCGTTACCTGGGCGGGAAGCAATTAGGAATCAAAAAAAGGTTATCAGTATTTTGTCACGTGATGTTCAGCCAGACCGAAACAATTTGAAATCGGGTATATGCGGTTACTTTCATCCTTGAATCTGCCGTTATACAGGCCGAACAGCTGGTGAAAGTCTGAGGCGATAAGGCCGACACTTATTTTTTCGGCTCTCTCACCGGCGGGAGTTAATTGCAGATCCATGTATCCTTCCGATGTTTTCACTTCCCATGGACGCAGGATATTGTCTTTATCAAACTTGAAGCGCGCGGATTTCAGGCAATAGATTTTCCCGTTAACCCACATGCAATTTTCATTATAATCTGCATCATCTTTTATCAGGTTCTCGCAAAGATTAAAGGCCAGAAGATCCCCGTTTTCGTCATAACCTCCGGCTGTCGCCCATTTCCAGAAACTGGAATAAGGATAATAGGTTTTTTGTTCATCCAGCAAAGCAATGTCGCGCTTGCGGTCTATCACGACCTTTTTGGTCCCCAGCATAATTTCACCCTCCGCGGGGGAGGCCATTTTGTGCGTATAAAACGGCCTTGCGGAAGTAATGGGAGAGACCTGAACAAGAGGTTCAGTCGTGTTCAAATCTTCGAACATCTTGACTTCACCTTTAACGGCAGGCCGGTTTTTTTTGCCTTCAATATCGATGATGATTTTATGATATCCGTTGTTGAGTTTATTCTCAAAACGCAGAAAATAGTCCTTGCTCTTGAATTCGCAGTAATCATCATAGACCTGCGAGGCCACAACCGACGCGCCGTCCGGCAACTGCATGCCGTGTTCAAAACGTTTGTTTTCGGTCCTGTCGTAGGCATAGAAAAAGGAGACACCCATAAACTTGGCGTCAAAAACAACCATGCCAAAATAATGAGAAGGCGTGATGATACCGTAATGCTGCCATTCCTTGAGACGGAATTTTTTCCAGAAAGCGGGAGCTTTGTAAGAGACATAAAGCGGAACATCGAAAATATTCACATTGCGAAAAGGTGTGCGAAATGTTCCAAAATTTATTTTTCCATCCTTCTCCACCATTTTTTCAGGAGTTTTTATTACTTTTCTCACGGCGCCTCCCTGTTTTATAGTTATACTTTCGCAAGTTTGGGAAAACATTCATCCAGAACAGCGTTCCATTTTTCCACCAGAGGACCGACGTTATTCATGAGTTCCGTAACATCTCCCTCTATGGTCACAGATATGATTTTGTCGCCCTGAGCAATCTGATTGACGACTTTCTGGTCGGCATCGCTTACCACTTCGCCAAAAACCGTATGCTTTCCGTCCAGCCAGGGAGTATCCACATGCGTGATAAAAAACTGGCTGCCATTTGTCTTCGGCCCTGCGTTTGCCATGGAAAGAATTCCCGGTTTGCTGTGCCGCAATTCATTGACAAATTCATCCTGGAATTTATAGCCGGGTCCGCCGCGGCCGTCGCCCATGGGACATCCGCCCTGAATCATGAAATTGGGAATAACCCGATGAAACTTCAAACCATTGTAATATCCGCGCTTTGCCAGATTAACAAAATTCCCCACGGTAACCGGAGTCTTGTCCGCAAAAAGTTTTAAATTGATGGTTCCCTTGCTTGTTTCCATGACTGCTTTTAATTCGGTTATCATTTTAATCTCCTGCCACTTTGAATTTGATTATTTATCTAAAGATTACATCTCAATAAGTCAAGATAAAAAGGGCAAAGGATAAAAATATGATTTTCAAATTAATAGCGTGTCTTGTCCGTGCATAACCCGTTGCGATATCCCGTGTGATGGGCTATACATTCACAATGATGAAGAATGCCGATAAAATCAAAAGTCTTTTGCGACGAAGGTTGCTGACCTGGTACAGAAAAAACCGGCGAGCCCTTCCCTGGCGTAAAACCAGTGATCCTTACTGTATCTGGATTTCGGAAATCATGCTCCAGCAAACGCAGGTTGACACAGTGATCCCCTATTATCATCGTTTTCTTAAAGCGTTTCCCACTGTTTTTTCGCTTGCCCGCGCACATTTGCAGGACGTGCTCAAGGCCTGGGAAAATCTGGGTTACTATTCGCGTGCCAGAAATCTTCATACTGCCGCCCGAATGATTGCGGAAAAATTTGGTGGGCAAATTCCTGATACTCCGGAAACAATAAAAACACTGCCCGGCATCGGTGAATATTCAGCCGGTGCCATCTTAAGCATTGCCTATGGAAAGGCGCTTCCCGCCGTTGACGGAAATGTCCGCCGGATATTATGCCGTCTTTTTGCCATCCGCAAACCGGCAAACGATCTACAGATGCAAAAGCAATTGCAGGAACTTGCCGCTTCGCTGGTTCCCGCCAGACATCCCGGCGATTTCAATCAGGCGCTGATGGATCTGGGGGCGACAATCTGCCGGGCGAAAAATCCGGAGTGTTCACGCTGTCCAGTTGCAAAACTTTGTAAGGCGCGCCTTCTTGATTTGCAAAATACTCTTCCGGTAATCGTAAAGACGCCTTCAATCCCTCACCGTCAGGCGGCGACCGCCGTTATCCGTAATTCAAAGGGGATGCTGCTCGTGGTTCAACGGCCCGCATCGGGTTTATTGGCCTCGTTGTGGAAACTGCCCGGCGGATTTATTAAAAAAGATGAAACTCCGGAAGACAGTTTGCAGCATAGTGTCAAAGAAGAACTGGGTATTTCCATCCAGCCGGGAAAATATCTGGCCCCGGTCAATCATATCTACACACACTTTCGCATAACCCTCAAGGCATACGAATGCCGTTTGCTCAAAGGCACTCCCAAACCCATCGGGTGCCAGAATTGGCAATGGGCATCGCCAGCAGATTTAAAAAAGCTGCCCCTGTCAAAAATTGACAGAATGATTCTGACGGCAATTTTATGATTTTTATTTTTGCATTAGTCAAGAAGGTTTAGTTCGGCCACAAAAGAATTGCTCCGATGATAACTATGTCCAAGGGTGTCCATTCCTATGAACAACAGACTATTATTTATTTTCCACAGTGGGGAGGCTCAAGTTTTTTTGCGCCCAATGAAACATCCAGAATACGGCATCGGTTCCTATTCTGAGAATCTGTTTCCGTTGTTACTTTCACCGTCTGATAACCGTAAGCACACCCCAATGCTTTCACTTCTTGCTCCGGTAATTTTGCATCTAAATGAAGAGTCAGCTTAAATCCATCTAAAAACTGACGCACGTATGAATTAAATACCGGTTTGGTTTTCCAGCCTTCCTGTTGTTCTAACAGTTCAGAAGCTTCAAGTCTCGCACGATTAGATCGTTGAATGCAATCGAACCATTCACCACGACTCTGACTTGATTCATCATCATCTGATGAGTTACTACCACCTGAGATTGATTTGACTTTCCCTTCCTCTTGACCTTGAGACACAGGTTTATCTGAAATATGGACATTGCCTTCTTCATCTACCCATTCATAGAACTCGGCATTTACAGTACCCGCAACAAGCATGATGAAAAAAAACACTAAAGCAACGCAAAGCCTTTTGCTCATTTATTCAATCCCCCTTTAATTTATAATACTGCCGGCTATGTTAAAGATTATAGATAATTAGTTTGAGTATGTCAATAAGATACGGATTGTGACGCTGGAAATAGGCGAGTTTTTAGAACTCGCCTATTTTTTAGTTTGAACCGATATGTTGTTAGATGTCTTAGATTACCACGCCACGTAAGAAGAGGTTCGTAATGACAATCTCTTTAATGATGAAACAGGCGCAGTCCGCAGAATGCCATCGCAATGC
>CAYMWM010000151.1:6146-6840 GCA_964394185.1 uncultured Smithella sp.
TATTGCAGGTGTCAATGACCTGCTGGTCGCGGATGGAACCGCCGGGTTCTACGATAGCCGTCACGCCGCTGCGGCGGGCACGCTCAATGTTGTCGCCGAAGGGGAAGAACGCGTCACTGCCTAAACATACCTCTGTCACTTTGCTAAGCCACTTTTGCTTTTGGGCTTTGGTTAAG
Source organism: uncultured Smithella sp. (assembly GCA_964394185.1). GTDB lineage: Bacteria > Desulfobacterota > Syntrophia > Syntrophales > Smithellaceae > Smithella. Next base: position 6,323 of record CAYMWM010000151.1, read on the forward strand.
GGCTTGGGCTGCTTGGTGAATGTTTCGGCCCAGACACCATCACCGATGACATCTTCCGGCGTTTCGCCAAGGTAAACATCAATGGCGTTGTCACGGTTGGGTTTGGCAACATCATCGCGGAAAGGCAGATTGAGCACCTTGGGCATATGGCGCAGTTGCCAGTTATCGGCCTTCTGGCCGGCCAGACGGGTGCAATGGATGCGGCTCTGCTGTCCGGCGCCCACGCCGATGACCTGTCCGTCCTGCACATAGCACACGCTGTTGGACTGGGTGTACTTCAGGGTAATCAAAGCCAGCACGAGGTCGCGTTTCTGCGCGTCTGTCAATGTTTTGTTTTCGGTAACGATGTTTTCCAGCATCCGGTTGTCGATCTTCAGATCGTTACGCCCCTGCTCGAAGGTAATGCCGTAAACCTGTTTGTGCTCCAGGGAAACGGGCACATAATTGGAATCGATTTTAACGACATTGTAGTTTCCGCCCTTCTTGGATTTCAGAATTTCCAGCGCTTCCGGCTCATA
>CAYMWM010000152.1:0-6722 GCA_964394185.1 uncultured Smithella sp.
CGAATAGATTCCAGTCCAGCATATGGGATAGTACAGTTAACGGATGCCAGTTGCCCCTGACAACGGCCGTTGCTGCCCATTTAATGGTTTGAAGATTTATTCCCTGTTGAATTTGATAGTTTCCGGTAAGATATTGCGAATCGTCGAGATTAATAAAATCATTTCCTGCTATCCTGCTGAAGGCGGCTGAGGTAACGATTATTAATGATATTATGACAAGGCAGATATATTTTCTTTTCAATGGCATAATCCATTTTTCTTTGTAATTTCAAACATTTTGCAATTCCCCTGCTGACAGACTTTTTTTGCGTCCTCACAACCAAGAGTATTATTACCCAGTTTGAAATAAACGAAAGCTCTATTGCTATAAGAATTAATATCTTCAGGCTTTAAACTGATGACTTTATTGAAGTCTTCAATTGCTTTTTGGTAATGCCCAACTTGTGCGAAAAGAAAACCCCGGTTGAAATAGGCAACAGCGTAAAAGGGATCAATCTTGATAGCTTTAGTGAGATCTTCTATGGCCGAATTATACTGACCAGCCTTAGCTAAGATATTCGCCCTATTATTATAAGCTTGAGTATAAGAGGGATTCAACGAGATCGTTTTATTGAAATCATCAAGCGCTTGCCGATACAGTCCTAATTTCACATAAACAGCGCCTCTGTTATTGTAAGCGTTGTCATAAAAGGGTTGTCTTTTAATCGCTTTATCATAATGATAAAGCGATTTTTCATATTTGTTTTTTTCAAAATAAGAGAGTCCAAGTTGGTTCTGTACCAGAGGATTATCTCCGGTTACGCTCAAAGCATGATTAAAGAGTAAAAGACTGTTTTTCCAATACGCGCACTGCCTCCAGGTTAGAGTTGATAAAAAGATAATAATAACTATTCCCAGAGGAAATAAAACCTTTTTACGCATTTTTTCGCTTTTTACCAGATATAGAATGCCCCATGTCAGCATAAATGAAATGCCGATGGAAGGCATGTAGGTGTAGCGGTCAGCCATCGCCTGAGGTCCGACCTGCACCAGACCGATTACCGGAATGAGAGTCCCCAGGTAGATAAACCAGCCGGCAAATAAAAAAGGCAGTTTCCTGATGTAATATAAAGCGGCCAGCGTAATGAGTACGAGAATGATGCCGGAGAGCAGTGCTTTCCACAGCGGCAGTGGTAATTCATAAGGATAAAAAACAGCCAGATTGAAAGGCCAGATGGTTTTCCCAAGATAAGCGGCATAGGATAAAATGGCGTTGCCGATGCGGTTAATAAGCGATATGGTTTCTACCGATGCAACCGTTCCTTTTTCGTTTTGTGCAAGGAAAGTAAGAATACTGACGGCAATGACCAGGCAGAAAAAAGGAATTTTTTCCAGAATAAGCCCTCCCACCGAATGAACGCCCTTGCCCTGTCCGTCCAACGCTTTTTGCCAGCGCCTCAAAGGCCAGTAATCCAGAAGCATCAGGACAAAGGGCAGCGTGACCATGGTTGGCTTCGACATCAAAGCCAGCGTGAATAATATCAGGCATAGAATATATTTGGATAGTTTTGTTTTTTGAGCATAGGAGGCGTAAGCCCAGAAACAGGCCATAGCGAAAAACATACTCAAGACATCTTTCCTCTCCGAAGCCCAGGCGACGGATTCCACCCGCAGGGGATGGAGCGCGAAGAAGGCCGCGGCAAAAGCGGAAGGCCAGATGTTATTTGTTGTTTTATTCAGAAAGAGAAACAAAAAGACGGCGGCTCCGATATGCAAAAGCAGGCTGACCAGATGATGACCGGACGCGTTTGCTCCGAATAAGCTCCAGTCCAGCGCATGAGAGAGCCAGGTCAGGGGATGCCAGTAGCTGAAATACGTCGTTGTAAGAGCCCATTTGACAGTTTGAAGATTTATGCCCTTCTGTATTTGATAATTCTCGGTTACATATCCCTGATCATCAAAATTAACAAAATCATTGACAATTATCCTGCCAAAAGCGGCAAAACAAACAACGGTGAGAAGCATAATGATAATAATAAGATAAATATGATTTTTCTTCATACGAATTTTATATATTACTTTTTTAAAATAATTTGTAGCAAATCTAAACTTTTAATAATTATTTTCTGTTATATATATGACATAACATTTTGACTTCCGGCGCTTCCCATATTTTACAATTTCCCAATTTACAGGCTTTTTCGGCGTCCCGGCAACCTGATTTTGTCAGATTGATATGAAACAGTTGTACCAGATTGGAGGCATTGAGGGAATCGCCGGAGGGAATGTTGTTGCTCATATTGATGTAGGCAAAAGCCCTATTATTGTATGCGGCGGTATAATCCGGTTTAAGATGTATTGCTTCGGAAAAATTACCGATGGCTTGTTCATATTGGCCCATCCCACAGTATAGAGTCCCTCTGTTATAGTATGCGTCGGCATAATCAGGATTTATTCGGACAGCCTCGTTATAATGATCAATAGCAGCCTGAACATCCCCTTCTTTGGCCACAGCAGTTGCCAGATTATTGTTGGCCAGCGCGTTGTCTTTGGTAATACTCAAAGCGTGCCTGAAGAGCACAATACTGTTTTTCCAGAGGCCGCATTGATACCAGGTTAAGGTTGATAAAAAGGTAATCACGACCAATCCCAGGGGGAACAAAACCTTTTTGCGGATATTCTCACTCCTGACTAAATATAAAATCCCCCAGGTCAGCATGAATGCGATACCAATGGAAGGCATATAGGTATAGCGGTCAGCCATTGATTGATCACCGACCTGCACCAGCCCGATGACCGGGACCAGAGTTCCCAGATAGATAAACCAGCCGACAAATAAAAAAGGCAGTTTCCTGATGTAATATAAAACCGTCACGGTAATACATATAAGAATAGAAGCGGAGAGTATAACTTTCCACAGCGGCAAAGCCATCTCATATGGGTAAAATACAGCCAGATTGAAAGGCCAGATAGTTTTCCAAAGGTATGCGGCATAGGAAACAATAGCGTTCGTGAAACGTTCCGAGAAAGGGATGTCCTTAATTGAAGCAACGGACCCTCCTTTGTTTTGCGCCCAGAAAGTAAGAATGCAAGCGGCTACAGTCAGACAGATAAAAGGAATCTTTTCCAGGATAAGTCCTCCCACCGAATGAACCCCCTTGCCCTGTCCCTCCATGGCTTTTTGCCAGCGGTTCAGCGGCCAGTAATCCAGAAGCAACAGGACAAAAGGCAGGGTGACCGTCATCGGCTTGGACATCAAAGCCAGCGTGAACAATATCAGGCACAGAAGATATCGGGATGCTTTGGCTCTTTGTGCATAAAAAGCGTAGGCATATAGACAGGCCATGGCGAAAAACATACTCAAGACATCTTTTCTCTCCGCAACCCAGGCCACGGATTCCACCCTCAGGGGATGGAGTGCAAAGAGGGCCGCGGCAAAAGCGGAAGGCCAGATGTTGTTTGTTGTTTTATTCAGAAAGAGAAACAGCAAAATAACGGCTCCGATATGCCAAAGCAGGCTGACCAGATGATGACCGCCGGCATTGGCTCTGAACAATCTCCAGTCCAGCATATGGGAAAGCACGGTCAGCGGATGCCAGTTGGAGGATACAACGGCCGTGGCCGCCCATTGAATGCTTTCTTTATTGAAGCCGGACTGGACATGGTTGTTTTCGGTCACATACAGATTATCGTCATAATTAATAAAATCATTACCGGCGATCGGGCTGAATGCGGCCGAGCAAACAACAATCAGTAAGATAATAATCAGGTAAACATATTTCTGTTTCATCATTTACATGTATCCATCTTTAAAAATATGGATTTAAAAAAATCATATAAAAAAACATCGGGTCACGGACACAGTCCCCTTGCTCTGGCGATTTGCAGCGCCGCGCAGTTCCCCAGTTCACAGGCCCTTTGGGCGTTCCCGCAGCCTGACGCGATATCTCCCGTATTCAAATATACGAGTGCCCGGTTGTTCCACGCATCCGCGTAATCAGGCTTCAGTTCGATAGCTCTGCTGAGATTATCGATAGATGATTGTTTCTGGCCAAGCTCAAAGTAAGTTATTCCTATATTGTTATAAGCCGATGCGGACTTTGAACTTTCAGGTATCCTGCGGATTGCATCTGTAAAATCCTGTAAAGCGAGTTTTTTCTGACCAGTAACATAATAAATAATCCCTCTGTTGTAATAGGCATCAGCATATATTGGATTAATACGGATGGCCTCGCCGTAATGATAAATAGCCTTATCAAAATTCTTGTTTTTAGACAAAGCGGAAGCATAATGATTGTGCGCTATATAATTATCCTTCGTCACATGCAAAGTACGGTCGAATAAAGTCAAGCTGTTTTTCCAGTAGCCGCATTGTTGCCAGGATAAAACCGCTAAAATTGTAACTAAGAAAATTCCCGCGGGCAAAAAAATCTTTTTACGGATATTTTCACTCCTAATCAAATAAGGTATGCCCCATGCCGCCATAATACCTATGCCTATTGAAGGCAGGTAATGATAACGGTCAGCCATTGCATGTGACCCTATCTTAAAAATGCCGATAACCGGCATAAGAACAATAATATACCACATCCAGCCGACAAAAAGAAACGGTGTGCCTCTGGCAAACATCATAACAGCCGCACTGATTAAAATAATCAATGAAATGGCTCCCCAAATCTGCCATATGGGAATATTGGTATCAAGAGGATAGTAGATAGCCAGATGGTGAGGCCAGAATGTTTTCCCAAGATATGTGACAAAATTAACGGATGATTGGGCGAGTTGAGAGAAAGCGGAAAAATTTTCTGTGATCGGTTTCCCCGGCGAATGTAAGGTTATCATGACAAGAATCAGAGATAGGATAAAAAAAAGAGATTTTTCCTTCAATTGCCATAAAATTATATTTATTGTGCCGTTGTGCGACTCGAAGCGTTTGAGAGGCCAGTAATCCAATAAAATTAAAATAACCGGCAGAGATACAACCATAGGCTTGCTCATGAGAGCCAGTATGAAAGTAAAAAGAACCAGCAGATATCTTTTTACGGCCGGTTTTTCCGTGTAGTAAACATAGAGATACAAGGTCAATATCCAGAAGAAAGCGCTCAAGACATCCTTTCGTTCAGAAATCCAGGCGACTGATTCCACATGCAGGGGATGAAGCGCGAACACAGCCGCAACAAATGCGCTTTTCCAGACGGCATTTGTCATGCGGTTGAAAAGAAAGAATAACATTAAAGTGCTGAGGATATGCAGAATAAGATTGGTCAGATGATAACCGCCGGGATTCAAGCCATATAACTGATAATCGAGCATAAAAGACAGTAAGGTTAATGGGAGCCATAAGTTGAAATATTTTGTACTGAAAACCCGGCTGATTCCATCCGGTGAAATTTCCGACCGGATTAGACTGTTACCTGTGACATAAATGTTGTCGTCAAAATTTATAAAATCATGGCTTAATGTCCGGCCGAAAACGGCGCAGACAGCAATGATTAAAAAAATAACAACAAGATAGGAATACTTTGTTTTCATGGATTTTTATAAAAATTTTTAGTCATCACTCTTTTACATCAGTCTCAGCGGCAAATCCCTTTTTTTCTGGCCATTTCTAACACATTGCAATTTTCCAGTTCGCAGGCCTTTTGCGCATCACGACAGCCGGCTTCAGTCCTGTTGTGTGAAAAGTATAGAAGTCCCCTGTTCGAGTAAGCGTGTGCATAATCAGGTCTGATGGAAATGGCTTTGTTGAAATCATCAATCGCCTGCTGATATTGGTCCCGTTTGGCATAAATGATTCCCCTGCTATTATAAGCGCCCACATAATCGTTCCTGAGGCTGGTGACTTTATTAAAATCCTCGATTGCCGGTTGATATTGTTCCATCTTATCGTAGGTTAATCCTCTATTATAGTACGCATCCGCGTATCCCGGATTCAGGGAAATGGCTTTACTGAAATCAGTCAAAGCCGATTGATACATGCCTATCCTGGCATAAACATCTCCTCTGTTGTTATAAAACCGATCGTGATGAGGAACGATGCTTATAGCCCTGCTGTAATGATAAAGCGCTTCACTAATTTTACCGTCTTTAAAGAAGGTAACTCCCAGATTGTTGTGCACCACATAGTTATCCTTCGTTGATTTTAAAGCGTGCTTGTAAAGAGTAAAACTGTCTTTCCAGTAGCCGCACTGTCTCCATGTTAAGACGGATAAAAAGATAAGAATGGCTATGCCCAGAGGAAATAAGACCTGTTTACGGATTTGCCCGCTTTTGATCATATATAAAATGCCCCACGTCAGAATGAATATAATGCCGATGGAAGGCATGTACGTGTATCGGTCAGCCATCGACTGAGAACCGACCTGTACCAGCCCGATGACCGGGACAAGCGTCCCCAGGTAGATAAACCAGCCAACAAATAAAAAAGGGAGTTTTCTGATGTAATACAGAGCGGCCAAAGTAATGAGGATTAGAATCATGCCGGAAATCAGAACCTTCCAAAGCGGCAGAGATAAATCATACGGATAAAATACAGCCAGATCAAAAGGCCAGATAGTTTTCCCCAGATAAGAGGCATAGGACATAATGGCGTTGTAGACGCGGCTGTGGAAAGGCATATTTTCTACTGATGCAACAATTCCTTCCTTGTTTTGTGCCCAGAAAGTGAGAATACAGGCGGCGATGGTCAGGCAGAAAAAAGGCAGCTTTTCACCAACGAGTTCTCCAGCCGGATGAATACCTTT
>CAYMWM010000153.1:0-6722 GCA_964394185.1 uncultured Smithella sp.
AGCGGGAAAACGGGAAAGTTCACTGAAGATACCGGACAATTCCCGGGTATAAATTCTGTTTTCATCATAAATAAAAAGAGGCGATTCCAGCTTCAGTTCTTCGCGGGAGCCGTTTTTCCCTTCCACCAAAGCAAATGCCGCATCTGAAGAAATATTGGTAAAAACCAGCCTCATTCTTTTGGGTTCAATAGCGCTCTGCCGGAAAAGGTAAACCAGCTCCACAGATCTTTTAGCCGGGTATATGGCAAAGACACTGCCTCTGGGCTTTAGCAGGTATTTGGCGGCTTTCAGAAAGTCTTTTAAGGAACCGTTTATTTCGTGGCGGGCAATGGCTTTTTCCTCGTGCGGATTGATTCTGCCGCAGTTCAGTCTCCGGTAGGGCGGATTGAATATGGCCGCGTCGAATGAACGCTCCGGCAAAACATTTTTCAGGTTGCGCGCGTCGCCGGAAACGATTTCAACACGGTTTTCCAGATGATTCAGCGCAGTGTTCTTCCGCGCCATTGCCGCCATGTTTTTCTGGATTTCCAGACCAACGCTCTGCGTGCCGGGAAAACGTTTTGCGAGGATAAGCAGAATAATGCCGCTCCCGCATCCGATATCGATGAAGCGGGAGCGTTTTTTCAGTGAAACAAAATGAGCCAGCAGAATGGAATCCAGAGAAAACCGGTATCCCTTTTTCTTCTGGAAAACCCGTATGCCGCCGTTAAGGATTTCGTCGAGGGTTTCTTCTTCCATTCAGCTCATGAAAAAATTTTTGCTTTAATCCAGTCTGTGGGTAAACAGGCCGCTGCGCAGTTTCGGCTCAAACCATGTTGACTTCGGAGGCATGATCGCCCCGGCATCGGCGACGTTTATGATCTGCTCCATGGATGTCGGATACATGGAAAATGATACGGCAAAGCCGTCTTCATTAACCAGTTTTTCCAGTTCATCCATTCCCCGGATGCCGCCGATGAATTTGATGCGGTCATCCACGCGGGGATCTTTAATACCCAGTACGGGGTCCAGCAGATGGTCCTGCAGGATTGCCGCGTCCAGACTGGCCACGGGATCGCTTTCGTTGAACACGCCCTGCTTAATGGTTAATTTATACCACTGGCCGCCCAGATACATTCCGAAATCATGAAACTGACCGGGTGATCTTTGTTTGAAATCTTTACTTATTTCAAATTTGGCGCTGATCTTCTCGATGAATTGTTCCGGTGTCAGACCATTCAGATCTTTTACTGCGCGGTTGTAATCCATGACCTTAAGCTGCGTATGGGGGAAAAATACAGCCATGACGGATTCATACTCTTTTGCGGCTCCTCGGGATTTATCACTGGCGCGCCTGTTTCTGGCAATGGTTGCGCCCGCAGCGGCGCGATGATGCCCGTCGGCGATATAAAGCGCCTCTACCGCCTGAAATTCTTTTTTAATTTCTTCAATCTGCCGGGGATTAGACACGACCCAGACCGTGTGTGAAATTCCATCATCGGCTGTAAAATCATATTCGGGGACGCCTACCGTAATTTGATCGACTATTTTATTCATATTTTGCCGTTCACGGTAACCGATAAATACCGGGCCGGTTTGCGCGTTGACTGTGTCCACGTGGCGGATGCGGTCTTCTTCCTTATCCTGTCTGGTCAATTCATGCTTCTTGATTTTTCCAGCATCATATTCGGCGGCGCTCATCAGGGCGACGATTCCGGTCTGCACCTGAGATCCCATTTTCTGTCTGTAAATATAATAACAAGGTGATTCGTCCTGTATAAGGATTCCTTTCACCCGCATATCGACAAAGTTGCGTTTTGCTGTCTGATAAATCAGGTCATCGTTGCTTTTTATATTGTCGGGAACATCAATCTCCGATTTTTCCACATGCATAAAACTCAGGGGGTTGCCTGCAACCGCTTTCTTTCCCTCTTCCCTGGTCATGACATCGTAAGGAAGTGCAGCAACCTGCGCGACAAATTTTTGCTGGGGCCTCACCGCTTTGAAAGGTAATACTAAAGACATAATTAAAACTCCTGTATAAAATTCTTGCAGAACAGATAACATACTGTCATAATCTACTCAACATAAAAAATATTGAAACGAAAATGATTTAACCAATGGAAAATACTTTAGTTTTTATTCATGGCCTGGAGAGTACGGCGCAGGGCGCCAAAGGGCAGTTTTTTTCCAAGAATTTCCCAGGGATGATTATAGAGGACTATGCAGGCGATTTTTCTAACCGTATGCGTAAACTCAGAAACCTGCTTGCCGGTAAAAATAATCTGATTATCGTGGGATCGAGTTATGGAGGCCTGATGGCGGTTCAATACGCAATGGAAAATGAAAGCCGGATAAAAAAACTGATTCTTCTTGCGCCGGCCTTAAACCTTTCCGAATTCAAGCCAAATGACGACAAGTCGTTGTCAATGCCGGTTATTATCTATCACGGAACGGGAGACGATGTCGTCAATCCCCGGATTGTGAAAGATATTGCCGTAAAATATTTCCGTAATCTGGAACATCATTTTGTGTCAGATGACCATCCCCTGCACAAGACTTTCCCTCTTCTCGACTGGAAGAAACTCTTAACAGAAGATAAATAAATCATCCTGTTGCCTCAAATAACAATGTTACCGAGTGGAGAATGCGGAAGTCATATGTAAATTACCTTGACAATCTTTTTTTGATGTCCTAATCTTTCGCAAAAATGGTTGGAATACATCGTATGTTTTCGAAAAAAATAGTCATTCGCTATACGCCTGATACGGTTCAGCAACCGGTCATTTATCAGTTGGTAAATCAGTATAATCTTGTTTTCAATATTTTAAAGGCAAGGATTTTCCCTCGTCGGGAAGGAGTTATTGTGTTGGAGTTGAGTGGTTCAAAAGAAAATTTTGATCACGGCATCCGTTTTTTAAAAGAAATGGGACTCAAGGTCGAACCCCTGTCCAAGAGCGTAAGCCAAATAGTCTATAAGTGCGTTCACTGCGGTGCTTGTACGGCTTTTTGTCCGACAGGAGCGCTATCTTTTGAAATGGAATCGCAAAAAGTCATATTTGACGCAGAGAAATGCAACGGTTGCGAACTATGCGTTTCTGCATGTCCCGTGCGTGCCATGGAAATCAATTTGTTGTAATATCAAATTCAAATTTACTAATTTTCAATTAGTTGGCATTCGGGAACAGGGTGTTACTTGTTTAATTCTTTTTTGGATGAATCAAGCATTTTATTAACCTGCCCAGGAGCTTCTTTGGTCCTCTTGAGAACTTCCTGGCTGTCCTCAATAAAAGTCTTCCTTCTTTCAGATAGATCCGTTATGCCCGATAACGTGGATGCACAATATTCTCTTACTCCTTCTGGATCCTTGAAATAATAATAACCTATACCAACAAGAAAAGAAACAAACAGTATCAAGACCAGTTTGGATAGACTTTTAAATGTAAAAAATAAAATCAATGCTGTTACGAGAACAATAATGATTACAGAAATAATCGGATTGGATGATATAAAGCTGCTGAGTGCTTCCATTACAGAATCTCCTTTAAAATGACATCAATTAATTTATGTTATCATAAATTCAATAAAATTTCAGTGGAAATGTTGATAACTTGGCTGTTTCCTATAATGATAAAAATGTATGACGTAATGCTGTGATGCCGTTTGAGTATTACCTGTAAATTTATATGTTGCGCATTTACATTTTCCCCGTATTGTATGGTATATTTATAGCGTTATAAGAAATCTATCGATCATCGAACAACATTTTATGGATAGAAAAAGATTGAAAATTCTTAATGATTTGGAAAAAAGATTAGGTTATCGCTTCAGCGACATCAACCTTCTCTTTACTGCGCTTACTCATAGTTCTTATGTCAATGAGAATCAACAACCTGTAATTTCCAGTAATGAGAGATTTGAATTCCTCGGTGATAGTGTACTAGGCGTTTGCGTAAGTGATATGCTCGTTAAAAAATATATAAATTCTGCAGAGGGCGACCTTACGAAAATAAGGGCTGCTCTGGTCAACGAAAAAAATCTGGCCTGGTTGGCGCGGGACTTGAAAATCGGTGATTGTCTTTTAATAGGCCGGGGAGAAGAAAACGCAGGCAGCCGAGACAAAGACTCTTTTCTGGCGGACGCTTTCGAAGCTGTCGTTGCTGCCGTTTATCTGGATTCTGATTTCGGAAAAATCAAAGATTTTTTAATTAAATTAATTGAGCCGCTGTTGGAAAAAGATAAGCTGTCAGATGACTATTTTGATTATAAAACAGCTTTGCAGGAATTTTGTCACGAAAGATATAAAACCACGCCGATTTATCAACTCATTAATTCAACCGGTCCGGAACATGCCAAAATATTTGAGGTCAGAGTGATCATAGCAAATAAATTGATGGAAAATGGTTGCGGCAAAAGCAAGAAAGAGGCCGAAAAGCTGGCTGCACGAAGAGCTTGGGTAAAATTGCACAATGAAGAAGAATAATCATCTTGATTTAAAAACTGGCGGAAAATTATTAATTATTCCAATTTTTATTATGAACAGCGGATGCCCCCATCGCTGCATTTTCTGCAATCAGAAAATCACTGCCGGGAACTTTCCTTCGACGATCACCAAAGAATTCTTTGATTCGGAAGTTAAATCCTATCTGGCCTGGAACAAGGATAAATCAAAAAATGTGGAAATCGCTTTTTACGGCGGAAGTTTTACCGGTATTGAAACATCATATCAGGAACAACTTCTTTCATGGGCGGATTCCTTTATTCAAAAAGGTTTTGTTGATTCCATAAGGATTTCCACGCGTCCCGATTACATTTCAGAAAATAATCTTCCGCTACTAAAAAAATATGGAGTCGGTATGGTGGAAATCGGCGCGGAATCTTTTGTTGACACGGTACTGCAATACGCCGGGCGTGGGCATGACTCCGCTTCCATCGCAACGTCCATAGCCCTTTTAAAGAAGCATGGTTTTAAAACTGGCATGCATCTTATGGCAGGGCTCCCGCAGGATTCAAAAGACGGATTTATTTATTCTATTGATAAAACAATCGGGTTGAAACCCGATACCGTCAGAATTCATCCTGTGCTTGTTTTTAGCGGGACTGCTCTGGCAGACGATTACAGGGAAGGGAAGTACAAACCCCTGGAACTTTCCGACGCCATCGAATTATGCCGTCTCGCCAGGGAAAAGTTGTCAGAGGCCGGTATCCGTGTCATCAGGATGGGTCTGCAAATGACGCCGGATATGGAAAAGGAAGGCGCCGTATTGGCCGGGCCGGTCCATCCGGCTTTCGGAAGCCTTGTTCTTTCATCTGTTTTTTATCATTATACAGTCAAATTTTTAGAGGATATTTCTCCCGATACAAAAGAGCTTCATTTTAATTTATCCAACCGGGATATTTCCAATTTTCGCGGCTGGAATAATATGAATATAGAGGCAATAAAAAAGCTTTACCCGAACGCAAATTTAATTATAGAATCCGTGCCTGGACAGCCGGGTGGTGAAATATCGGTGGCAGCAGATTCAGGGCAGCCTTTTCATATCAGGATTCCGGGAATCCATTAAATTTAGAGGATTATCAAATTGTTTAAGTCAGGTTTTATCGGCATCATCGGACGTCCGAACGCGGGCAAGTCAACGCTTTTTAACGCAATCATCGGCGATAAAATATCCATTATTACGGATAAACCGCAGACGACCAGAAATAAAATAACCGGCATTAAAAATTATTCCGACGCCCAGATGGTTTTTCTGGACACGCCCGGCGTACACAGGCCGAAAACTCCCCTGAATCGCGCCATGGTCCAGACGGCAATGGAAACCATCAATGGTGTTGACGTCCTTTTGATGCTGATAGAAGCGAATACCGATGTTCATCCCCATGATCTTTTTTTAATTGAATCACTGGTTCAAACCGAAGCGCCGGTTATTCTGGTTATCAACAAGATTGATTTAATCGAAAAAAAATATCTTCTGCCTCTGATCGATAAATTCCGCAACCTGTATGATTTCCGGGAAATATTTCCCATCTCAGCCTTGAAAGGCGAGGGAGTAGAAGATCTGCTCGACGCCGTTAAGGGAATGCTTCCGGAGGGGCCGAAGTATTATCCCGATGATATTCAAACCGATGCCACCGAAAGATTCATTGCCGCGGAATTCATCAGGGAAAAAATAACGCTCTTAACCAAGCAGGAAGTTCCTTATTCGACAGCCGTAGAAATTGAGGCGTTCAAGGAAGATGAAGAAAATAATCTTATCCGCATCAGCGCAACCATCAATGTGGAAAAAGACTCGCAAAAAGCGATTATGATCGGCAAAAGAGGAGCCATGCTCAAAGACATAGGCACACAGGCCAGAATGGAAATGGAAAAACTTTTTGGCGCAAAGGTATTTTTAGAATTGTTTGTCCGGGTGAAAAAGGATTGGACCAGTTCCGATAAAATGCTTCAGGAATTCGGATTGTTGAAACGGTGAGGTGTCCATGCAGGCAAAACCGGTTATAGCGATTGTCGGCCGTCCCAATGTCGGCAAATCCACGCTTTTCAACAGAATAGCGGGAAAGCAAAAGGCCATAGTCATTGATGAACCCGGCGCCACCCGCGACCGCAATTACATGGACTGCGTTTTTCATGACAAGGCTTTCTCGCTCATTGATACGGGCGGATTCGAACCGGCATCGGAGGAAAGAATCCTGGTGCAGATGCGCGAACAGAGCAATCTGGCCATTGAAGAAGCGGACGTCAT
>CAYMWM010000154.1:0-6678 GCA_964394185.1 uncultured Smithella sp.
ATCTCATGAAGAACAATATCCGAAGGTGCGGCACAGGCATTCAGCGTAACCGGAAGAGATTGCAGACCGAATATCTGGACGGATACATAGGTTTCCATACCCCTCATATTTCCTTTCAGCACCGCGGCTCCGATTTCCTGCACTTCAGCCGAAAGAATATTGTTGCGGTGGCCGGGGCTCTGCATCCAGCCATCAATTATTTTCTGATTGGAGTAAAAATCGCCGCTCCCAATATTTTCCGCTATCACTTTATAATGATAACCGATACCTTGAGCTATATCCGACGCCTGCTGTCCTGTTGGCGAAACATGAGCCAGATATTGTTTCTCCAGCATGTCTGTTACTCTCGCTTCCGCAATGGAATCCAGAAGTGGATTCTCCGTCAGCGGCGGAAGTCCGTTTTGTGCGCGGGCTTTGTTTGTAAGGTCTATCACTGCTTTTTTATTCAGATCTTCCCTTGAGGCAGATTGTTTTGCGGCTGTGTTTTTTCCGTTGTTAAAAAGTTTCGGCACCTGAGTGGAAACGAACACAAAAGCAATAATGGCCATAATATATACAATCAGGGAAAGTATTTTTTGCCAGCCGGATTCTGTCATATCAGCCATTGATCTGAACTATATTTATTCGAAGTCAATGTCTTTTGAACGGGTAATTTCCCGCACGAATTCAACTTCACGCGGAACCTTGTAATTGGACAGATAGACCTTGCAATAACGGATGATTTCCTTTTCATCCGCCTGATGTCCTTCTTTAAGGACGATTTGAGCTTTGACTATCTCGCCGCGCATCAGGTCTTCCTTGCCTGTAACGAGTGACGCCTGTATTGCCGGATGCATTTGGAGCACATCTTCAACTTCACGGGGATACACATTGAATCCGCTGGAGATAATCATTCTTTTCTTGATGCCGGTCAGGTAAATATAGCCTTCTTCATCCATTTTGCCCAGATCACCCGTGTGCAGCCAGCCGTTCTTAATTACAGAAGCCGTCGCCGCTTCGTTTTTATAATAGCCTTTCATAACATTGTCGCCCCGGACGATAAGCTCACCGATTTCATTACGGGGCAGTTCTTTCCCTTTATCATCAACAATTTTTATTTCGACGCCGCCAATGGGAATGCCGATGGAACCGATTCTGGGAGCCGGATACAGCATATTGAAGGAACATACAGGAGAAGCCTCAGTCAATCCGTAGCCTTCGATGGCATGGACACCGAATTTCTGCTCAAAAACGGGTAGTAAATCGGAAGGAATGGGTGCGCCGCCGGTAATGCAAACCTGCAATGAACTTACATCGTATTTTGCGGCTTTTTCATAAAAAATCATGCCAATAAAAAGACGCGGCACCGCCGCAATGAAGGAAATCTTCTCTCTTTCGATGGCACTGAAAAGACTGTCCATCGTCAATCTTTCCATCATGAACATGGCACAGCCGGCCCTGATGGAATGCAGCATATTCACACTGGCGCCGAAAGTGTGGTAAAGCGGAATCAGGGCAAGCGTCACATTATCCGGAGTTCTCTGAAGGGTTCCCGAAATCACCTCGGCCTGAGAACTCAAATTGCGGTGAGTCAGAACAGCCCCCAACGGCTTACCCGTCAGACCTGCTGTATAAATCATGGCCGCAGGATCTTCGGAATCAATTTCCGCCGGAGCTATCGTTGAATCAGGAGAATCCGCGCCGGAAATAAATTCTCCATTCTGATGCAGTAAATCTATGGCTATGACCTGACGACAGGTTGAAAGACTGCTTTCAATTTCCTGATGTTTTTTAACCTGGGTGGACTGTGTAATTAATACCTTTGAATCGGAATTATTCAGCAGGTATGTCAACTCATACGGTGTGGACAGGGTATTGAGGGGAACAACAACCGCTCCGGTTTTCATAACGCCGAAGTAGCAGTAAACAAATTCCGGAATATTAGGGAGCATAACCGCCACCTTATCCCCCTTGGCAATGCCGGATTGTTTCAGCAGGCGGGCAATCGCATTTACCGCCTGATTTAACTGTTCATAGGTTATATACTGTTTATCGCTGATTAATGCTGTGCGTTTTGCGTATTGTTTAACAGTATTTTCGAGTATCTGTATAAGATTAATGGCTTAAAAACCTCCCTCATCATTGCCGCTCACTTAGCGTAAAACAATTTTTTTTTCAAGAAGATATAATATGTCTGTGCTTAACTTTAATATGATAACTGCCCGACAACGTCAAGTAAAAGTAGCATATTGGAAACATTAGCAATTGACAGACACATGTAACTTACTTATACTTAAAAAACTTTTAAGCAATACCTTGTCCAATGAAACAAAATACCTAACAGTTAAGAAAGCGGATTCATATTATCAGGTA
This sequence comes from uncultured Smithella sp., assembly GCA_964394185.1. Taxonomy (GTDB): domain Bacteria; phylum Desulfobacterota; class Syntrophia; order Syntrophales; family Smithellaceae; genus Smithella. Next base: position 2,353 of record CAYMWM010000154.1, read on the forward strand.
TGCAGAATAAAATAAAATTAATCACACCTTCTATTGCTGCTATCATTTTCATTCTTCTGTTATTTACACTTGCTTTTTCGACGCCTTCAACCCTGCTTATGGATTGCGATACCGGAATGCACATTAAAGCCGGAGAATACATTCTTAACAATTTATCAGTTCCCAATCATGACATTTTCTCCGTCGCAACAGAGTCTCTCCCCTATGTTGCCTATGAGTGGCTTTCGCAGGTGATCATGGCATCGGTTTACCGTGTCGGGGGGCTTACGGGTATTGTTGTTTTTTTCTCTTTACTGATTGCTATTACTTATTATCTGTTATTCAGATTTTTAAAAAAAGAGAACGGCAACATCGTTGTTACCGTGCTTGCCGCCGTGCTGGTTATATCCGCCTCATCCGTTCACTGGCTGGCAAGACCGCATATGTTTTCCATTCTTCTGTTCCTTGTCTGGTATTACATACTTGATTTGTACCAGTACAAAAATAAAAATTACCTCTATATCCTGCCCCTGACAATGATTCTCTGGGTCAATCTACACGCCGCGTTCATTCTGGGTTTTATGCTTTGCGGAATTTATCTTTTGGGAAACATCATCCTAAAGTTCCGGGAAAGTAAACCTCTAAAGGATATTTATAAAACAAAAGCCAGCTATCATTTTTATCTTCTTTTATTCTTAATCGCGGCATCCCTGCTGAATCCAAATGGCATAAAGGGTTTATTGCAGCCCTTGACGGTCTTGACAGACAAATTTCTGATAAACCACCTCAGTGAGTACCTTTCGCCCGATTTCCATAATTCCAACTGCGTCCCTTTCCAAATGCTTCTTCTGTTGATGATTGTAATTTTATCTTTCTCGAAGCGTAAAATAAATATTATAGAAATTGCTCTGGCCGTAATATTTACTGCCATGGCGCTCTATTCTGTAAGAAATATTCCGCTCTATGCCATCATCATAGCCCCTATACTGGTGCGCCGTGAGGATAGTTTCCTGTACGAAAAAAAAACCGGATCGGGCTTGTTTATCAGAGATTGTTTATGGCTGATATTGTCTTCATTAATCGTTGCCGGACTGGCGGTGAACGGAAACATCAGGCATCAGTTTGACGAATCCGTAAAGCCGGTCTATGCCGTCGAATTTTTAAAAACACAGAATCTGCAGGGCAATATGTTCAATGAATATGACTTCGGGACCTATATTATTTACAGCGCCTATCCTCAATATAAGGTTTTTATCGATGGACGCGCGGAAATGTATGGCACTGATAGATTTAAGGATTATTACAGAATACAAAAAATCAGGCCGGGATGGGAAAATATTCTGGAAAAGTACAATGTGAACTTTATGATGATTAACAATGATTCGACCCTGTCAAAATTTCTTTTAATCAATAATGACTGGAAGCTTATTTATTCTGACGCGGTTGCCGACATCTTTGTTAAAAACATCGCGCAAAACAAATCCGTCATTGATAAATACAGCAACGTGAAACATCATACATTAGAAAATAGCGATGAAAAGCTGTAACTCTTAATACAAATACCATGATTAATAACAATATGAGTCAACCATCAGTGCAATGATGAGCCTCTGCCTGTATTTGACTTAACTGACAGTATCCGACCAACTCCGTTCCGGCCATTGATGATACCTGCTATTCCATACTTTCATGGAATAAATAAGATTGAAGATTAACAATTGAAAGGTACCGCGAAAAAATCAGACGGAGCGTAGTAGTCGGGTGGATTAACTTGCTATGCATCTTTAGCATTGATTTGTTTCTGTAAATGAGCACTAAGTTCAGGTGTCCAACTAACACCTTTAAAGCGTCTGAACAACGAACGATCATCAAATTCAATTGCCGCTAAGACTTCATATTGTGCACCAACTTGATCTTTTATCGTAACACTTCTGAAAATCTTGTAACCTTCAAGTGTGACCATTCTTAATCCACCAGATGCAGGATGTAGCGCAGATTTGTAATTTTGGATGGATTTAGGAGTCTTGTTATCAATATATTTCGAAGATTCAAGAGTATATCCATGCGCTGTCAAATCGCCAATAATGTATCTTTCAAAGGAATCTGTCTTATCTAAATCTGAGCGACGGAACCAAAATATTCCATACAGACAACAAATAACTATCCATATAAAAATAAATATTTCTTTTGTCATAATATAAATTCCCAAATCATGAATTGCAGTCATCCTGCGGGCACTCCGGCGAATGCCGGATGCGACAGACAAATTTCTGGTCAATCATATCAGTGAATACTTGTCGCCCGATTTCCAGAATTCCAACTGCTTTCCCTTTTTCCTGAAAAAAGAGAGCGTTAACGTTTGACACAGGATTAAAACCGTTCGGCTTCCGGAAATGAAAGTATGATGCCGCAGTTAGATATTATAATTTCCCTCGGCTTCAGGTTGATAAATGGTTTCTATGATGCGAAATGTTTTTGTTCCCGAAGGCACTTCCCACTCAATGAGATCGCCAACCCGATAACCCAGTAAAGCTGTACCTACCGGCGCCAGCACCGATATCCGGTTCTTTTCAAAATCGGCGTCGGACGGAAAAACCAGAGAAAGAATTCTTTCTTCACCCGATTGTTCATCACGCAGACGCAGCTTCGTATTCATGGTAACAACATCGGCAGGAATATTTTCAGGTTCAACAATAACTGCCTTTTCAAGTTCTTCTTCCAGCTTCTCTATTTGAGCTTTTATCCAGGAAGATGCAGAACGATGATTATTGACAAGGCTGTAAAGTCTTTCTTTGTCAAAGTTAGTTATGTAAATTGTATGTTCCAAAATAACACTGCCTTCTTTTTTGTTTATTTCCATTCAGCATAGGCCATAGAAACAAATGTGTCAACCGTAAAAAGTCATCCATAAACAGGAATGGGAAACGGGTACAGCGGCACTCATTAAATATCAGAATAAGGAATATCATCATTCATTATTGTACCTCCACTACGGGAATGCGCACCCGGTCAACAGTTTCTCAGCTGATAAATAACATCTCCCAGAACTTCGGCAATGGCCATAATTCATCGTCGACGAGAACTTCGAGGGCGTCAACGTATTCCCGCAGTTCATCCATCTTCGGTTTGACTTTGGAGCACAGCATCTCCGCTTTCTTTGCCTCGTCATGAACCGCCGATGCCAATTCAATCCTCGCCATAATTTCCTTATTGACCGAATAAATATTGTTAACCAGATCAACCACCTTTTTTAATATTTCCGTTTCGGCGGTAACAACAGCGGCCAATCCCAGCGCTTCTCTTGTGGCGTTGATTGCTTTGGCGACGGCCTTTTGATAAGCAATCGCCACCGGAATCACCTGATTGAGGCACATATTGTTGAGGCACTTCACTTCGATTTCCAGATCTTTAATATATCTTTCCAGATAAATAATATAACGGGAATTGAGTTCCACTCTGGAGAGGACACGATATGTCTCAAAAAGATTGAACGCCTTGACGGAAACCAGCGCCTTCAGGGCAGTTGGTGCAGTTCTATTGTTTGGCAGGCCTCTTTTGCCGGCTTCGGTTTCCCATTCTTTGGTATAGTTGTCACCGTTGAACAGCACCGGCTTTATATCTTTGATCTCGCTTTTCAAAACTTCAAAAACGGCCTGATTGATTTTTTTCGTTCCTTTTTCTTTGATTTTCTCAGCCAGACAATCCAGGCTTTCCGATACAATGGTATTGATGACCGCCGCAGGAAAAGAAATAGACTGCGACGAACCAACAGCGCGGAATTCAAATTTGTTGCCGGTAAAGGCAAAAGGCGATGTCCTGTTGCGGTCGGTGTTGTCCTTGCTGACAATCGGCAGAGAGGCAATGCCCAGATCGATAATTTCAGCGTTTGTCGCCGCAATGACAGTACCCTTCTCGATATTTTCCAGAATTTTTGTCAACTGTTCACCCAGGAACACTGAGATGATTGCCGGCGGAGCTTCATTGGCTCCCAGCCTGTGATCATTGGCATATGAGGCAACGGAGGCGCGCAAAATATCAGCGTGTTTGTAAACGGCTCGAACCGTGGCAATCAGGAAAACAAGAAACTGAATATTATCCTGCGGGGTCTTGCCGGGATTGAGCAGGTTGTTGCCATTATTGTCACAAAGAGACCAGTTGACATGCTTGCCGGAACCATTGATTCTGGCAAAAGGCTTTTCATGAAGCAGGGCTGCAAGGTTATGCTTCTTGGCAACCGACTTCAGCGTATCCATCACCAGCTGATTATGATCCACCGCGATATTGGCTTCTTCATATACCGGCGCAATTTCAAACTGGCTGGGGGCCACTTCATTGTGCCTTGTCTTG
>CAYMWM010000155.1:0-6524 GCA_964394185.1 uncultured Smithella sp.
CGGATACTTTAATCTGGCCATCTTTTATGGGCATCGCCCGATTAACAACCGCATTGTTGTCCATAGCCGTAATATCAATGTAATTATCCTGCAAGGTCAGGATTTCGACCTTATCCACAGCCTTTAATTGCATTTTCGACATAATGACACACTCCTGCAAAGGTATGTTGACGGGCCTCCACATCTTTTGATTGGACATCCAACCAATTTTATTTGACTATAATGACACCCGGGCAATGTCAAGAAAAAAAATTGCTTGGGGTAAAAAAGCGGTCCGACATTGGGAGTTATTGAAAACTTTTAAAATGCTTTTCTTCTGATTTGATGATCTGCAGGATATTTAAGCTGCAGTATTTTCTTTAGCAGCCACAGCAGGTTTTTCAACCTTGCCCATCGTTATTGCACCCATTGGACAATTTGATGCGCAAAGCCCGCAGCCTACGCATTTTGTAAAATTGATTTCTGCGTAGGTATTCAGATCACCTCTGTAGGTTGGTTCTGATATTTTAATTGCATTGACACAACAAAAATCAGCGCAGAGAAAACACGCTGAACAATCTTTGGTGTTTACGATAGGTTTCAACCGGTCGGCAATTTTAACGCGCGGCACGACTTTGCCGTTTTGATCAAGGACCGCGTCTTTCGTGCATGTCATTCCGCAAACCGAGCAGTCAATGCACTTTGTGGCTTCAATATAATGAAGTGATTTTAGTTCGCCGGTGATGGCGAGATTCGGACAAACCTTTTTGCAGGCGCCGCAACCGATGCAGGCTTCTGTTATTGTATGTGCCATATCTTTCTTCCTTTCTATTGTCTTGACAAAATGTCTCCGTATCGCCGTAAATGATCAAATCCGGATATCTTCCAGATTTAGTTTCTTCAATGTTTTGGCTGTCGGTACACCGTTTTGATCCCAACCCCTGATGCGATAGTACTTCGGCAGCATCTTGCTAAGCGGAACCCTGGATTTTTTGTTGCCCGGAATCTGCTCCTCGTCGGTAAACCGTTTCGGAAGGGTGTCATCCTTGGCGGTAAATCCTTCCCGCAGATTATAAAGCTTCTCCATCGTATAGCCCCGCGCTCCCATCTGTAAAAATTTTCCGAAATGCATCTTCATTCCCGTCGCCTGTGTCAGGGCTTTAGGGTGGGGCAGCATGGGCAGATGAATCCCCAGCAGTGACGGGGGCAGACCAAGAAGTAAATCAATGGTAACCCATGAGTAAGTCAAGACTTTCGTTGTAATCCAACTGGCAATTCTGGAATTGGGAATCTTAAAAAGAATTCCGGGTAAAAATGTCCACGAGGTGAACAGACAGTTCCCGCCGGCACTGATCGCGGCAAGGAGGTTCTGGTCAAGAACAGTAAAGCCGGGTTTGGACCGGTAATGATAGGGATCAAGCGTGGCCGGTCCCGTAGCCTCGAAATAAATCATGTAACCACCGTCCAGATGACAGGCGCCGCGATTCGCCGTTGCGTATCCCAGGCCATGACCCACGGCCCCCCTCGGCTCGTAAGCCGCCAGTTCCATTCCCTTTACCTGGGGCGCAAATTCCTTGCCTCCGTATTTCTCGGACAGATAACGGACGCCTTCCGCCAGGTCGCTCCCGACTCCCTCACGGTAGGCTATAGACCGCAGGATTTGCGAAATATTGTCTTTCTTCCCGAACACGACACCGCTGTCCCATAATCCCTTTTCCTGCAATTCCGCGGCAAACCCCATAACGGTACCGACCGATATTGTGTCTATCCCCAAAAGATCCAGTTCGTAATTCCACTGAATGATCGCATCCATATCATTGATGAGCAGATTGGAACCCAACAGACAAAGAATTTCATATTCAGGTCCTTTGACTTCGCGGCCGTTTATGTTGACCACGCGGGCGCAGCGGATGGGACAGGACATGCATCCGGCATTCTTCACCAGACGCGTTTCGGCAAGTGTCTGCCCCGTCAGCATGATGGCATCCTTGAATGTCCCGGAAGAAAAATTCTTCGTCGGCAGGGCGTTATGCTTGGAAAGAGATATTAAAAAGCCTGATGTCCCGTATTTTGGGGCCATATCACCGGTTGCCGGATGCCCTTTCAGCAGTTTGACCCATTTTCGGATTGTTTTTTTGAATCCTTCCGGATCATGAAGCTCAATTTTTTTCGTTCCTCTTGCCACAAGCGCCTTCAGGTTTTTTGAACCCATCACCGCACCCATGCCTGACCGCCCGTGCGCCCTGTCCTGGCAGGCAATGATGGAGTATTTAACAAGATTTTCCCCTGCGGGCCCGATTACGAGTTTTGCGGCATTCTTTTCGCCTATGGTATGCTGCGCTTCTTCCGTGTTCAAACCCCAGAACTTTGTTGCATCCAGAATTTGCACTTTATCGTCCACAATGTCGATATAAACGGAATGATCGGATTTGCCGCGGATGATGATGCCGTCCCATCCAGCCCTTTTCAGATGCATACCAAAATTTCCGCCGCTGTTTGAATGGCCGATAGCTCCCGTCAGGGGACTCTTTGCCGAAATATCAAACCGGCTGGATGAAGGAGCTCCCGTTCCGGTGAGCGGAGAGGTCATGATGATCATGATATTGTCCGGGGACAGAGGATCGATTCCGGCGGCAAGTTCATCCCAAAGAATCTTGGTTGTCAAAAAACGGCCCCCGATAAATCTCTCGCGGTCGCGATCTGAAACATCAAATGTTCCGATACTCCCCGTCGTCAGATTGATATCCAGGATTTTCCCTGTGTAACCTTTATATTTACTTGCCATGATATGAACTCCAATATGTTTTTCTTAACAGATGGAAGCATTGGATATACCGAATCTTCCATATTTAATAATACTTTTTTTGTATTAGTCCTTTTTTTCTGCAATAAAGAATCCTTAATACTTTTTTTTCAGACGGGACGGAACAAAAGCGATTGAATTTTTTAGCAGCCTGTTGATACAAAAACCCGTTTGACAAACCGAATATGTGTGCAAAGGGAATTTATCATCAAAGCATACCCGTTGTACACATAAAAATATTTATTAGGTTACTTGCCCGGCATGGATCACTCAATCAGGCACGTTTGCCATCCAGGTGTTTGGCCAGACGCTTACCCAGAGCCACGGCAGTCCATACAACCGGCAATCCCAGCGCTGAAGGAAATACGCTCGCGTCGCAGCAATAGAGATTTTTAATTTCCGTCTCCAGGTTTTTATCCACCACATCGCCGATTCTGCATGTCGCCGACGGATGGGCACCCTGCGGATTGAGAGGAAGTATTCTATCCTCTTTTGCACCAGCCTTGCGAAATATCTTTTTGATGACATCGACGCCTTTATCGAGTTTCTTCTGGTCAGCGGGACTTACCTTCTTGGAGAAGGATACCCCCTGGAAAAGCTCACCTGCGGTTTCATCCCGCACTTTCACCATAATACCTGAGAGATTCCAGAACCTAGGGAATTTCAAAAGGTTCGTTGGTCCCATAAAGGCCAGCGTTGCCGCATACATGGACCAGTTGGGAAATACCGGCACAATGGCAATACCGTCGGATTCATAGAACTCCAGTGATCCCACGGACATGGGCGGAGCGCCTACCGTATTCATGCCGGGAATTTCCGCCCCCACGAATTGCAGCCAGTCGCAGCAAAAGCCCCTTCCGGCACGATCAATACCGGCGCGGCGGAGGATATAGGCGTTATCCAGTCCTGTGGAAAGAACAACGGATTTACCGAAATATTCGACCGGCATCCCCCGTCTTTTTCCCTTTACCCCGACTACCCGCCGGTTTTCCACAATGACTTCCGTAATTTTTGTGTGAAGTTGGAGATCCGCACCTTTACTAACGGCCTCGTCACCATAGATCCTGGCGGTCCACTTGGCGCCTGTTTTGCATCCCAGCATACAGTCCCCGCTTGCATTGCACTTTTTAGGATCAACGAATTTATCCATCTTTCCGAGATGGTATCCGGCACTATTAGCGGCCTCCATGAGGCGCAGGTTTTGCTTTCCCACAAGTTCATCGGGTTGCTTCTGTATCCAAAGGTCCTTCTTTGCTTCCTCGGCCTCCTGGGTGAGGTCAATGCCCACCGGGTCGAAAACAACTTTTGGGGGAGGGGCGGCGCATCCTGCCGCGATATTCGACAAGCCGCCGTAGTTGTTGGCAAAGGTTACCGTGCGACCTTCCTTGCTACGCACCAATCCGAAATATTTTAACATCATAGCAACGGTCATGGTATTGCCCAGCCATTCCCACCGCCCGCCTGACTCGAGCATAAGAACTTTTTTCCCGCGATTGGCCATTTCCCGTGCGACTGTTGAGCCGCCTGTCCCGGTACCTACAACGATTACATCATATTCTTTCATATATACTCCTTATTTTCTATTGAACGAATTCGGCTTTTACGAGATCGATGTCAAGCGGTACCGGTTTCGACGGGTCCTGATACAGGGACAGTATCCTGTCGGGACAGTGCTCGACACACAATTCGCAGCCTGTGCAGTTTTCATTTTTGTACGTCCAGCTTTTTTCGGGAACAACCGAGATGGCATCGAAGTGGCACACGGTGGCGCATGTTCCGCATTTTTTGCATTTTGAGGCATCCTGTTTGACGGAGTACCCGGAATCCGCGCTCTGGGTAAAATTCTTGTCGAATTTCTTTGCAAACTTTGTGGCTTGTAGTGAAACACAGGTGTCCGGATGGCAGTTGCAGATGACCCCGGTACTGCCTCCGGTCGCGACCTTGAAGAATGCCTGATTGACATATCCCAACTTCCGGTAATGTTTGATCATATCCAGTGCCTCCTGCTGGCTTATTTTCCGGGCATTGTATTTTTCTGAAAGACTGTCCACCCAGAAAGCGGCGGTACCGCTACCCACGCAGAGGCACGAGTTTATCGTTTCGGACGGGGCGTTCAGTGTCTTTTTGCAGGGACAATCGACTACTGCGATATATTGAGGGTTGGTAAACAGAATCTTATAGGCATATTTGAAAGGGACGATTTTTTTGTTTTTTTCAGAAATGGCACTTACGTTTTCGTTGAGAGTCACTATCTTGGTCACATCCGAGCCGGACAGGATTTTTGCGTGGTATCTGTTCAAAGCCATCCTCACAATGGGTTTGAGCGGCGTGCACCATGATAAATATTTTGAAAGATATTTAAACAGGTAATATACAAACCTGACGTACGGGTAATAGAAAACGAAGTAAAGATAATTATGGATTGCGCGGTCATACCTCCATCCGTGTTTAGCCATCAGAACCTTTGTTGATGCTTTCATTGCTCCCCTCCTTATGATCATACAAACAAGCCTTTTGAGGCGTCTGCTTGAATTAGTTTTGATGTCAATCAATCCGTCTTTGCGCCTATTTCATTTTAGTTATCGAAAATATCGGTGTCTTGTTCCCATAATCAGACCTGACATGTCAGGTCTGATTATGTATTGACATACTGCATAAAATGTAATAAAGTCAAGGGAAATTTACGGGGATACCGAAAACCGCCGTACAATCAGGGGATTGAACATGAAGGCCGAATTAAGAAAAAATCAGATTCTTGACGGGGCAACCAAACTTTTTGCCCGCAACGGTTATTACGAGACCCATGTGGAAGACATTCTTCGCGAGGTAAAAATAGGGAAGGGCACTTTCTACCTGTATTTTAAAAACAAGGAGGAGCTCTTTATCGCAACGTTGGAGAGATTTCTCGATGAATGGGAAAAGGTTGTCTTTATCATCACGGCGGATCAGGGTCCGAAAGATCTGGCAACCTACTTTCAGGAAGTGATTAACCGGAGTCTTCTTTTTTTCAAACAAAATGAACATCTGTGCAATATTTATCTTCGTATCGCTCCGGGCATCAACGAAATTTTCAAACAGTATATTGATAATTTTGAACAGCGGATGCTGAAATACGTCAGCGACGAATTGGAAAAAGGTGTCCAGGCGGGTTTCTTCCGGAAAGATCTGGATGTTGAAATTAACGCCAACATTATTACCGGCGCGCACATGCGGCTTGCTTACTATTATTTTATCTTAAAAAAAAGAAGGCGCACTAATCCCGATATCGAAAAAATATCCGGTGAATTATTCACTCTGATTATTAAGGGTTTGTGCCCCTGATGGAACTTTCCATCCTAGACATCGGCACAATAAACAAGCGAGCTGCTTACTGTTCCCTCACTGAACAACAAGCAACTCGCCATTTTCCGGTATGATTCACACCTGCAATTAAAATATTTACCAACTTTACAGGTTAAAGCTTTTTCGCCGCCTCTTCAATTCCCTTCCGGATCGCATCCAGTTTTTCAGTACTCATCTTCACGGATATACCCATCACCAGCGTGCGTCCCAGAATATTTTCGGCGTAAGGAATGCTTTCCCTGGTGTACTGTACCTTGCCCTTGTAGGACGGATTGGTAAAGGGATATTTCTTCGAATTGGCCGTGGACTTCGCCAGAAAATGTTCCCAGTTCGGAACATAATGCCATAAGTTTCTCTTGTAGCAGACCGTATCCACGCCTTCGGCAGCAAGCAGATTCTG
>CAYMWM010000156.1:0-4543 GCA_964394185.1 uncultured Smithella sp.
CGCCGATAACCTGAATGGCCTCAACAATATCGTAAGAATATTTCTGTAAACGTTTTTGGAGTTCTGAGGAAATCGTCAGCATGGGCGCCGTGCAGAAGGAATCTCCTGTGTGCACGCCCATCGCGTCAACGTTTTCGATAAAACAGACAGTAATCATCTGGTTTTTTGCGTCTCGGACAACTTCCAGTTCCAGTTCCTCCCAGCCGATAACAGATTCCTCAATCAGAATCTGGCCGATGAGGCTTGCTGAAATTCCGCGGCTGGCGATAATACGCAGCTCTTCCAGATTATAAACAATGCCGCCCCCTGTGCCGCCCATGGTATAGGCCGGGCGGATGACAACCGGATATCCCATTTTTGCGGCAATCTTTTCCGCTTCTTCCACCGAAGTGGCCGGTTCGCTCTCGGGCATGTCGATACCGAGTTTATTCATCATTTCCTTGAAGGCGATTCTGTCCTCGCCGCGCTCAATAGCGTCAACCTGAACACCGATGACCTTCACACCGTGCTTGTCCAGTACCCCTTTACGATATAGTTCTGAAGTCAGATTCAGGCCGGTCTGGCCACCCAGATTGGGCAGGATAGCGTCCGGTTTTTCGTTTTCGATGATTTCAGTCATGGTCTGCACATTGAGAGGCTCAATATAAGTGACGTCGGCCATGCCCGGGTCGGTCATAATCGTTGCCGGATTGGAATTTACCAGCACGATTTTGTAACCGAGCTTGCGCAAAGCCTTGCAGGCCTGAGTTCCCGAATAATCGAACTCACAAGCCTGTCCGATGACGATAGGCCCGGAGCCGATAATCAACACTTTTTTTATATCTGTTCGTTTTCCCATTTATTTTCCTTTCCTTATCAGGGGATTCACTATTTTTTATACTCCGCATCCACGGTTATTCCGATACCGCCGCGAATGGCAAATTCCGCGCTTACCTTGCACCAACGCGGTTTCAACGCTGCGACCAGATCATCGAGGATTATATTGGTCACATGTTCATGAAAAACACCTTCGTCACGGAATGACCACAAATATAATTTCAATGATTTGGATTCGATAATCTTCTTATCCGGGATGTATTGGATTTTTATTTTGGCAAAATCCGGCTGGCCGGTCTTGGGACAAACACAAGTGAATTCTTCCGTTTGCAGCGTAACCATATAATCCCGGTTGTCATTATGATTGGGAAAAGTTTCCAGCCTGCGCACCGGTTTGGCCGCCCTCCCCAGCAAGGTTAATCCTGCAAGATCATTTGACTTTGTGTTTTTCGGCATTATTTTGCCCCGGAAAAAATTAGTATACTCGTTTACCGAAAGTGGGGTATAATATCAAGTACATTCGTAACTAATGTAAAAAAATGTCTATCCTGTTGTTTTTCTATCGGATTTACGAAAATAAAAATAAGGAGAAAATACGGCAATGGCAGACAACAAACAACAAGTATCCGAAAATACCTGGAAATGCAGCAATTGCGGCAACACCATTACCGAAATAAAACCGCCGGAAGTATGTCCTTCCTGTAAACAGAAATGCGAATTTCTCAACGTTACCTGCTACCAGCCGGATTGCGGTTTTACAGGAATGGATAAGAGGTTAAAATAGTTTTGCCTTGAAAATATTTTAACCGTGTTGCATTCAAAGGATAACGCGGCGGCAGTGAAACTCGAATTACAGGGATGAAGTTAACTGTAATTTGTTAGTTGAACTGTCCCACTGCAATGGGGCAAGGAGTAGGCTCCGCAGGCGTATTCTTAATATGTTGAGGAAGCCGACGATCCCGGCCTGCGCCGGGACAGGCTGTGCCAACAAAGTTCGCCGCGGAATGCAATATGGTTATTGGCCGGGAATGACTATTTTCGATGCCTCCTGACGTCTCATTTCTTCCGCTTCAGCAACCATCGCCTGAACCGTTTTTTCAATCGCTTCGGGCAGTTTGTCAGCCGCTTCACTGAGCGTTTTTGCCCCTTCGATAAGACATTGAACGGGAATCGGGCCGTTGGGCGACATAAGCTGGGTCATGCCCGTAAAAATCGGCGCCCTGCTTTCATCAATTGAGCCGTCAATCTTAACCGGTGTCAGTCGTCTGATGGTGGCAAAGGTCAAGTCGGTGAAAGCTTCTTCCTTGTATAGATTATTGGGATCTACTTTAATATCCGTTATTTTGGATGTGCCGGCGTTATTCATTTTTGTTTCCTCCTGATATTGGGGTTGTCTTTCATATGCCCCGAAAAAACAATGGAAACTGTACGCAAAACGGCCTCCCATTTTTCGGATCATCTCATGCTCACGGCAAAACTGTTACGTTAAATTAGGGAAAACTTCAATTAATATTTTGTTTCTGCTCTGTATAGTAAAATCGGTTTTTCAATTTTTATAGTCTTGAATATTGTGACGCAAATTTCTTGCCTTACCAAGATTATTCGGTTATTATTATGTCAATCCCCCAACTAAAACAGATATCCTGCGATTGAAAGAGAGAAGAATATGGAACAAACAGCATTGCATAAAGCAGAAATGCCTTTTCCCATGGATGCGCCATCCATCCCTTTTCAAGAGAGAACTCAGGCTTTAAAGAAAAAAATTGTCGATGCGCCTTATGAAATCTGCCTGGAACGGGCCCGATGTTACACGCAGGTCTATAGGGAGACAAAAGGAATGCACCCCTCCCTGAGAGCAGCCAAAGCGCTGGAGCGGACCCTGGATACTATGACCCAGTACATTCTGCCCGAGGAACTGCTCGCCGGCAATCGTTCCAGCAAACTGGTGGCTACGGTCCTTCCCATAGAGCGCGGTGAATTCAACGCTATTCTGGAAATGTATATGCACGACATTACGCACCGGTCCTATAAACCGTTTCAGATATCCGGCAGTGAAAAAAAGGAGCTTTTTGAAGACATTCTTCCCTACTGGAAAAAGAGATCTGTGCGCTATTACAAAGAACAGGCATGGGCAAAGAACGGTCTTATACTGGGATTTTCAATGGGACCTTTTGCCCACGCGCGCCGTGTCCGTGCATTCGGCACATCGCAATTGGCCAAAACCGTACGTCCATTTCTGGTGGGCCGGAGACGTGATATTTTCAGGGCAAAAACGGAAGTAGCCTTAAATAATCCCAATCTGGTCAACAATGTCATGGATGTTCAGGGACACCTGGTTCTGGGCATCAACAATGTCATCGAAAAGGGTTTTCGTGGGATCAAAGAAACAGCCCTTCAGAAAAAGTCTCTTCACGCCGAAGATGCCGGGAAAACCGCTTTTTACGATGCGGTGATTATTACCTGCGACGCGGTAAAGCGGTTTGCTGACCGGTTCTCGCGCCTGGCCTCCGATATGGCCGAAAAAGAGACGGACAACCGCCGGAAGCAGGAATTGCTGGCCATGGCCGGTAATCTTAGCCACGTGCCGTGGGAGACGCCCCGCAATTTTTACGAAGCTGTTCAGTTCCTGTGGTTCACTCAGGTGATGGCTATCATCAGCTTTGGTGTTGTCGGAAATTTTGCCATTGGAAGGCCCGACCAGTACCTGTATCCCTTCTTCAAGCGGGACATGGAAACCGGAGCTATAAGCGAAGAGTTTGCCGTAGCGCTCATCGCGGATCTGCTCATCAAGCTCAGCTGCAATCTCTATATCCTGCCCTCCTTCGCCAAGCAAACCGGCTCCGAGCTGGGCGCCGATAATGAAGCGGTCACCATTGGCGGAGTCGATCGTGAGGGGAAGGACTCTGCAAACGAACTAACGCTTATCTTTATGGAGGCTGCGGGAGACATCAAGGGCATGAGTAATTCATTCGCCATAAGAATACATTCCCAATCGTCGCCGGAATTTCTGGGGAAAGTCACCGAACTGACATCCCGCACGAATGGGCCGGCCATTTTCAACGACCAGGCTATTATCCCGTCCCAATTGGAAACCGGCTGCTCTCTGGAGGAAGCGCGGGACTATTCCATTGTCGGCTGCGTGGAACCGACCAGCTCCGGCAATACCTATGCCTGCACCGCGGGTAATGACATTTCTCTTGTCGGTGCTTTGGAAATGGCCCTGAACAATGGGAAAATTTTCATGATAGGCCGCCAAGCCGGCCCGAAAACAGGCAATGCGGAAAAAATCCGTTCGTTTGACGATGTGCTGGAAGTCTATAAAAAACAGATGGCCCACATTGTTGCGTTCATGGCCCGGTGTGTCAATCTGAAGGACGAAATTTACCGTGACCGTTTCCATAATCCCTATGTTTCATTGACTTTGGAGGGATGTCTGGACAGCGGAATGGATATGACTGAGGGCGGCGTAAAGTATAATTTTGGCTCTCTCAGCGCGAGAGGTCTTGCCACAACGGCAAATTCTCTCATGGCCATCAAAAAAGCCGTTTTTGAAGAAAAATGGATCAGCATGGCAGATTTGCTTTTGGCCCTGAGATCCAATTTTAGGGCCAATGAAGTTCTCAGACAAAAATTAATTCATAAAACTCCTAAATATGGATGCGATTCAAAGGAAGCTGACGATATGGCCCGGTGGGTGGCCGATCAGTTTTGCGAAGAGGTTGTCAAG
>CAYMWM010000156.1:4553-6462 GCA_964394185.1 uncultured Smithella sp.
GCATGGAGTCTTGTACGGGGAGGATATTTCCGGCCGGGATTTTTCTCTTATGGGATGCACGTACTCGACGGTATGATGCTGGGGGCAACGCCTGACGGACGGCTGGCCGGCGAACCAGTTTCCAACAGTTCGTCGCCCGTTAACGGCACCGAGCGCAACGGGTTGATTGGTGTCCTGAATTCTAACGCCCACCTGCCCTATGAAAAAATGACCAACGGCAGCTCTCTGAATATCAGGCTAAGTCCCTCGATGTTTTCCACGGCGGAAAGGAAGGGAAAATTCATCGCTCTGCTAAAGAGCTTTATAGTCAACTGCAACATGCACATGCAAATCAACGTCGTGGACAGCGAAACCCTGAAGGACGCGCAGCAGCGTCCGCAGATGTACGCGGACATGGTTGTGCGCGTGTCGGGGTATTCCGCTTATTTCAATGATTTGGGACGACCTGTGCAGGATGATATTATCAGGCGCACACAGTTTGAAAACTATTAATGTCCTGTGTGGGTGTGCGAAATTCAGCCTTTTTCCATGGTTTTATGGAATTTAACTTTCGGCCATTCTTCCGCGGTGTGGGACAGGCGCCATTCGCTCAACGCCAGGTAGACAAGATTCCCTTCCGTGTCGAGAGCAAGGTTGGTCTGATTCTTCTTTTGAAAATCTTCCATTATTCTGGGATCGTCGCAGGTCACCCAGCGGGCGGCGGCGTAATCGGTTTTTTCATAATCGGCATAAACGCTGTATTCGTCCTGAAGACGCGACATGGTGACGTCAAATTGCAGAGCGCCTACCGCGCCCAGGATATTATCCGAGCCCCAGAGCGGCTTGAAAACCTGAATGGCTCCCTCTTCGGAGAGTTGCACCAATCCTTTTTGCAGATGTTTCATGCGCAAAGGGTCTTTCAGGCGCACCCGGCAGAAATGCTCCGGCGCGAAATGCGGAATGCCGGTGAATTTAAGCGGTTCCTTCTGCGTGAAAGTATCGCCGATTTTTATCGTGCCGTGATTGTGGAGGCCGATGATGTCGCCGGGATAGGCTTCCTCGATATTGGTACGGTCCTGCGCCATGAAAATCGTGGCGTTGGCGAGCGAAACTTCCTTGCCTATCCGGTGATGAATGACGCGCATGCCGCGCTGAAATTGTCCCGAGCAGATCCGCATAAAAGCGATGCGGTCGCGGTGCGCCGGGTCCATGTTGGCCTGGATTTTAAAAACAAAGCCGGAAAATTCGTCTTCGTCGGGATTGACTTCCCTTGTTGTCGTTGGTCTAGCTTCGGGCGGCGGGGCAATTTCCACAAAGGCGTCCAGAAGTTCCTTCACGCCGAAGTTATTAATCGCACTGCCGAAGAAAACAGGCGTTTGGCTGGCCTTCAGGTATTCCTTCAGATCAAACGGATTGGCCGCGCCTTCCAAGAGGGCGACTTCCTCCCGCAACTCACCCGCCTGACTCTCCAGTAATTCATCAAGCAGCGGGTCGGATAAATCATTAATGATAACTCCCTCATCCGTCCGACGTGCTTTTCCCGGGGTGAACAAATGCAGCTTTTTATCATAGATGTTGTAAACGCCTTTAAAGCGTTTGCCCATGCCGATGGGCCAGGAAAGAGGCGAACATTCAATCTGCAGCTTATCTTCAATATCCGCCAGGATGTCCAGCGGAGCTAGACAATCGCGGTCGAGTTTGTTGATGAAGGTTATGATGGGTGTATTGCGCAGGCGGCACACTTCCATGAGCTTTTGCGTCTGCGTTTCCACGCCTTTGGCGCCGTCAATAACCATCAGCGCGCTGTCCACAGCGGTGAGCACGCGGTAAGTGTCTTCCGAAAAATCCTGATGGCCCGGTGTGTCCAGAAGATTGATTTCGCAATCCGCGTATTCGAATTTCATAACCGAAGACGTCACGGAAATACCGC
>CAYMWM010000157.1:0-6426 GCA_964394185.1 uncultured Smithella sp.
GACGTCCATGCCGCTTTCTTCCCTGAGTTTCATCAGCTCCTGCGCGAAAGGAACGCAAAAGCCGTAGATGTCGGCACGGGTAATATCTTCAAAATGACAGCGGGGAACGATTCCCAGATCCAGAATGGATTTTACGATGCCCAGATAGCTGTCCATGGCCTCTTTTCTTTTTTTGTTGAGCTTGAGGAAAATATGATAATCGGAAACCGAAGTCAGCAACCCCGTTTCCTTTAAACCGAAGGACTTTACCAGGGGGATATCTTCCTTTGCCGCTCTGATCCAGCTGGTGATTTCGGGGAAAGGAAGACCCAGTTCCAGGCATTTTTCCACAGCGTCCTTGTCTTTTCTGCTGTAGAGAAAAAATTCCGTCTGACGGATGACGCCGTTGGGGCCGCCCAGTTTGTTGAGTAATTTAAATACGCTGACAATCTGTTCCGCCGTATAGGGAGGCCGGGACTGCTGGCCGTCGCGAAAGGTCGTGTCCGTGATGAAAATTTCTTTGGCCGGGCGCAACGGGACGGTCTTGTTGTCGAAGACGATTTTGCTCACTTCAGAGTAAGGAAAAATATCCTTATATAAATTCGGCTTGGCTGGATCTATGAGTTTAAACTGTTTAATCCCTTTGCTTTTTTTGACAGTCGTTTTTCCCCTTTTAATAATTTTGGCCATCATTCTCTCCAATCCTTAGTAATTAAACAATCTTCAACGATAACTCCATCAATTGTTCTATGCTGACTTTGGAAGGTGCGTCGGTCATCAAACAGGATGCCTTCTGTGTTTTCGGAAAAGCGATGACGTCCCGTATGGATTCCGCCCCGGTCATAATCATGGTGAGCCTGTCCAGTCCGAAGGCCAGTCCTCCATGAGGCGGAGCGCCATACTCCAGAGCATCCAGCAAAAATCCGAATTTCAGCCGGGCTTCTTCGTCGCTCAGTTTCAGCGCGCTGAAAACCCGCGCCTGCACGTCTTTGTGATGGATACGGATACTGCCGCCGCCGATTTCGGAACCGTTCAGCACGAGATCATAGGCCCTGGCGCGGACTTTGCCCGGATGGGTGGTCATCAAAGGCAGATCCTCCAGGAACGGAGACGTGAATGGATGGTGCGTTGAAACAAACCGTTTTTCGGATTCCGAATATTCCATCAGAGGAAATTCCGTAATCCACGTGAACGCCAGAGCGTCCGGATTGATCAGTTTCAGCTTTTTGCCGAGGTTCAAACGCAGATTGCCCAGCGAGTCGGAAACGATCTTGGGTGTGTCCGCCACAAAGAAGATGATATCACCCTCTTTGGCGTTCATGGCCGAGGCGATGCCTGATACTTCCCCGGGTTTGAGGAATTTGAAAATGGGCGACGTCCAGTCAGCAGCATTGACCTTGGCCCAGGCCAGTCCTTTGGCGCCGTAAATGGCCACGAAATCCTTGAGCCCGTCCAGATCCTTGCGGGAAAGAGCCGAGGCCTGTTCGGCCTTGATGGCTTTGATGACGCCGCCGGAAGCGGCGACTTCCGCGAAAAGCGTGAATCCCGAATCTTTCACAATGCCGGTGAGGTCGACGATTTCCATGCCGAAACGGATATCGGGATTGTCCTTGCCGTAACGGCTGATAGCATCCGCATAGGTCAGACGGGGCAGGGGCAGGGTGAGATCCTTGTTCAGGCAGGTCTTGAAGATGGATTTCATCAGGCCTTCCATCATATTCATGATGTCTTCTTCGGTGATAAAAGACATTTCCACGTCGATCTGTGTGAATTCCGGCTGACGGTCGGCGCGTAAATCCTCGTCACGGAAGCATTTGACGATTTGATAATAACGGTCGAACCCGGAAACCATCAGCAGCTGTTTGAAAATCTGCGGCGACTGGGGCAGGGCGTAAAACATGCCTTTGTAAATCCGGCTGGGCACCAGATAATCGCGGGCGCCTTCCGGCGTGCTCTTGCCCAGAAACGGTGTTTCCACTTCGATAAAACCGTTTTCGTCGAAATATCGGCGCGTCGCGGCGGCCAGTTTGCTTCGCAAAAAAAGATTTTTCTGAATCGCCGGACGGCGCAGGTCCAGATAACGGTATTTGAGGCGGACGTTTTCCGAAATTTCCTCGTCGTCAAAGGAAAAGGGCGGGGTTTTCGATTCGTTAAGAATTTCCAGATCGGATACGATAACTTCGATTCCTCCCGATGAAAGCTCGGGATTTTCCATGCCCTCAGGCCTTTTGCGGACTTTGCCTTTGACCGCCAGAACGTATTCGGAACGGATTTTATGCGCGTCGCTGTGAATTTTTCCTCCCGCGTCGGGGTTGAAAACCACCTGCACGATGCCTTCACGGTCTCGCAGGTCCACAAAGATAACCCCGCCGTGATCGCGACGGCGGTTCGTCCAGCCCATCAGAATGACTTCCTGATCCGTATGGGAAATATTCAATTCTCCGCAGTAATGCGTCCTTTTATCTTTTGTTAAAAAATCAGCCAAAACTCGTTTACCTCTCTTTAATGATTTTTATTATAGACTGCAGAACCCCTTCGTCAAGGGGGAGAGTCTGCTGTTCTCTGGTCCGCATGTTTCTCAACAGAACCTGTTTTTCTCCGATTTCCTTGTCGCCGAAAATGAGGGCGAAGGAACTGTTTAGTTTGTCCGCTTTTTTCATCTGGCTCTTCAGGCTTTTATCCCCGTAATCCATTTCAGCGGACACGCCTTCGCGGCGCAACGCGTTGGTCAGTCCGAAGGCAAGATTCTGCGCCCCGGCGCCGAGGGCCGCAATGAATACATCCGTCCTGAATTTATTATTTTCTTCCCGGGGCAGGCAGGATACGAGACGTTCAAATCCCACGGCAAAGCCGATGCCCGGAACTTCAGGCCCGCCCAGAAAGCTGACGAGGCCGTTGTATCTGCCGCCTCCGGCGACAGCGTTTTGCGCGCCCAGATCGTTCGTTTTGACTTCAAACGCCGTTTTGGTATAGTAATCCAGTCCACGCACCATCCTCGAATTAACGGCAAAGGATATATTCAATTCATCCAGCAGGGATTTTACCTTCGTAAAATGACTGTCACAGTCAGCGCACAGAAAATCAAGAATGACCGGAGCCTGGGCAATAGCCGCCGCACAGGTTTCCACCTTGCAGTCAAAGACCCTGAGCGGATTGGTATGAATGCGTCTTTGGCAGTCGGAACAAAGTCTGTTTTCATTGCCTTTCAGGAAATCAATGACCGCACGGGAAAATAAGGGGCGGCAGGAAGAGCAACCGAGAGAATTGATTTCAAGTTCCAGGTTTTTCAGGCCGGCGCTGATCAGGAAATGCATCAGCATAAAAATGACTTCCGCATCGGACTGGGGCTTGTCTTCACCAAAGAGCTCCACGTCAATCTGATTGAACTGTCGGAAACGGCCTTTCTGCGGCCTTTCGCGGCGGAACATCGGACCGATGGTAAAAAGCTTGGTAACCTGTTCCGCGGCGGACATATTGTGTTCAATATAGGCTCTGATAACGGAAGCTGTGGCTTCCGGCCTCAGGGTTATCAATTCATTGTCCCTGTCGGCAAACGTGTACATTTCCTTTTCGACAATATCGGTGGTTTCACCGATGCTTCGTTTGAAAAGCTCCGTTTTTTCGATAACGGGAACACGGATTTCCCTAAAACCAAAGGAATCAAATACTTGGCGGGCTAGCGATTCAACCTGACTGAAGAGAAGGGCGTCTTCCTGTAAAATGTCTTTAAATCCGCGAATTGCTGTAATTTTTTCCATAATTTATATCCACAAATATGACCGTGGGTTTTTAGCATATTCGTTTGCTCTTGGCAATGGGAAAAAAGGTTAAAAGATTCCCGATTATCATTAATGATTGCGGGGATTGAATTTTCAGGGAATTTCCTTGAATTCAACATGGAGGAAACGTCCCGGCTGTTTTAACCGGTGGAAACTGGAATTATCAATCGGTCATTGACTGTCCTGGCAGGGGACTTCATTCATAATAAGCCAGTAAAATCCGAGTTGTTTCACCATATCCTGAAATTGCGTAAAATCTACGGGCTTGCGGATATAGCTGTTGCATCCCAGCCGGTAGCAACTCAGAAGATCGGAAGGTTCTTTGGATGATGTCAGTATGACGACGGGAATGAGCTTTGTTCTTTCATCTCCCCTAAGTTTTTTCAGCACTTCAATGCCTTCGATTTTCGGAAGTCTTAAATCCAGCAGAATTAATATGGGAAATTCTTCCTTATCTTTGAGCGCGATTCCGTCCTTTCCGAAGAAATAATCAAGCGCTTCCGCCCCGTCGGATTTTACGATGATTTCATTGGCGATATTGTTTTTTTTGAACGCCCGAAGCGTCAGTTCGATATCATCGGGATTATCTTCAATCAGCAATACTTTTTTGTGTATGAACATGAGTATCTCCTTTTTAATCCAGCGTGAAATAAATGGTTGCTCCTTCGCCGACTTTTGCCTCTGCCCAGATTCTGCCTTCGTGGCGTGTGATAATGCGTTTTACGATTGCCAGGCCGATTCCCGTGCCGGCAAATTCATCGGCATTATGCAGACGCTGAAAAGGCGCGAAAAGTTTACCGGCGTATTCCATGTCGAATCCTGCTCCGTTGTCCCGGATAAAATATACTTTCTTGTCTGCTTCACTCGTTATGCCGAATTCGATTTCAGTCTTATCATTTTTTTCCGTAAATTTCCATGCATTTAGAAGAAGATTTTCAAAAACAATTCGCATCAGCCTCAAATCCGCCAAAGCCTCCACATTCTCGGCGATGATGAAACCGACAGTCCGCTGAGGCTGGGTTTTCTTCAATTCATCCGCTATCGTTTTAACCATATGGGAGAGATTCACCCGGACAAAATCCATTTCCGTGCGGGATATTCTGGATAATTTCAGCATGTCTTCAATCAGATCGCTCATGGTTTCCGTGGCTCTTCTTATTCTTCCCAGATAACCCTTGGCCTGTTCATCCAGTTTATCGTAATAGTCCTCCAGAAGCGCCTGGCCGAATCCGTGAATCGTCCTCAGCGGAGCTCTCAGGTCGTGCGAAACCGAGTAAGAGAAGGCTTCCAGTTCGGCCGTGCGTTCGCGAACACGCTGTTCCAGCGATTCATTGAGACGCATGATTTCTTCTTCGGCCATTTTGCGCTCGGTAATGTCGCGGAGATTGACGAGAACGGATTCGATGATACTATCGTGGACAAGGCTTTTTGCCACAAGATCAAAGTGGCGCCAGGTTCCGTTGATATGGTGGATACGCACTTCCGTGAATTGCAGGGGCGCTTCTATGTCACTGATCAGTTTATGGAAAATTTCCATAATATTTTTCATATCATCGGAATGAACATTTTCAAAGGTGCTGGCTCCGACTCTGGCTTCGCGGTTGTATCCCAGAAGTCTCTCGATGGCGGGATTTTCATAGAGAATGTTTCCTTCCCGGTTGATTAAGACGATGATGTCCGAAGATTGTTCGGCAAGCGTCCTGAATAGTTGTTCCTGCATGCGCAGTTTTTCTTCCGCCTCCTTGCGTTCGGTAATATCGTGCAAATTGGCTATGAGCATTTCAATGGTATTGCCCTTTCGCAGCGTATTGGCGACAATCTCAAACGTGCGCCAGGTGCCGTCAATATGACAAAGACGTATTTCAGGTTTTCCGGGCAAAGCCTCTGCTCCCATTATCCTTTTTTCAAAACGTTCTTTAAGACGATTTAAATCGTCGGGGTGAACATTCATAAATGCGTTTTGCTCGGCTCTGTCCTGAAATTTAATTCCCAGAATTTTTTCCACAGCCGGATTTTCGTAAACAATCTTTCCTTCTTTGTCGACGAGAACGATAATGTCTGATGACTGTTCGGTAAGGATTCGAAAACGTTCTTCTTCCTTGCGTAATCGTTCATGCGCTTCTTTGCTTTCTGTGATATCCCGGATCGATTCTATGGCTCCGACAAGGTTGCCATGATTGTCGTAAAGGGTACAGGCTCTCGCAAAGACATGGGCTCCCCTGTGATTGAAGAGCGCCGGGGTGAATGTTTCGGCCTCGATGACATTGCCAAAGCGTTTAACGCCGGAGTATTTTGCTTCCACATCCCGGTCATCTATCAGGAGTAAATCAATCAGGAAATTACGGGGTTCACCGTAGAATGGAACGGATATCTGGTGATGATCCTGGCCGATCATCTCTGTTTTGGATATGCCGGTCATCTCTTCCATGGCACGGTTCCACGCTATGATTTTCTTGTCCTTGTCGGAAACCATGACGGCATCGGGGAAAAATTCGATAATGTCTGCCAGCTGTTTATTGGAACTTCTGATATCTTCTTCGATTTTTCTGCGTTCGGTGACATCCTGCACCGTGCCGATCAGGCGCACAGGATTCCCCATATCATCCAGTTCCAGGTCGCCGACTCCATGAATCCAGCGTATTTCTCCGTCGTTGTAACGGCGAATCTG
>CAYMWM010000158.1:0-6419 GCA_964394185.1 uncultured Smithella sp.
TACCTGCCTGTCAAGTTTTTCGTACAGCATTGCTTCTTTAATCATTTATGCGAAGGCCTCAACATATCCCGCACGACTTCCGGCGCCGCATTACGTGCATTGGCGTTATTTAACTTAAATGAATTGACAACCGGACTTTGCGCCGTCCGGTAAGTATATTTGACGGGAAACGTAATACCGACAAATGCGCCGAAGGGATTTTTTCTCAGTGGAAACATTTCTTCCATTTCTTCAAAAAAGTCGTAAACAATCCCCGGGAAATAAAGCACGCTACCCCATTTCATGACGGTATCTCCGGCTATATCTTCCACGATATGTTTTACTGCGGGAAAACTATAGAAACGCATTTTTTTGGAAAGAATAAACCCGAACGTTTCTTTTAAGCTTTGTCTTGTCCCGAAAAGGGAATAGTTATTTAAAAATCCTATAAAGACGCGGCTGCGACAGACGCGGACCGCTTCTTCAATGACTTTTTGCGGATTACGGGCAATTTCGATAAAATTTATGATGGTGACAATGTCAAATTCGTTGTCGGAAAAGGGGATGTCTTCCGGATCGGCCATGATAAATTCGGCGCGGTCTCCATGCTTTTTGCGGGCTTCTTCCAGTTTTTCTCTGGAGGAATCAATTCCCGTTAGGGAGCACCATTTTTCACCAAAGATTTGCATGTTGTCGCCGGTACCGCAGCCTATGTCCAAGAGCCTTTCTCCTGCCAGAGGGGTAATTAAATCCAGAACAAGTTCCTTCTGACGCGAAAAAATATATTTGCTTCTGGGCGTTTTCAACTGCCTGTCGGAAAATCCCGATGATTTCTTATCGGAAAACATTCGATTTGCTCCTGCTTTAACGTTCACAGCACATACAATGAAAAATTTATAGGGAGCTCGCCTTGCAGCTTAACCCGATATTATCTTTTAATTTTAACCCTTATAATTATACATTATTTTTTTTAAAATGTATCTCTTTGATTAACGTTTTTTAACCGCCAATCTCCGACATAATCCGGGAACATTTTTTCAGGCTGTTGTCAGTGCAAACCACTTCATGTTTTTTTGGTTTTAACAATACCGCATCCCATATCAGTTTTTCCAATTCCGCATCAGAGCATTTTTCCCTCAATGCCTTTTTTAAATCAATTTCCGCTTCGGTAAGCAGACAGGCTCTGAGTTTTCCGTCGGAAGTCAAACGCAGACGATTGCATGTGGTACAGAAATGATCACTGACCGGATTGATAAATCCAAGCTCCCCCAGCCCGCCTTTAATTTTAAAAATTCTGGCCGGGCCGTCTGATTTATGTTTCTTGTGTTTCAACTGATCCAATTCATAGTTCTGACTTATTTTTTCAATCAATTGCGATGTCGGCATGTAATCCCCGATCTGACCCAGACTAGTTTTTCCCATCGGCATCAGTTCAATGAACCGGATCTGAAACGGTTTTTCGGCGGCCAGCATGGCAAAATCCAATACTTCATTATCGTTGAAACCTTTAATCAGAACTGTGTTGATTTTTATCGGGTTGAAACCGGCTTCTTCGGCACGGGCAATTCCGCGTAAAACGGCATCAAGATTTCCGCCGTTCGTAACCTTGAAATATTTATCTCTATCCAGAGAATCAAGACTGATGTTGATACGGTTTACACCGGCAGCGAAAATCTTTTGAGCGTACTCTTCCAGTAGAATACCGTTGGTTGTAAGGCTGATATCCTTCAGACCATCAATTTTTTTCAGTGCAGCGATAAATTCGACAAATCCCCTGCGGACAAGCGGCTCTCCCCCCGTTACCCGCACTTTTATCAATCCCATTTTTACGGCAAGAGACACAACCCTGATTATTTCCTCGTAGCGCAGAATATCTTCATGACCCTGAAGGGAAATTCCTTCTTTGGGACGACAATAAACACAGTGCAGATTACACCTGTCGGTGATGGATACACGCAGATAGTTGATTTCTCTATTAAATTTATCAAGCATAATTTTATTTAAAACCTTATTGTTTGTTATGGCATAAATAGCATAAATAGACATTTAGAACCATTAAATGTTTCTTGACAGGGCAATTATTCTCTATTAAACAAGATTTCCATATTCATCCTGCCTGTTATTAAAACAAATCACGTCAGGAGTAGAAAAATAAGCTGGAGTTATCATGGATAAAGTACCCATTACCAAAGCGGGTTTTGAAAAATTGAAAAAAGATCTGGAAACGATAAAAAATGTTTTCATTCCTGAAAACGTTCGCGATATTGAAGTAGCGCGCGCACACGGCGATATTTCTGAAAACGCCGAGTATACCGCCGCCAAGGAAAGACAATCTTTTCTTTATGGAAAGATGCAGGAGTTGGAACATCAACTCGCCATGTCCAATATTATCAATTTGAAGGGATTAACAAACAACAAAGTCGTATTTGGTTGTTATGTCAGCCTGCAAGACATAGACAGCGGAGAAAAAATAAAATACCAGTTACTCGGCCCCTACGAATCCGACATCAGCCAGAATAAAATTTCCGTGACGTCTCCCATCGGCAGAGCTCTTATCGGTAAAAGTATCGGTAGCGAAATCAGCGTGCAAACGCCCGGTGGAACGCGAAATGTTGAAATTATCGACATTTCGGTTGAAGAATAATTTCTTTATTTACAATTTTGCTGCAGCCGATTCGATTGCCTGATTGATTTCTTCCTTTACCTGCCCTTTACCGGTTTTAAAAAGCTCTCTCAGGCCGGTTATCGCTTCTTTATTGCCGATACGCCCCAGTGCCCAGGCAGTCATGCATCTCACACGATCATCAGAATTTTCCCTGAATGCCCGGATAAGGTCATTCACATATGCCGGATTAAGGCTGTTGCCCATCACGCGGGCAACATTCATCTTCCAGCGCCATAAGTCATCAGGAGATATATAAAACATATGCGGCCAGATTTTCTGCAGGAGATACGGCTTGTCCATATGCAGAAGCAAAGGGAGGTCAAAATCGGCGGCCTTGGCAACAACACGATGATTTTGCGGTTTGTCTTTTGTAATCCAGTTTACATTGCGCGGGCAGACATTCTGGCAGCGGTCACATCCATAAATATACAAACCCATCGGTTCACGCAATTCCATGGGTGTCAGTCCTTCGCCATAATAGGTTAAAAATGAGATACAGCGGCGGGGATCGATTTTCCCATCTCCCTTAAGAGCCCGAGTTGGACAGGCCGCCACGCAAGCGTTACGGCACCAGTCGGGACAACCGATAGCAACCGTTGGTTCATCCAGTGCAAATTCATGGTCAACAACCAAAGCAATTGGAAAAACAAATGAGCTTCCACCGGCAACACGACCTGCATAAAAAAGGCAATTCTTGCCGAAAGTCCCCAATCCGGCGCGGGCTGCCGACAAGCGGTGCGGCAGATTAAACGGAACTTTTGAATCAATGCCGCCTTCCCTTAAATATTTTCTCAAAGCCTTGATTTTAATCGCCAGACCATCTTTGGTAACCCGGTCATCATCAAGATAGCATCGGCCAAAATTACGCTCCATGGACAGAGGGAACGCTTTTTCAAAATAAGACTCCAGCACCACGATGATGGATTTGGCACCCGCAAGAATATTTTGGGGATCGGTTCCTGCAAGCAGACTTAATCCCAGTGCCTCTGCCCATCCGTATTCTTCCTGCCTTGTCAATAGATATTCCTTTTGAGACATGAATGGTTCGGCACCGGTGAACCCGATATCGGCAAAGTTCAGCCGTCTTGCTTCCTCTATTATATCCTGTTTGGTCAGCATAAATATCCCCTTTATTTTTTACCGCTTTGTTTAAGATACTTGTCTCTATCCATCATGAAGTCTTTATAGACGCGGTAATGATCGGTTTGCTCGTACTGAATGTGTTCAATGGAAGATTTATCGAATGTATAGATTGAAGCCTCCGGACAGGCCAGTAATATTGGCGAGTGGGTGGCGACAACAAACTGGGCATGACCATCAGCACTCATATCTTCCAGTATATTTAAAAGTTCGATTTGAGAACGCGGAGAAAGCGCGGTCTCCGGTTCATCCATAAGATACAAGCCTTTTATCCGGTAACGGCTGCGGAAAAAAGACATCAGTGACTGCCCGTGTGATTGTGTGGTCAGAGATTTCCCGCCGAAATAGCTCAACTGTCCCCGGTCCGCCGCAGCCCATTCATCTAGCAACTCGGCAAAAAACTGAAATACTTTTGAACCAAAAAAAGAACCGGGCACACGGCCATTTGCCCACCCGACCGATATATACTGATATAATTTATCCTCGTAGGGATTATAATCCGGCCTGCTTCTTTGCGTATCACGCCAGATATGAATATCACAGGCTACGGCAAGGGCTTCCAGCAGAGTTGATTTCCCCGTCCCGTTTTCACCCACGAATAATGTAACCGGCATATCAAATGTTAACCGTTTCGTATTATGGAAAAGCGGCAGATTGAAAGGATAGCAGTCTTTTTGAGGATATTTTAAGGAATGAAATGTAACTTCTTTTAAATGCATGGTTTGGTACCGATTTAATAATCTTGTCTAACGGTTTTATACATCAACATTTTCATGATTACAAGAATACATTATGGAGTTTTGCCCGGAAGGGCTTTGTAAAATCCTATGGATTTTACCGGCAGGGAAAGTGCTATTTATATTTGCGCCTCAGTGCGAGTATACGCTCCCGGTGAACAGCCCTTAACAATTGGGTCTTTCAACAACCCATTGTTTCCCATGATGGAGAAATAGAATCTCGAAAAGATTTGACAATTTCATGAGTTGTCTAGTAAATCTTACAAATGAGCATCGCTCTTGTAGCAATAGGAAGGCAATCTGGTAACAATTTTACAGAAGGGGGAAAAGCATAATTATCTATATTTTGTTAAAAAATCATTTCAGATATTTTATAATCATAGTGGCAATATTTCTCCTGTTTGCCGGCTGCTCACCTCAAAATAAGCAGATAATCAAGACCAAATCATTTTATTGCGATGATTCTCTTTGGGCCGAATCCGAAATACCGAGTGAAATTCTAAAAGTTCCTGATATTTCTGCGAATATTGCGGAACTAAGACAGAATCTGATTTCACATGGAGTACCCGGAGAATGGTTCGATAAACAGATTCAGCATAATACATTCCATACCTATCCCAAAATAGACCAATGTTTTAAGAAAGCCGTGGAAAAACAAATCGATCAGGATAAGATATACGACGTCTCCTGGTACTTTGCACGCATGGGCGTGGATGCAAAAATCGAAAAAGGGAAACCTTTTGTTGAAAAGTACTTGAAGTTTTTCAATCGCGCAGAAGCAAAGAATGGCATTCATAAAGAATTAATCGCAGCCATTATCGGCATCGAAACAAACTTTGCCGATAATCATCAGCGCGGTAAATTCCACGCCTTCAATTCGCTGGTTTCTCAATACGTTTTCACTGACCGGAAAAAATTTTCCGTTCGTGAAATCACAGCGCTGTATAAATTTTCACAAAAGACCGGACATCCGCCGCAGTATTTCACCAGTTCCTATGCCGGGGCAATCGGCTGGGGTCAGTTTATTCCATCATCACTGCAGCGCTTTTTTATAGATTCAAATGGAATCAATGATGATATAGATCCGTTTTCCATAGAGGACACGATCTTTAGCGTAGAAAACTATCTTTATAATAGCGGGTTATCGGGGAAAAATATTGACGATGACAACAGCAAATATAAAGCTGTTTATGCCTACAACCATAGCGATGTTTATGTCAGGGCTGTTCTCAATATTTATGACGGACTGAGAAATTATTTTCATCCTGACAATCCGGCAAGTGAATAACTTCTTCTATATGCTCATTAAGTTATCAGCAGATTATATTTTATCTTTAAAATCGGAATATTCTTTTTTGTCTTTAAGATATGACAGATAGCTGTGCAAAAGCCAGCCGATGATAAAACCTGTCAGCAGGGAGAAAAAAAGCAGTACCGCTCGTGACATGGAAATTTCCCAGAATAAAAAACTGATTGTTACGACATCGATATTTTGAGCCACAAAAATAAGAGCAAAAACAACCAGAATAACAACACCCGTAAGTTTGAAATTCATGTCTTCATCCTCCTCGATATTTATTTCTTTACGTTGTTTCTTTACGCAGGTTATACTTAATCATTTTTAATTGTAAACCCTTGCGGCTGACCCCCATTTTCTTCGCCGCCTGTGTCACATTCCCGCCGGATTCTACAAGACTTCTGATGATCATTTGCCGCTCAACGTTTTCCGTATGATTCCGTATATACGCCTTAAAAGGTTTTTTATCGGTTTCTGCCGGTGTTGCATGTGCTTTATAAATTGCATCTTTATATTCAGATGGAATTTCCTTTAAAGTAATCTGATTATTTTCCGCCAAAAGCATCATTCTCTCTGTCAGATTTTCCAGTTCGCGGATATT
>CAYMWM010000159.1:0-6419 GCA_964394185.1 uncultured Smithella sp.
TGCATTTCCGTCTGGAATTTTACACACCGCAGGAACTGGCTGTCATCATCAAAAGATCCGCTTCTATTTTGGGGGTAAAACTTGCCGCCGACGGCGCGGGTGAGCTGGCCGGACGCGCGCGTGGAACGCCGCGTATCGCCAACCGCCTGCTCAAGCGCGTCCGCGACTACGCCGAAGTGAAGTCCGACGGGACGATTGACGGCAAAATTGCCCGCGAAGCGCTGGATGCCTTTGAAGTCGATCAAAAAGGCTTCGACCAGATGGACAGAAAACTGCTCCTGACGCTTATCGAAAAATTCAACGGCGGCCCTGTCGGGGTGGAGAGCCTTGCCGCGGCCATCGGCGAAGAGAGGGTGACCATTGAAGATGTCTATGAGCCGTACCTGATTCAGGAAGGCTACCTGCAAAGAACGGCACGGGGCAGAATCGCCTCCGCACGGGCGTATAAGCATTTTGGTTTGAAGGCGACTGGCTCTAGTCAGGGCGAAATATTTTAGCAGGGCTTTTGAAAAACGATTATCTGCACAGTTTACCCCGGCGGAGGCCGGGGTTGCGCTCCGTTCGCGTCGTTGCATAGTGCGCAAAAAGTACGCCTCACTTCGCGACACTCGCGCGCCTTGCATCTGAACATATTGTAAAATCCTACGGATTTTACCGGTAAGGAAAGTGTCTGTTATATATGCGCCTCCCTACGGGAATGCGCTCCCGGTTAACAGCCCTGAAACAAGTGGAATACTAGTATGGTGTACCCATATTTTCCCCTTGCATTTATTGGAGGTAAATAGCAGTTATGACATGGTATTTATACTCACTGATAACTATTTCCATTCTTTCAATCATTGGAATGTTTATTTTGAAAGGATGGAAGAATGGTTTAATTTCTCTCATAATTATTGTTTTATTCGTGGGTATATATATTCTTACAGTGAAAATTTGGGATGAGGAAGGGAAAATATATTTAGCCATTGTTTTATGGATTATAGCTTTGTTTGTATTATACTATCGCATAAAGAGAGGGAAAAATATTTGGTATTAGGGACAAAAAATGGGAATTAAAATATGGATAAAAAACTCGCTCTTAAATAAAAACTGAATTCCCGATCAACAGTCCCATAGGTTATATTATAAAATGAAAATCTTAATGCACATCTGCTGCGGACCCTGCACAATCTATCCCCTGAAAGAATTAAGGAC
Organism: uncultured Smithella sp.; assembly: GCA_964394185.1. Classification (GTDB taxonomy): domain Bacteria; phylum Desulfobacterota; class Syntrophia; order Syntrophales; family Smithellaceae; genus Smithella. The sequence continues at coordinate 1,195 of CAYMWM010000159.1, forward strand.
TCAGGGGCATGAGATTACGGGTGTCTTTTATAATCCCAACATTCATCCCTATCAGGAATTTCAGAGGCGTCGTGAGACTCTCAAAGATTATGCGGAGAAGACATTTTTAAATGTTATCTGGCAGGAAGGTTATCCGCTGGAGGAATTTTTAAAGGCGGTTGCCGGTTTGAAAAAGGAAGAAAGATGCGCCTTCTGCCTGAGGGATCGCCTGACATATACGGCACAAATGGCGATTAAGGAAAAATATGACGGTTTCACAACCACCCTGCTTTACAGCAAATATCAAAAACATGATCTGATCCGGGAAATAGCGGAGGATTTAAGCAAAAAACTTGGAATATTCTTTTTTTATCAGGATTTCCGTGCCGGTTGGAACGAAGGTGTTAAAATATCAAAGGAATTGGGCATGTATCGCCAGCCATACTGCGGCTGTATATACAGTGAGAAAGAACGATATTATAAGTAGCCTTATCTAAATTAATTATTTTATAACCGCAAGCTGTGGCATTTATGCCACACATGAATATGAAATGGCTATTTTTCTCCGGCAAAAATCATATAAATAATCAATTAATACAATAACTTATATTTTGTATTAAATATTGTTGGAAATGGTATGCTAATTGCTGCAAGAAAAACAACAAATCAGGACCAGTAATATGTATTTACAGCGTACCTTAAAAAAAGAAATTGGCTGCTTCAGTATAGGCTTACATACCGGCCGTAAGATCAATATGAAGATAAAGCCGGCGCCTGCCGATACAGGCGTTGTTTTTATCCGCAAGGATTTGCCGGATGCCGCACCGATTCACGCGCGTTATGATAATGTATGCGAAACAACGCTGGCGACAACCATTGGTTCCAACGGAGCCACCGTTTCTACTGTGGAGCACCTCCTTTCGGCTTTCAGCGGCATGGGATTGGATAACGCCACTGTCGAGTTGGATTCTTTTGAAGTTCCCGTCATGGATGGCAGCGCGCTGCCCTTTGTTAATATGCTCAAGGAAGTGGGAACCCATGTGCAGAAGAAAAATAAAAAAATGCTGGTGATTAAAAAACCTGTTTCGGTGACCAGCGGCGATTCCATTGCCATGTTCCTGCCGTCGGATGTGCTTAAAATAACGTATGAAATAGATTTCCCGCATCCGGTTATCGGCAGGCAGTCATACGAAATGACCTTTTCGGATGAAATCTATGAAAAGGAAATATGCGCCGCCCAGACTTTCGGTTTCCTGAAGGATTTGGAATTCCTTCAGGCAAAAGGCCTGGCTCTGGGCGGATCGCTGAAGAATGCTATTGTTCTTGATGAAAAGAAAATTATCAATAAAGAAGGACAGCGCATTGAAAATGTTTTTGTAAAACATAAAATACTGGATGCCATCGGCGATTTGTTTTTGCTGGGAATGCCGATCATTGGTCATTTTGTGGCCTATAAATCGGGTCACCGGTTGAATAACCTGCTGCTTCGGGAACTGATGGCCAAAAAAGATTGTTGGGAAATAGTGACCGATATTAACAAAAAAGAAACCAATAAACTTCATTTTTTTAAACTTCCTTCCTTTAGAACCCTGGACACCGTTCAATATTAATCCAAATTAATCTTGATTTTTACCGCTTAGTTTCTTAGTATAATTCGTTAATTTATATGTTTGAGAAAATGCGTCTTTCGTAATGTATTGTTTTTAAAAAACACTTAAATTTGTTTGTTAAGTTATTAATATTATTATAATTAATAGATATCATGGTTCCGAGGCCTGATTTTGAGGGGAAATATATTCCCTGAATCAGGCAATAGCTGCTTTTATGAAAAAATTAAAAAACAGATATTTGGGTCTAATTTTACTAATTTTACCGGTCATTATTTTATCTTTTCCCGCCCGTAATTACGCTCTCGAACCTAAAATACTGGATATTTTGATTACCAACGACGTTGAAAACGTCCTTTTATACGCGCGCCTTATCAATGGTTTTAAACCGGAAATGGAACTGGCTATTTTAGCCGGAATATCGACAAACTTCACCATGTCGCTTGAAGTTCATGAGGAAAGACCTTTTTTGTGGGACAGAAAAATAACGGAAAAGAAAATCAGGCGCACGATAAAATATGATAATCTTAAAAAAACATTCAGTGTTTACAGCGGTAAAAGCGAGCCGGCTGTTTTTTCCGATTTTGAAAGCGCGCAAAAAGCCATGTCCGATTTCAACGGCATCGTTGCAACCCCCATGTCTTCTTTGACTAAGGGCAGAAGTTATTACGTTTTGATTAAAGTAAAAATGGATAAGGTTCGCCTGCCTTTGCATATGGAAAATATCTTCCTGTTTGTTTCGCTCTGGGATTTTGATACATCGTGGTACCGGCAGAATTTTACCTACTAGCAGGCAAATAATTTTTGCGTCAAATCATTAACCGAAAATCATTATTAACTAATGAAAAAAAAACCTATTCCGCAAGTCATTGATGAAAATGAATTGAAAAAACGCCGTCGGGAGCTGATTATTATTGTTATTGTCGGCATATTGACGATAGCATTTACCCTGTTAGCTAGCAGGTTTTTCAACAAATACGATTTGCCCCTCTCCACGAACATTTTCGTTTTTGGCTTAACCAGTATTAATTTCATTTTAATCGTCTTGCTGCTGTTTCTGATTATCCGGAATGTTGTCAAATTGTTTTACGAGCATCGCCGCGGTGTCATCGGTTCCAGACTCAGAACGAAACTGGTGGCCGCTTTTGTCGGTCTTTCTCTTGTTCCGACCATTTTACTTTTTTTATTTGCCATTAATTTCCTGTCATACAGCATTGATTTCTGGTTCAATATTAAAATCGGCGATGCTTTAAACCGTTCCCTGGAAGTAGCCCAGGTGTATTATCAGCAGATGCAGGAACATGCCAAATTCAATGCCCGTCAGTTAAGCGCGGAAATTACCAAAAACCGTCTCTATGAAAAAGAGCGGGTGGAATATTTGAAAAGTTTTGTCGGCCAGCGGCAGAAAAATTATAAAGCGGGTATGATTGAAACCTTTTTCGATTTCAGAAAGGACAAAATTGTTTTTGCCGATACAGAACACCCTGATCTAGTTCCGGTGGATCTGACAGCAAAAATGATGGAAGATATTTATTCGGGCAAGGAAGAATCCATTGTTGAGCCGACAGATCAAGGGGATATCGTTATTGGCATAGCGCCTGTTTTTTCCTACGCTGTTCCGTCGGAAGTAATTGGACGTGTTTCCGTAAGTTATCTGATTCCCAAAGGTTTTGTGGATAAATTGAAAGGTATCGCCGGTGCTTCAGAACAGTATCAAAAAATTGAGCTTTTGAAAAAACCCATAAAATTAAATTACACGGTTACTTTATCCATCGTAACCCTGGTTATCATCTTTCTGGCTACATGGTTCGGATTGACTCTGTCAAAGGAAATTACCGTGCCCATTCAGAACCTTGTTCAGGCCACCAACCGAATTACCATGGGAGACCTGGACAGCAGGATTGATATCGAAGCCGATGATGAAATCGGACTTCTGGTAAAGTCATTCAATCAGATGACTGTAGATTTGAAGAAGAGCAAAAACAGTCTGGAAGCAGCCAATATAAATCTGGAGCAGCGGCGCAAATATATGGAAACGGTCCTCGGCAATGTTTCCGCCGGTGTCGTTTCTGCCGATAAAAACGGCATGATAACAACAATTAACCGTGCTGCTGAAAGAATGTTCGATATCAAAGCTGAAAATGTCCTTTTCCACAATTACCGGGAGCTGATGATGCCGGAACATATAGCTCTTGTTGAAGAATTTCTGGAGGAAATGAAGGAAAAAGAAGAGAGCTTTCTGGAAAAACAGCTGGAAATTATGCTTAAAGACAGGGCGCTTAATGTTCTCGCGACAATTACAACCATTCAGGATGAGGAAGGTAACGATTCCGGTATTGTTGCTGTTTTCGAGGATTTGACGCAACTTCAGAAAGCGGAACGCGCCGCCGCATGGCGTGAAGTCGCCCGCCGCATGGCGCATGAAATTAAGAATCCGCTGACGCCGGTTCAACTTTCGGCGCAGAGGCTCCAGCGGAAATATGAAGATAAGCTGGGAGAGGATGGCTCTGTCTTCAAGGAATGCACTCAAACCATTATTGATCAGGTGGAAGTTCTGAAAAATCTGGTCAATGAATTTTCCCGTTATGCGCGGATGCCGGTGACCACTCCCGCCCCCAATGATTTAAATGCTGTAGTTTCTGAAGCTGTTTTTCTTTTCCAGGATGCCCATAAAGATATAACTTTTGATTTAAAAATAGCGGAGGGATTGCCCAGATTTGATCTGGACGCAGAACAAATTAACAGAGTCATGATCAATCTTCTGGATAATGCGGTGGCGGCTATCAATAAGGTCAACGGACGGATTGAAATTACCATAACTTACGATGAGCAGCATCACAGAGCTGGTGTGGCCGTGGCGGATGACGGGCCGGGCGTTCCTTCCAGTTCCAAGAGAAAAATATTTGAACCCTATTTTTCCACGAAGAAATCGGGAACAGGCCTGGGGCTGGCCATTGTCAGTTCCATTATTTCCGACCATCATGGTCAGGTAAGTATTGCCGACAACAGTCCGACCGGAACCATAGTCTCATTTTATCTGCCGGTTTCTCAGGGTTAGTGAGACTGGCCGGAAAGTACGGACCCCAAAGCTTGCTTTGGAATTCATTCTCGTGATATGTTAATAAAAATTCGTTTATCAGAAAAATGAGTGACTATGAAAGAAACGATCCTTATAGTTGACGATGAAGAAAGCATCTGCCAGTCCCTGAAGGCTATTTTGAGCGATGAAGGCTATCAGGTTCTGATAGCAGGCAGTGGTGAGGAAGCCATAAAAATTGTCGAAGAGGAAATGCCCCAACTGGTGCTTCTCGATATATGGTTGCCGGGCATGGACGGTCTGGAAACGCTCAAGACCATCAAAAAAATAAATTCCCGGTTAATGGTCATCATCATGTCGGGACACGCTACAATTGAAACAGCCGTAAAGGCCACAAAGCTCGGTGCTTTTGATTTCATAGAAAAACCTCTTTCTCTGGATAAAATTATTATTCTGGTCAACAATGCCATAAGTCTGGGTCGCCTGCAGGAAGAAAACGTTTTATTGAAGCAGAAAGTTTCCCACCAGTACGAGTTGACAGGCACCAGTCCCCCCATAACCGAACTGAAAGAAATGATAAGTATTGTGGCGCCGACGAATGC